>CAXHCC010000056.1:0-14745 GCA_964014945.1 uncultured bacterium | reverse complement strand
CACAACGCACATCGTCGGCAGCGTCAGATGTGTATAAGAGACAGATTACAAGGTGGGCATCATCCTGATTTAGGTTTGCAATTTTATGTTGATTTATTTAAAGAGTTAAAACAACTATTTCCTGAATTAAAATTACACACTTTAGGTCCACCTGAAATAGCCCATATTGCCAAATTAGAAAAGTGCGATTACACAACAGTATTGCAAGAACTTAAGGAGGCTGGTATGGATAGTATGCCTGGTGCAGGAGCAGAAATTTTAAATGACAGAGTACGGCGTTTAATTTCTAATGGCAAGTGTTCAGGTCAAGAATGGCTAGATGTTATGCGGGCGGCACATAAGTTGGATATTACAACATCGGCTACTATGATGTTTGGTCATATAGAATCAATTGAAGAGCGCTTTGAACATTTAGTATGGATAAGAGATGTACAAGCTGAAAAACCTGAAGGCACAAATGGGTTTTTAGCATTTATTCCATGGCCTTTTCAAGATGATGGAACCTTACTAAAAACGCATAAAGGGATAAGCAACAATGTAAGTGGCGATGAGTACATAAGAATGATTGCATTGAGCCGAATAATGTTGCCTAACATAAAAAACATACAAGCTAGTTGGTTAACTGTTGGAAAAGAAATTGCTAAACTATGTTTACATGCTGGCGCCAATGATTTTGGTAGTATTATGATTGAAGAAAATGTGGTTTCAGTTGCTGGAGCACCTCATCGTTTTACAGCTAAGGGCATTCAAAACACTATTCGAGAAGCAGGGTTTGAACCACAACTCAGAACCCAATTATACGAAGAGCGAGTAATGCCAGCAAATTTGAAAGAGCAAGTTATTGATTACTAAAACGACTGAATAGTACAATACCACCACTATTTTATCGTTGATATAAAAATGTATAAGCGCCTATTTAGTTTATTATTGCTACTCATAATTGGGAAGGTGTATGCTACCCATAACAGAGCTGGAGAAATCACCTACGAACATGTATCGGGACTAACTTACAGAATTACCCTTACTACTTATACTTACTCAAAATCAAAAGCGTATCGTTGCGAACAAGAGATATTTTTTGGTGATGGCGAGTCGGCAAAAGTACAAAGAAGCAATGGCCCTAATGGTAGCAATTGCGGTTCACTTGGAATTTATGACTCCTCTGTTCCGGCAGGTGAATTATTGGCAAACGATATAATTAAAAATGTTTATGTGGTTAACCACACCTACCCAGGTGCGGGTAGTTATCTTATTTCGCTAAACGATCCAGATAGGAATGATGGCATTTGTAATATCGCTAACGAAACCCCTTTTTACGTTCAAAGCGAATTAATCATTAACCCATTTTTGGGTAGTAACAATTCTCCTGTTTTGTTGAATCCTCCAATTGACCAAGCATGTGTTGGAGAGTGCTTTGAACACAACCCTGGCGCGAATGACGTAGATGGCGATAGTTTGGTTTATAGTTTGGTTGCATCCTACGCAGATGGCATACCTATAATAAATTATTTTTTACCTCCTAACTTAGAATACAACGATATAGATGCCTTAAAAGGAGATTTGGTTTGGTGTGTACCTATTGCAGCTTGTGAATATAACATTGCCATATTAATTAAAGAGTACAGACGCTTGCCGGGCAGTTCAGAACGTTTCTATATTGGTTCTGTATTGCGTGATTTGCAAATAGATGTACGCACAGGCTGTAACAACGACCCACCACAAATAGCCAACTTAAACGACACTTGTATTGAAGCTGGAAGCAATTTAAATTTCGGCGTAACCGCAACGGATGCAAATGCGAATATAATTACACTAACCGCAACAGGTGGCCCATTTCAATTAAACCCTCCCGCTTCCTTTTCGTCTACCCCATTAACGAGTACAACCACAGGTATTTTTAATTGGAACCCTAATTGCGATCAAGTACAGCTATTACCCTACTTGGTTACTTTTAAAGCACAAGATAGCCACCCTTCCGATTTGGTTGATTTTGAATCTATATTTATTCGTGTAATTGCACCTGCCCCAAAAAATGTTAGCGCAACACCAAGTGGCGCCAGTATTATTCTTAATTGGAACGATGCCCTATGTAATAGTACATTAGGCGACAACCCATTGATAAACTACGCGGTGTATAGAAAAGATGCTTGTGATGGATGGGCACATGCTGTTTGTGAAACAGGTGTTCCACCAAGTGCTGGTTACACATTGGTTGGAACTACGAACGCAGATATTACCACCTTTACCGACAATAATAATGGAGTAGGACTCAACAATGGGATTGATTATTCTTATCTGATTGTGGCTAACTATATTGACGGTTCTCAAAGTTATGCATCAACACCAGTATGCCAAAAGTTAATACGCGATGTGCCTATCATAACCAATGTAAGTGTATTAAGTACCGGCAGCGGTGATAGCATATGGGTACATTGGACACCACCACTAGGCGATGCAGCTAATTTTGACACCATTGCAAACCCTGGCGTTTATGAAGTTAGAGTTATGCAAGCCTTTGGCACCAATCCTAATGGTGATAGTTATTCTCAAATTAGAAGTTACACTTACCCTGCATTTTGGCAAATGAATGACACAGGAATAATTGCTACAAATTTAAATACCAATGACTCTGCATACACCTATAAAATTGAGTTTTATGCTAATGGCAGTTTAGTTGGAACTAGCAACAAAAGCTCCTCAGTTTATCTAACAACTTCACCAACCGACAACAAAATTAATTTAAGTTGGGATTTTCATGTTCCTTGGGCTAATTACAAATATTTTGTATACAAGGATAGTGTTGCGGGGTCAGGGGTATATAAATTATTAGACTCAACGATAAACACAAACTACAGTGATGATAGCCTGGTTAATGGCAGAACTTATTGTTACAAAATTGTAGCCTATGGCAGCTATTCGGATACATCTATTGCCTCACCGTTAATTAACTATTCGCAAATTTCTTGCAACATTCCTGTTGACATAATTCCACCTTGCCAACCAACAATTACTAGCATTAACAACGATTGTGTTACAGAACTAAATACGATTACTTGGAGCAACCCCGATAATTATTGTAGTGATGATGTTATGAAATACAATATTTATTATTCGCCCAACAAGGAGGATGATTTGTTTTTGATTGGAAGTATCAGCGATGAAACCGATACCACCTTTAAACATACTTATTTGTTTGGTGGCACCATCCCTTCCATAGCCGGTTGTTACGCCATATCTGCAATTGATTCAACTGGAAACGAAAGTACATATACGGTAACAACTTGCGTTGATAATTGCCCAATTTACGAGCTACCAAATGTTTTTACGCCCAATACTGATGGTACAAATGACTTGTACATTCCGTTAACACCTTATAGATATGTAAAAGATATTGACATTAAAATATACAATAGATGGGGTAACTTGGTGTTTACCACTACAGAACCAAGTATAAATTGGAATGGAAAGGATATGAATACCGATAAGCCTTGTCCGGATGGGGTGTATTTTTATATTTGTACCATTAATGAAATTAGGGTAGGAGGAATTTTACCACGGGAGGAGAAAGGGTTTATACACCTTATTCGTGATTAGAAATATTGAAATTGCATAGCTATGTTTTCAGGAATTGTTGAAGCCTTAGGAAAAGTAACTGCCTTAAAAAAGGACAAAGGCAATTTGCACATAAGCCTTGAAGCAAACTTTACCGATGAATTAAAAATCGATCAAAGTGTAGCGCATAACGGTGCTTGTTTAACCGTAGTTAGTTTAGACGGTAAAGAGTATACTGTAACGGCAATTGACGAAACCCTACAAAAAACCAATTTAAGCTACCTGCAAGTTGGAGACGAAGTAAACTTAGAACGTTGTATGAAACTGGGCGACCGGTTAGATGGACATATTGTTCAAGGACACGTAGACCAAATTGCGACTTGTAAGAGTGTTAAAGAAGAAAATGGAAGTTGGGTGTTTACTTTTGAATACGATGCGTCACAAGGCAATATAACGGTAGAAAAAGGGTCGGTTTGTGTTAACGGTGTAAGTTTAACTGTAGTAAATTCTCAAAACAATCGTTTTTCAGTTTGTATAATACCTTATACTTTCGAAAATACCTGCTTTAAACATATAAAAGCAGGTACGGTAGTTAACCTGGAATTTGATATTTTAGGAAAGTACTTAGCTAAGCTTGCCCCAAAAAATTAACTATTCTTTTTCGGCTGGCTGAATATCTTTTACATTAAGCTGTAAAGACACATTACCTCTAAACTCATTTTCTTCTATCGAGTAACATACATTAAATGATTTGCCATCACTTATGTATTTAAGAGAATTGCTTTGGCCAAAGGCAATAGCGCCAAAACCCGTTGCGTCAGTTTCTACAGTAAGTTTTAAATGAGAATTGCCCACTATTTTTCCATAACCCCCGTCCTTCACCTTCTTTGTTACAAAAACGGGCGAAAGGTTTTCAGGACCAAAAGGTTCAAACTGTTTTAGAATTCTAAAAAATTTAGGGTTGATATCTTGCAGATCTATTTCCGCATCAATTTCTACTTCGGGTGTTAGCATTTCTTGGGTTATGCTTTCGCTTACCACTTGTTCAAACTTCTCCTGAAAGGCGGCTACATTTTCTACTTTCATTGTTAAGCCTGCCGCATATTTGTGTCCTCCAAATTGTTCTAACAAATCAGCACAAGCTGCAATTGCATCGTGCACGTTAAAACCTTTTACCGATCGTGCAGATCCTGTAGCCTTACCTCCGGATTCAGTAAGAACAATAGTAGGCTTATAATGATTCTCGATTAAACGAGAAGCAACAATACCTATTACCCCTTTATGCCAATTAGGATGAAATAATACTGTAGACTTTTTATTTTGTAATTGTTCGTCATCGGCTATCATAGATAACGCTTGCTCCGTAATATTTTTATCCAACTCACGACGTTGTGTGTTGGTCATATTTATTTTTTCTCCTGCATTTTCAGCGCCCTCCACATTATCGGATATTAATAATTCAACGGCTTTTCTTCCTGAATCTAAACGCCCTGCAGCATTAATTCTGGGGCCAATGGTAAACACTAACTCATTTATTGTTATTTGTTTCTTTACTTGTGCTAAATCCAAAATAGCTTTAATACCTTTTCTTGGATTGTTGTTAATTTCTTGCAAACCATAATAACATAACACTCTATTTTCGTCTACAATTGGCACCAAGTCGGATGCAATGGAAATAGCTGTTAAGTCTAAATATTCGCCCAATAAAGAAAAGTCTAAATTATTATTTTGCGCATATGCTTGAACCAATTTAAAACCTACACCACAACCGCACAATTCTTTAAAAGGGTAATTACAATCCTTTTGTTTAGCATCTAATACTGCCACAGCTTTTGGAATCTCATCACCAGGTAAGTGATGGTCACAAATAATAAAATCAATTCCTCTTTCTGTAGCATAATCCACTTTGTCAACCGATCGTATTCCACAATCTAGCGCAATTATCAAGTTAAAATCATTGGCATTAGCAAAGTCTATTCCTTGAAAAGAAATGCCATATCCTTCTTTATATCTATCAGGTATATAAAAGTCAACCCTATCACCAATAATTGTTTTTAAGAAGGAATAAACAAGTGCTACTGCAGTGGTGCCGTCTACATCATAATCGCCAAACACCAGTATCTTTTCATTTTCTGCTATGGCCTTTTCAATGCGCGCTATTGCTTTATCCATATCCTTCATTAAAAAAGGATTGTGTAAATCATCTAAACTAGGCCGGAAAAAACGTTTAGCCTCATCAAAACTGCCAATTCCTCGCTGTAATAATAAGTTCGCCAACACCTCGTTAACGTTCAAGTCGGCCGCCAGCTTTGCAATAGCAGCGTTATGTGCTTTAGGTTTTATTGTCCAGCGTTTTTGCATGAAATAAATTACTTACAGCCTTCTACAACAATTACAATTTCGCCTTTAACAGGTTTACTTGTAAAGTAAGTTATAAGCTCTGAAATAGTGCCTCTTTTATTTTCTTCGTACATTTTCGTAAGCTCACGTGAAACAGACGCCTTTCTATCGCCACCAAAATATTCTTGAAATTGTTCTAATGCTTTAACCAAACGATGTGGCGATTCGTAAAACACCATAGTTCGTTTCTCTTCAATCAATGCCTTAATTCTTGTTTGTCGCCCTTTTTTTTGAGGCAAAAAACCTTCAAAGCAAAACCTATCTGATGGTAAGCCGGAGTTTACCAAAGCCGGAACAAATGCTGTAGCGCCTGGCAAACACTCCACCGCTATACCCTCATTAATACATTCACGTATCAATAAAAATCCGGGGTCAGAAATACCTGGCGTGCCAGCATCTGTTATGATTGCAACATTCTTTCCTTCTTTTAATTTATCACTTATAAGGCTTATAGTTTTATGCTCATTGTGCATGTGATGGGCATACATTTTTTTGTCAATGTTAAAATGCTTTAACAATATGCCGGATTTACGCGTATCTTCTGCTAATATAAAATCAACCTCCTTTAGCACATTTAATGCTCTTAAGGTGATATCTTCTAAGTTACCAATTGGAGTGGGTACAATAAATAGTTTCATTTATTATGTAAACCTATTTTTGATTTTTAATTGCAAGGTTTTAATTGCTTCTGATTCATCTGACCAATTAAACTTTTGTTGCAAATTTTCTAGTAGCTGAGAGCTTTCTTCCAAGGTGATTTTACTGTTTATTTCAGCAACGGCATTTTCATATGCACTTGCATCACCGTTGAATAACTCTTGTGTAAAAAGAAACTTGTCATTAATGCTCAACACTATATCGGGTACACTATCTTGCTTTTCTGGCTGTACTGTTTCAACAGTTGGGGTGGGTGCTTCTACAACCTGCTCCGCATGGGGTTCACTTGCAGCCTCTGGTTCTGAAGTTGTAACAGGTTCTGAAACTTTTTCTTCTTGCGCTGTTTGCTCACTAACAGCCGAAAATGCATATTCCAACATCACAGTAGCCTTGTGCAAACTTTCTACCTTATCAACAAATGCTCCTATATTTTCCTCATTTACATCAGTAAACTGAGTATTTACTTGTTGTAATAATTCTTCTATTTCCTTTTTGGCAGATGCGGCATCCATAACACTAAATTAAGTAGATTTGTTGTAGGCAATGATAGGATAAATTTAGTCTAAAATAGTATTGCCTTTTGATAAATATATTAACAAGATGTTTCTAGAAAACAGTCAATTTACACGCAATAAAAAAGGGAGTATAGAAGTTATATGCGGGTCGATGTTTTCTGGAAAAACAGAAGAGTTAATTCGCAGGTTGAAACGAGCAGAGTTTGCCAAACAAAAGGTGGAAATTTTTAAGCCCAAAGTAGATACACGTTACGATGAACAACAAGTGGTATCACATGATAATAATAGCATTAGATCTACCCCTATTGAAACATCGAGCACCTTACTTATTTATCCCAATGACGTAGATGTTGTGGGAATAGATGAAGCACAGTTTTTTGATGATGGCTTAATTAAGGTTTGTAATACATTAGCTAATAATCAGGTGCGGGTAATAGTAGCGGGACTGGATACTGATTATAAGGGCAACCCGTTTGGCCCTATGCCAGGCTTATTGGCTATAGCCGACCATGTTAGTAAGGTGCATGCTGTATGTGTTAAATGTGGTGATATAGCCAACCATACCCACAGAAAAGTTGATGGGGAAGAATTGGTAATGTTAGGAGAAATGGATAACTATGAACCCTTGTGCAGAATATGTTATAACAAAATGTAAATGGATTATTCTACCAAAAAAATAGCGGAAATAATTGCTGGCATCTTGCACGGTGAGGGAAGCAATGGTGTTGAAGAACTTTTAATTGATAGTCGCAAGTTGAGCAATGCTGAAGTGAGTTTGTTTTTTGCCATTAAAGGGGATAGGCATGATGGCCATAAATACCTCCCAGAGTTGTTTGATAAGGGTGTGCGCAGTTTCGTGGTAAGCTCTATGCCGTCCAGCATAGAAACATTTAAAGGTGCATGCTTTATTGTTGTAGAAAACACCTTAAACGCATTACAAGCCTTATGTGCTTTTCATAGAACGCAATTTGCCATACCAGTGGTGGGCATAACTGGAAGTAATGGAAAAACGATTGTTAAAGAATGGATGTATCAATTGTTGCGTGATGATAAGAACATCGTTCGAAGTCCGAAAAGTTTTAATTCGCAGGTAGGTGTTCCTTTATCCGTTTGGCAGTTAAATAAAGAGCACGAACTGGGTTTGTTTGAAGCAGGTATTTCTATGCCTCATGAAATGGTAAAGTTAGCGCCAATTGTTAACCCAAGCATAGGAGTGTTTACAAACATAGGAGAGGCGCATAGCGAAAACTTCGAATCTCAAGAACAGAAAGTTCAAGAAAAATTACGCCTATTCGACAATTGTAAACATATAATTTATTGCAGCGATTACGAGCTCATAGATCAGGCAATTGGTAATGCTTCTGCTTCCATTAATAGGTTTTCGTGGTCGCGAAAATCTAAAGCTGATTTACAAATTGGAAAAATAAGTATTGAAGAGACTGAAACTACGATACAAGGAGTTTATGATAACGATTTTATTGACATAACCATACCTTTTACCGATGATGCAAGCATAGAAAATGTAATTCATTGTTGGGCTTTAATGCTTTTGCTTAAGTATAACAACGAGCAAATTAAGGAGCGTATGGTTCGATTAAGCCCAATTGCCATGCGCTTAGAACTAAAGGAGGGCGTAAACAACTGTTCAGTAATTAATGATAGTTATAATTCGGATTTAGGGTCGTTGGCAATTGCTTTAGACTTTTTGAATCAGCAAAAACAACATCCCAATAAAACGCTCGTATTGTCAGACATTTTGCAATCAGGCAAAAACAAAGAAGCCTTATACCAAGAGGTTGCTAATCTTGTAAATGAGAAAGGCGTAACACGTATTATTGGTATTGGAAAAGATATTAGCAGCGAGCAGGATAAGTTTACCATTAAAGGTGCGTTTTTTAACTCCACCGAAGAATTTTTAAAGGTATACGACAACTCTTATTTTAAAGATGAAACGGTTTTATTAAAAGGAGCACGGCCATTTGGTTTTGAAGCAATTAATAAAGCCTTACAACAAAAAGCGCATAAAACAGTATTAGAAATTAACCTAAATGCTATCGTTCATAACCTCAATTACTATCGCTCCAAACTGAAACCAGAAACTAAAATTATGGCCATGGTTAAAGCGTTTTCGTATGGGAGCGGCAGCTTTGAAATTGCCAACATATTGCAGTTTCATCACATAGACTATTTGGCGGTGGCTTATGCAGATGAAGGTGTTGAGTTACGAAAAGCAGGAATAACGGTGCCTATTATGGTAATGAACCCAGAAGAAGATGGGTATGATGCCATGATTGAACATAACTTGGAACCTGAAATTTTTAGTTTGGGTAGCTTGTCCTTATTTGAAAACTCCATTAAAAAGCACACAATAGACAAAGCCCACCCTATTCGCATTCATATTAAGGTTGATACAGGTATGCATAGGCTTGGTTTTGACACATCGGAAATAAATGAGTTAATAGTGCGTGTTAAAAACAACCCTAGCTTACAAATTGCATCTGTGTTTTCTCATTTAGCTGCGAGCGATGATATTGAACATAAAGACTTTACCTTGTCACAAATTAACAAATTAGAAGCCGCTCATGCCATCATGCAAGCGCAAGTGCAAGCGCCCATAATGAAACATATTTTAAACTCGGCAGGCATTGCCAATTACAATGAAGCACAGTTTGACATGGTTCGTTTAGGCATTGGATTATATGGCGTAGGCGCCAATGAAGAAGAGCAACAATTATTACAGAATGTAAGCTCCCTTAGAACAACTATTTCTCAAATAAAAACGGTTCCGGCAAATGAAACAATTGGCTATAGCCGTGTTGGAAAAGCAAATAGTGATATGCGCATTGCTATACTTCCTATTGGGTATGCCGATGGCCTCAATAGAAAACTAAGTAACGGAAAAGGTTATGTAATGGTGCAAGGAAAATTAGCACCTATTGT
The DNA here is from genome assembly GCA_964014945.1 of uncultured bacterium. Taxonomy (GTDB): domain Bacteria; phylum Bacteroidota; class Bacteroidia; order 2-12-FULL-35-15; family 2-12-FULL-35-15; genus 2-12-FULL-35-15. Next base: position 4,681 of record CAXHCC010000056.1, on the reverse strand, counting down.
TGGTAATGTATGTATGGATATGTGCATGGTAGATATAACAACTATTGCGGCAAAAGAAGGAGAAGAAGTACTCATTTTTGGCAATGAGCACTCCATACTATCAGTTGCCAATGCTATAGGCACTATACCTTATGAAGTTTTAACCAACGTTTCTAGAAGGGTGAAACGCGTGTATTACCAGGAATAATAATTAAGCGAAAAAGTCTTGTATTAACGGTGTAACCTTTTCAGGCACTTCTTCCATAGGTACATGACCCACACCTTTTAAAATCTCCAATTTGCTATTCGGAATTTCTTTGTCAAACACTTCGGATACCTTAACGGGTACCACAGCATCCAGATCACCCCAAATTAAGAGAGTAGGTAATTTAATATCCTTAAGACGCTCTGTGTTATCGGCGTACTTGGTAACCAACCTGTCTGCTAAAGCTTTTCTATTCCCTGCACGTAAAGTAAAATCACGGTAGCGTTCAAATATAGCAGGGGTTATTTTGCTAGGATCGCCATATACGCCTTTAACGCTTGCCTTAACTACATCTTCTGGTGTACAATAGTACAACAAGTATTTAAGTATTGGTATGTGCCCCAAAATGTACATAAGAACAAACCCTATGGCGCCCATTCCTATTTTAAACTTAACTCCGTCCGAATTTAACAATGCTATTTTTTCTACCCTATCTGGATTATTAAGCGCGTAATTAAAAGTAATGCTACCTCCAAATGAATTTCCCGCCATGCACACTTTATCCACCTTTAGTTTATCCAATACCTTAGTAATAAATCCCGCATATGTATTCAAGGCATAATCGGCCTTAGGGTGCGGACCTGTAAGTCCAAATGCAGGCAAGTCAAAACGGATAACACGACGTGTTTTAATCAACTCTTTAGTACATTCATCCCAAGTATGTAATGATGATGATGTACCATGTAACAAAACTATAGGAACGGGGTCATTCATATTTCCTTCATCCCGATAATGCACATCCATGCCATCAATAGGCATGTACTTAGATGCTGGATGAGCATACTTCTTTCTAAGTGTTTCGGCAGGAATATCCGCCTTGTAATACCAGGTTAAAAACTCAACTAGTTTGTTCATACCCTTCAAATATAAGCAATAAAGAGTTGGGTATTTACATTTAATAAAAAAGGGGCTGCTACATTTGTAACCGCCCCATTTGTTATTGCTTTTTAAATTCTACTTGGTTTTCATAAGCACTTTACTTGCTCCTGTATCCGTAGTGATAATATACACACCTGGAATCCAAGTTTCAGTATTAATCGTTACTGTACCGCTTACTTGTGATGTACGGTATATTTCTCTACCGTAAGCATCAGAGATAATTAGCACTGCAGCCTCATCCAACACCAAGGTAATTTGTTCAGAGAACGGGTTTGGATAAGCCTGAATGTGTACCTCATTGCCTACTTCATCAATACCTGTTGTTGGGGTAGTTGGTGTTGTAGGTGTAGAGCCACCGGTGGTATCCACACGTTCTTGAATATAGTAGGTATCTAAACCTTTTGCGTTACCTGATAAACGCGAAGTACAGTACAAGTCTAACACAAAGGTAAACACCCCTGAAGAGTTACCAATGTAATAGCTTTGTGTTTTAGCTGTTGTGCCACCATTTGCGTGAACAGCCCATACAACAGAAGCGCTATCTAAGCCAATGAAGCTTACACTATTAATTACAATTGAATCTATATTATCATAATCTATAGCACAATCAGGCGTTGCTGGCGTTACCAATGTATCTTTCATTAGTGAGTCTTTAAACTCTTGTACTAATGGAACGAAAGTAGTAACTGGCGAACCGATTACAAATACAAAGGACGCATGGTTGTCTATTGAGTCTGATACATCCATAGTATAGAACCCGGCACAAAGTGAGTCTACGGTAAACATATCCGTTACAGATGTATCAGTACCGAAACTGAACTTGTACGGAGGCACACCACCTAGTACATAACCTACTGCCACACCGTTACACAATGCATTGTTATTTACATCAAACGCATCAACAAATAGTTTCAATGGTTTAATAGTATCAGCAGGTGGTAATGGAGCCGGTTGTGGCATTACACCTACTGTAGCTCGTGCAGAATCAATACAACCCAGTGAATCGTTCACCACAACTCTATAAACACCTTTACATGCATTGTTACGATATTGGGTAGTATTGGTTGAATCGTCTAACCATTTAATGTTAAGAGATCCATTGCTACCATGTGTTACTACTTCTACATAACCATCGCATGTAGTAGAATCTGACTGATTAATTGAAATAGTACTTATTTCAAAGAACTTACATGGGTTAAAATTGATTACCGTATCTGTTCCAACAAAAGCAGTATCTGTAGATGTACAATTGTTAGCATCTGTTACAGTAACTGAATGGTAACCACCACATAAGTATTCGTGCTTTTTATTAGCTACGTTAGAACCTAACCAATCGTAAGTAAATGGAGCTTTACCGCCAATTACGAAGGCCTCAACAGAACCATTACATGCACCAGGTACAGATTGATCATCAGCGGCTAGCTGAACGTCAAAGTTATCGCATGGGTTAACCACGTTAAACGTAAACACTTTAGCTGTATCTGTTGCTGTACATCCAGCAGAATCGGTTACAGTGAATGCATATACTCCTGCACATAAACCTGTTCTTACTTTAGTACTATCACCACCATCGGCCCAAGCAATTGTGAATGGTGGATTGCCCTCTATAACAATTGCTTCTGCTTCACCATCACAAGAACCAGCAGTGTTCTCATCTAAACTTGCAGCATATGCTTTAAAGCCTTCGCAAGGATCGTTAGATGGTGGTGCAAATGCAACAGGATCGATGTAAACAGAATCTGTTGCTGTACAATTAAACGAATCCGTTACTACAACTGCATAGCTACCTACACATACATTGTTACGTACACGATCCGTAGAACCATCGCTCCAAGCAAATGTAAATGGTGGTGTACCGCCATTCGCAAATGCCTCTAATACGGCATCACATGCATTTGGTTGTGAAATTGGTTGTTTCACTGCATGCGCTTGGAAGTTTACACATGGATTTAAGGTATCCAATGTAAATACATGAAGCGAATCGGTTACTGTACAACCAAATGAGTCTATAACTGAATACATATAAACGCCATTACATAAATTATGTCTTGTTGGTGTAGTTAAACTGGTATCCATCCACTGGATATTAAACGGAGGCGTACCTGCTTTAATAACTAGGTCAGCCATACCGTTACAAGCGCCTGGTTGTGATTCGCTATTCACAATAGCACCTACTTCAAATGTTGAACAAGGACCATTGGTTGGTGCTCCACCATTTCCAACAAATTCTTCACCAAACACTACACATCCTAATGAATCCTTCACGTGTACCTTATAAGCACCTGGACATAAGCTGTCTCTTGTAGCTACATTTAATAATGTATCATCTTCCCATCTGTAATGGTATGGAGCAACACCACCTTGTGGCATTACCTGTACCGAACCATTACAAGGTTGAGCAGTATTATCAGCGTAACTAAAATCTAAATACATGTTACAACGAGGTGCATCAAAGAATACATTGAATGTTTTATGTATTTCACATCCTGCAGAATCTTTAATGGTTACACCATATGAACCAGGACATAGGCCACCTCTTTGTGGGCTTGTAATGGTTGTATCATCATCCCAACGATACATGTACGGAGGAATACCACCAGTTGTATTTAGTACATAGGCTTGTCCATTACAATTAACCGAATCATTTGCATTTTGACCATCCATAATTGCATTTAAGTTACAATTTGGCCCCGGACCTTGGTCAAATCCGATATATACTGTATCTGAACCTGTACACTGAGCAGAATCGATTACCGTTACAATATACATACCTTCACATAATTGATCTATCGTTTTGGTATTCGCTACTGGGCTACCTGCGCTATCTGTCCAACTATAACTATACGGAGCCATACCATTAGTTGGATGTGCTTCGGCAGTACCGTCACATGCGTTAGCAGCACTCAATGGTGTATGAGACGAATGTACCTCATAGTTATCACATGGGTTTTGCGGATCAAAGAACCCAACATAAACGCTATCGAATTTAACGCATCCTGCAGAATCCATTATTTCAAAATGATATGGACCAGGACATAAGCCTGAACGTGTTTGTGCGTTAATGGTAGTATCATCCATCCATTTAAATGTGAATGGTGGAATACCATTGGTTACCACGATTTCCGCAGTACCATCGCAAGTTAATGAGTCACTTGCATTGTTCGCAGTAGCACCTCCCTCAATACCACATGGGTTAGGGTTTGGACCTGGGCCAGTAGGAGCATCTAATTGGATGCCTTGACTTGCTTCACAGCCTACTGAGTCCTTCACGATTACATGATAGAAATCTTCACATAATCCACTTCTGGTAGCTACATTTAATAAAGTATCATCATCCCAACGGAACATGAATGGTGGTACACCTCCGCCATTTACATTGGCACTTATCATACCATCACATGATGCACTATCTGTAGGATAAACAACACCTGTAAAGTCTACAGTTATATTACAGTTAGGAGCTGGACCCGGATCAAAGCCGATATAAACAGTATCTGTTCCAGTACATTGTGCTGAATCGATTACCGTTACAACATACATACCTTCACATAATAGGTC
>CAXHCC010000055.1:0-14789 GCA_964014945.1 uncultured bacterium | reverse complement strand
CGTGGGCTCGGAGATGTGTATAAGAGACAGCAACAATATTGCTAAAGTGTATATAACCTATTTTCAATTTTTCTAATTCTTTTACTAAAAACGTGTATTTGTCAATAACAAACGCAGCTTCTTCTCTTCGTTCAAATGGACTAAATGGAGAAATTCTAATACCCACTTTTTCAGCACCAATAGCTTCAATTACTTGCTGACAAACTTCTAGTGCAAAGCGACAGTTTTTCTCATAGGTGCCACCGTATTCATCATTTCTTAAATTACTCACAATATTCATAAACTGATTGGGTAAGTATCCGTGAGCACCGTGTATTTCAATACCATCAAATCCAGCTTCAATAGCTAACCTAGAAGCATTTACATAATCTTGAATAGTATTTTGTATCTTATTAATACTCATTTCAATAGGTAAGCTATAGGGTTGCCTTCCAAGTGTATTCGTACTTACTTCTCCCTTCATGGCTTTAGCAGATGGCCCATGTACTTCCGCACCTTCTGGTAGGTTGTTATTATTACCAACCCTACCTGTATGCATTAGTTGCAAAAATATTTTACCTCCCTTTTTGTGCACTGCTCTAGGTGTAGCCGCCCATTTTTCTGCTTGTTCTTTACTAAATATACCTGGTATATTTCTGTATCCTAAACCTTCAGGAGAAGGAGAGGTGCCCTCGGCAACAATTAACCCAGCACTTGCTCTTTGTGCATAGTACTCTGCTATTAAATCGTTAGGTACATTACCAATAGCCCTTGAGCGTGTTAATGGTGCCATTACTATACGTGAAGACAATTCAACACCTCCCATGTTATACTTATCAAAAATACTTGTGCTCATAATTATTTACTTAAATTATTGTTTGTTGCCGTGTTTCAGTTTTACCTCCAAGGGTACTAAAAACCCAAATAGCAATATCTTTAATTTATCGCCAACTACATTATGGCTATACTGTTTTAATAAAGAGTGAAATAAGAGTGTTTCTAACAGGTGAGCTGCCAATACCGCAACTCCACCAATAACATGGTAATATCCGTAAGTGGTTTCAAAGTACAATAAGGACGCTATAATAACTGATACCCAGTAGGCAACTAAACCTGCCTTTGCTATTTTAATATGCGCTAATTTCATAATCCTATTTTAGTTTAAGCCTTTTTAACAAATTCTGATTTGAGGGCCATAGCACCAAATCCATCAATTTTACAATCAATGTTATGGTCTCCTTCTGATAGTTTAATGTTTTTTACTTTGGTGCCTACTTTTACTGGTGAAGGAGCTCCTTTAACCGGTAAGTTTTTAATTACAATAACCGCATCACCATCTGCCAATAATTTGCCATTAGCGTCTTTTATAACTAATCCACCTTCCTCAATAACTTCATCTGCGTTCCATTCATTTCCACATTCAGGACACATTAAGGAAGTACCAGTAGGGTAGGTGAAGGACGATTTACAATTGGGGCATGGTGGTAATTCTTCTGACATCTTTCTTTTAAATTGCTCCGCCAAAGGTATTGTTATTTATAGTTCTAACATACCTTTGTAAAAAATACGCAGTATTCGAACACTCAATCATGTTTAAACTACTTAAAAAAACGTTCAAAATGCTTCTATATATACTAATTGCAGCCATCATAGGAATTGTGCTGTTCGTAAATTTTAGTAAGCAATTTGGCGGCAGCCATAGCAAGGAAGATATAATTCGCTACCAACAATCTGGTCATTATAGGGAAGGGGCTTTTCAAAATGCAGTACCAACTACTGTTTCAGCTGATATGGGCTGGAAGGCGATTATTGAAACCACCATTGCATTTATAAAGGGCAATCCAAACGGAAAGCCAAAATCTGCAATTCCCGTTAATCTTGTTGATTCATTGGATATTGAGAAAAATAAAAGGCCAAGACTCATTTGGTTTGGGCATTCAGCCATTTTGCTACAAATTGATGGTTTGAGCATTTTGCTAGATCCCATGTTAGGGAAGGTGCCAGCACCACATCCATACTTTGGCTCAAAAAGGTATAGCGATCATTTACCTATTGAAATTGAGCGATTACCTGCGATTGACGCCATCATTATATCTCATGATCATTACGATCATTTGGATTATGGCTCAATTGAGAAATTAAAAGGAAAAACAAATAAGTTTTATGTGCCATTAGGAGTAGGTGCACATTTAAAAGAATGGGGTGTAAAAGAACAAGCTATTCATGAACTAAACTGGTGGGATGAAATTAGCCATAAGACATTACAATTAGCTTTTGCGCCAGCTCGGCATTTTTCTGGAAGAGGTTTAAACGATAGATCCAGCACCTTATGGGGTTCGTGGATTATAAAAGGAGAGGAGCAGAACGTTTATTTCAGTGGTGATGGTGGATACGGTGCCCATTTTAAGGAAATAGGTGAAAAATATGGACCGTTTGATTTTGCTATGTTGGAATGTGGACAGTATAATGAGCGCTGGTCATTAATACATATGATGCCGGAGGAAACCGTACAGGCCGCTATAGATGTAAATGCAAAGGTAATGATGCCTATACATTGGGGAGCATTTACATTGGCTTTACACGATTGGAATGATCCAGCTATTAGAGTAACAAAAACAGCCAATAAATTAAATATACCTATAACGGTACCAGAAATTGGAGCGGAAATACGATTGGATAGCCTGGTGTTAGCCTCTAATCCATGGTGGAACTAATATTTTGCAAGGTTTATGGGAAATACTTGTTCATCAACATATAATCAATATTGCCGCTTTGCGAATGGCAGCTAATACATGCACTACCTTTGTCAGATGACGGTATATTAACTGTTTCGTCGGCGTTAATATAGCCCCAAACCCAACCATTTGCATCAGCATTTTCATGGCCGCTACTTTTGTATAAAATTGCATAAAGATCCAAAGTGTTTGCATCTTTAAATAATTCCTTTACAATTAAAGAGCCTTCTGGAAATATCGCTGTAGAATCAACTTTACCAAGGCTATCAAGCTTGCTGGAAGCAGTTGCGTTGTACCTGGTTCTTAAATATGCTTGAGAATGACCAGAAGCAGCACTTCTTGGAAGTAATGAAGCATCATTTTTATACCAGGTGAATCCAGTAGTTGCTCTAGCTAAATCTAATAAGGTTCGATCTTCATCTTTAGCGACTTTGTCTTTTTTACAAGCTTGTGCAAATAATACCATGGATGCAATTCCGGTGATGATAAAAATCTTTTTCATAAATGTTTTGTGGTTGAAATTCAATTAATAGTTTGAAATTAATTCATTTGTATCAAATAGTTGAAAATCCTTACAGTTTTCTTTATAATATTTAAGGGAATGATATTGTTAGGTATTTTATTGATTTTATAAGTGTATCTATTGTAAATACTAGATATCTGTCCTATAATTAATATTATGTTAAATTGAATTATTTTAATAATCAAGAGTTTATGAGTTTATGCTCCTCTAGTGTGTCCTAAATGGAAATATGAATAGCTCAAGCAGTTAAATGCAGCATTAGCGCGATTTCAAGTATAGCTTTTCTACTTTCTCTCTTGCCCATGGTGTTTTCCGTAAAAATTTTAAGCTTGACTTAATACTGGGCTCATGAGTAAAACAACGAATATTAATTCTGTTGCCTAATTCTTCCCATCCATACATGGCTTCTAAGTATTCAATCATATACGCTAGTTTAACACCATGTAACGGATTGTTGGGCTGTTCTTGTTCTAAATCTCTTGTCATAAGTTAAATACATGGCTAATATAAATATTACCTGATTAAGGATTCTTAATATATTTGAATATGAATGTAATTGCACATCGTGGCGCACGAGGTTTATTTCCTGAGAATACTTTATTTGCTTTTAAAGAATGTCAAACATTCCCTATTAGTGGTATTGAACTGGATATTGTCGTTTCTAAGGACAAGCAACTTATCGTTTCACACGAACCATGGATGAACCATCTGTTTTGTCGCACTCCCGAAGGTCATTCAATTACGGAAATGGATCAAAAGAGTCATAATTTGTATCATATGACCAAAGATCAAATACAACAATACGATTGTGGCATTACGCCTAACCCACGGTATCCCTCACAATCAACTCAAAAAGCTAATAAACCCAGCCTATTAGAAGTGTTTGAATTATTATCCACAGTTAAACCCGATTTTGAGCTATTAATTGAATTAAAATCAGAATCAGCATTATATGGTCAATTTCAGCCTGAATTAACTGATTATGCACAATTAGTAGTAGATTTCTTAGAGAGCCAAAAAATAAATGCACAACTTCTTATTCAGTCTTTTGACCCTGCACTTTTAAACGAATTATATAGACTCCAACCTTCGCTACGCTTAGGTTTACTGGTAGAAAACAGCTTGTCGGTTATCAAAAATCTAAGCTACTTAAACTTTAAGCCTGCTTATTACAATCCTTATCACCAATTAGTTGATCAAGAAATACTATACTACTTGAATAGTAATTCCATTAAGCTTATACCATGGACTGTAAATGACTTACCAGAAGCTCAACGATTAGCAGATTTAGGAGTAAGCTCAATTATTACCGACTACCCTAATTTATTTGTTTAAACAATCCTCTTGTATTCAAGTATATAAGGAAGGTTAATTAAAGCTTGTGTACAGCTATTCTTGTATCATAACATAATACAGCAGCACTACACTTACATGGAGGACTTCCACATATATTACAAGAGTAATAAAGTTGCAAACTCTCACTTTCCCAGTAGTTTTGAACAGTAGTAATTTCTTTAAAGCCTAATTTTCCAAAAACTATCTCATTTGACTTGTTTTCTGATTGTTTCCAAATTACTGTATATACCTTGGGTGTGCGTTCTACCAATTTTTTAAGTAATGCGTTTGCTAAAGTTTTACCTAAGCCCTTTCCAGCGTATTCGCGCGATACCGCTATTGTTTTAAAAATACCAATTGGTTCGTTGCTTGGTAATAGTAAATCTTGAAAAAACTCTTTTAATTTAATATCTATCATTACACTTACCGATGTTTGATAGCCGTAAACAAAACCCGCAAGGGTATCACCATCCATTGCAACAAAGCCTACCAGGGAGTTTCTTTCTAATTGCGATTTAAGCAAGTTGTGGTTCAAGTAATCTTCTCCAAAACGTTCGTTGCCAATACGTACAACGTCTACCAGATGTTCATTAGATAAGGCTATAATTTCCATATGATTAGATATTAATTAGCGTTTCTTTACTTTTTTCTTGTTTACCCGCTTAGTTTGAGGTTTGTTGTATTTCTCGGCTTTTTTCCTTCTTCTTACAGATCCTTTTATGGCAACCTTTTTGTTTTTGGCCTTTTTCTCGTGAAATCCTGGTGGCAACTCCCCTTTCTCTAACTCTTTAAAATTACTCTTGGTTTTAGACTTATAAGGCATTTCCTCAGGTGTTAATTCTTTGGCAATTTCAACCTCCTGTGGAATTTCTAAAATAGGTATCTCCATATTCATCAATTCCTCAATAGCCGCCTTTCTTTTTTCTTCTTTGGCTGTAAACAATAGAATAGTACTACCCTTTTCTTTTGCTCTTCCAGTTCTACCAATACGGTGCATGTAGTTTTCCGGATATTTAGGTACATCAAAGTTTATCACGTGCGATACCTTTTCAATATCTATTCCTCTGGCCATTACATCTGTTGTAACCAATACGCGAAGCTTATTTTCGTTAAACTCACCTATGGTTCTTATTCTAAAATTTTGACTTTTATTAGCGTGTAACACTCCTATTTCATCTCCAAACACCTCGTGTAATGCGTCATAAATTTTGTCGGCGCTTCGTTTTATGGAAACAAACAAAATAACCTTACTGTATTCTTCTTTATCGGATAAAATATGGTTAAGCAAATTTAATTTGGTGAAAAAGTTAGGAACCGAATAACATGACTGCTCAATGTTTTCAAGCGGTGTACCTGAAACTGCAATGGTAATACGCTTGGGTGATATGAAAAAGTCATCAATTAAGGTATCTACATCACTTGTCATAGTTGCCGAAAACATAATGTTTTGCCTACGTTCTGGTAGTAATTCAAATATATTGGTTAGCTGAAATCGAAAACCTAAGTCAAGCATAACATCTACCTCGTCAATTACCAAGCGTTTAATTTCTTTTAAACGAATTGCCCTGCTTAAAATTAAATCATAAAGTCTTCCAGGCGTTGCAACAACTACATCTGCCCCCTTATCAATAGCTTTCTTTTGAGTATTCATATTGGTGCCACCATAAACACCAAGTACGCGTACATCCATATATGCACACAGTTCATTAATATTCTCCACCACCTGCAATACTAATTCACGTGTTGGAACCATTATTAATATTCTTGGGTGTTTTTGTAAGGAATACTTAACCGTGTTTAGTATTGGTAATAAATAAGCAAAGGTTTTACCAGTACCTGTTTGAGCAATACCAACAACGTCATCCCCTGAGAGAATTACATTAAACGCTTGCTCTTGAATTGCTGTAGGTGAAGTTAAGCCTAAATCGCCTAATGCATTTAAGAGCTGTTTGTTTAAATTAAGTGATTCAAAGTTGCTCAAAGCGGTTAAAGTTTTATAAATAAACCAAAATAAATTCCTGTAGACTTTAAAAACTGATCGTAGCTAGCTGTTGAATTTGTTATGGATGTTAAAGATTGTCTGTAAGTAGGTTCAGCTCTAAAATATATTAAATCTGTTAATCCAAGATCAATCCCTACCCCTATTTGTGAAGATAAACCCAATGCAGCAAATTTATCGTTGTTTTTGGTTGTAGTTGTTTGGGTTGAGTTGTAATAAAACAATTCTTGCACCGTTTCGTGGGCTGTTAGGATATTTGTAGTAATTGAGCCGCTAACAAACAATTGAAAATTTCCAGTAAGAATATAAATGTTCATCTTAATGGGAATATCAATGTATTTATAGTTTTCAGTGATGGTGAAATCATTAGGGGTATTGCCGGCGTTGTTGTTTAAATAGGTGGTGTCTATTTTTTCAGATTTTTCTCCTTTATTGGCATAGAACAGTCCTGTTTCAAACGAAACTCTTTTAATGGGTTGAAATAGCAGCGTTATGCCACCTGTAAAGCCAAGCTTAGGTATATCAAACTTTTCTTTTCTTTCCGTTTCTAAGGTAGTTAAATCAGTTTGTAGCTCCCTAAATGAATAATCAGGTGATATACTAAACCCTAAATGAAAACGATGAAATTCAAAAGGGCTTGGAGAAAATAAATTTGGTTCTCCACCAGCATAGTGTTCTATGCTGCTAATCAATAAAAATAATAGGAGAATTCTCTTTTTCATTTTATTAATTCTTCTCCGAGTTGGTTAAAATCAATTCCATCAAAATTACCTGAACTCATCATAAGTACATTTGTATTGCTGTAGGTTTTATTGCTAAGGTCTTTTTTTAAGTCGTTTGAGCTGGTATAAACTTTTACATTATCACCACCAAATGCTTGTAATACTTGTTCCGGAGTAATAGGACTAAGTTTTTTATGCTCAACTGTATGTGGGTTAAAATAAACAATTGCCTCATCGGCCAACGACATGGCCGCATTGTATTGCTTCAAAAACTCTTCATTTAAACTACTAAAAGTGTGTAGTTCCATACAGGCTATTAGAGTGCGATTTGGAAATTGTTTTTTTACGGCTTGCGTGGTAGCTTTCAATTTGGATGGAGAATGCGCAAAGTCTTTATACATAGCAGATTCGCTATTTTTTCTAACCAACTCTAAACGTTTTGATGCACCTTTAAATGTTTGTATTGCTTCGTAAAACTGTGTATCAGTCAGTCCAATTTGTTTACACGCTAACCGAGCCGCTGTAATGTTCATTAAATTATGTTCACCAAAAACAAGCAGTGGAATATCCCCTTTATCAGTAATTAAAAAGCTTATACCGTTTTCAATTTTATGATCAGGTATGGCATATGGAAACTTTTTTATGTGATCGTTTACTAAATTTGCCACGTTTCTAACTTCCTTATCATTTTCACAATAAATAAGACTCCCCTCCTCCTCTATTAAATTTGCGAATTGGGTAAACTGATCAATGTAATTTTCAATGGTAGGAAATACATTTATGTGATCCCAAGCAATACCACTGATTACAGCAATATTAGGCTTGTATAAGTGAAATTTGGGACGTCTATCAATTGGAGAAGATAAATACTCATCACCTTCTAATATGGCTATTTTGGCATCTTTACTCAACTTAACCATACATTCAAACCCTTCTAACTGGGCACCTACCATATAATCGCAATTTATATTATGATAGTTAAGTACATGTAATATGGTTGCAGTTATACTTGTTTTACCGTGACTTCCACCAATAACTACCCTAGTTTTATCCTTTGTTTGCTCATATATATATTCTGGATAAGAATATATTTTCAGCTTCAGTTTTTGCGCCTTTAACAATTCTGGATTGTCTTCTCTCGCATGCATACCCAATATAACGGCATCTAACTTTTCATGAATATGGTCAGTGTTCCAGCCATCATTGTTTGGAAGTAAATTGTATTTTGCCAAGCGGGTTTTTGATGGCTCAAAAATTTCATCATCCGAGCCAGTTACGTTATCGCCTTTTAAATGCATGGCAATTGCCAAATTATGCATTGCGCTGCCACCTATGGCTATAAAGTGTACGTTCATATTAGTAGCTGTATGTGGTAAAATTACGGCCTTAACAGTATAACTTGGCGTAGTTTACTACAAATTCATAAACAATGCTATGTTAATTGCGGAAGGCGTATTAATTTTATTACTTAGGTGTAAAAAGCTAAAATCTTTTTTTACATTTGCATTCCTAATACGGAGAGGTGCCTGAGTGGCCGAAAGGAACGGTTTGCTAAATCGTCGTACCTCAAAAGGGTACCGCGGGTTCGAATCCCGCTCTCTCCGCGATGATTAAATCAACAAATCAACCCTGAAAGAATTAAGAAAAGCAAACAATATGTTTGCTTTTTTTATGCTTAAGGGTTGGGGAATACATGGCATTTCTTGATTTAATTCCCTTTAAGGATTAAAAGGGATTATTTATATTCCCGCGCTTGTACATTTTTATTCCTTGGGGTGTTAGTTTATCGACAACGAAACAGTCTATTCGATCTCCGCAATAGCAATTAATAGCCCTTCTAATTTCTTCTTGATTAATCGAGCACTTCCTATGTAGTTATTAACGATAACCGAAAAGCAAAGCAATTCGCCATTTTTACTAGTTACGTATCCAGTATATGCGCGTACGCCAGTAAAGGAACCGCTTTTAGCTCTAAGATTACCCTCTGCAATGGTGCCTTTAAACATATATTTCAGCGACCCCGTTTTACCAGCAAGTGGTAAGGAATTATAAAACGTCTTAAATTCCTTTTGTTGACTTAATCTGTACATAATTTCAGCTTGTGCAGCAGTATTAATAACATTTGCTCTAGCCAAGCCGCTACCATCATATAAGTATATTCCAGATGTTGAAATGGAATTATTAGCGCAATATTCCTTAAGTACCCCTATTCCGGAATGGTTGCTACCATTACCCTTTTGTGAATACCCTAAGTATTTAAGCAAATGTTCTGCATACAGGTTCACACTTTTTTGATTTATCCAGTAAACAATTTTATCCAATGTGGGAGATTGGTGTACAAATAATTCTTTCTTAACGACAGAGGAAGTTTTACCTTCAAGTAATCTGATTGTCGTTGGTTTTGAGTTAATCTCGATACCACTTTTTTGTAATATCTCTGAAAATGATTGTGCACAAAACAAAGCTGGGTCCGGCATTGCTGCCTTTACCTTGAAGTTGATTTTGTTGGGAGGTATAGCTCCTTCACAAAAATATTGGTAGTTGAATGGGGTGCCATAAACATAAGCACTATCAAAAGTACCTTTGGCAATCACATTATTTTTCAATTCCAAATTCGCAATTACAGGATCTGTACTGCTTATTTGGGTTGTTGTTCCTGTGCTTCCTGAATTAAAACGAATTGTAAAAGTGTTATCCTTATACGATAAGCCAGATGCACCCGCGCCATAATAATTTCCAATGTCCGCCCAAATCCATTGTGGTGGTGTTGGGTTGTATTCAAATATACTCCCATCTGCAATTATTGATCCGGTAATTTTCTTAATACCTTTTCCTTTCAATGTATCTACCCACTGGTTTAAAATTTCACCTTGCCCCTTAAAATACTTAGATCCCAAACTTGGGTCGCCCCCTCCTATTATATAAACATCACCATTTAAAATGCCTGTTTTTGTATCGAATTCGCCTGAGTATGCAATACGTGTTAAGAATTTAAAGTTACTGCCGAGTATATCAAGGGCTGCGCCGGTGGTAAGGGCTTTTAGTGTGCTAGCAGGTATAAGGCTTTGTTCACTGTTATGAGAGGCAATAATATTCCCAGTTTTAGCGGAAATAACAGTAATTCCCCAAGAGGCATGCTCTAAAGTGGAATCTGCTTTTAGCTTGTTAATCTCTTGATTAATGAGGGTGGTGTTTTGTGCAATAGCCGTTACTGATAAGCAAAAGCCAGTAATTATTAAAAAACGTTTAATCATATTGTAATATACCACAAAAGTTTAGCCAAACATATTGCCGAACTTCATTTAATCATGTTTGACTTACGGCAATGTATGAAGAATTGCCGAAAATTAATTACTTAAATTTGTCATCAATATCACAACTATGCTAACACAACGCCAGCTGTTTATTAATCATGTTGCGCAAACAACAGAAGCACCTTTAGCTTTAGAAATTATTAAGGCCGAGGGTAACTACATGTTTGATGTGGATGGAAAAAAGTATTTGGATTTAATTTCAGGTATTTCTGTAAGTAATGTTGGTCATTGTCACCCCAAAGTGGTGGAAGCCATAAAAAATCAAGTGGATACCTACATGCACTTGATGGTTTATGGCGAGTTTGTGCAAAGTCCGCAAGTGCAATTTGCTACTAAATTGGCGGAAGTACTGCCCGAATCTTTAAGCAGTGTTTACTTTGTAAATTCTGGCGCAGAAGCTATTGAGGGAGCTATGAAGTTGGCGAAAAGGGTAACTGGTCGAAGAGAGATCATATCCTTTAAAAATGCTTACCATGGAAGCACGCATGGTAGTTTAAGTATAATGGGGAGCGAAGAGTTTAAAAATGCCTACCGTCCTTTATTGCCAGAAACGCGGTTGCTTGAATATAACAATGAGGAAGAATTAAGTTACATAACAGAAAATACAGCTGCCGTATTTGTTGAAGCCGTTCAGGGAGAGGCCGGAGCAATTGTTCCCAAACCAGGATATCTTGAATTAATTAGAAAGAGGTGTGATGAGGTTGGTGCGCTAATGGTGTTGGATGAGATTCAAACTGGTTTTGGTAGAACAGGTTCTTTATTTGCATTTGAACAGTTTGGGTTTACCCCAGATATATTATGTTTAGCAAAAGGTATGGGTGGTGGTATGCCAATTGGTGCATTTGTGTCATCTTTATATAATATGAATCAGCTTAGTAACAACCCAATACTAGGTCATATAACCACTTTTGGGGGACATCCGGTAACCTGCGCAGCTGGACTTGCTACTTTAAATGTTTTGCTTGAGGGTAGAATGTATGAAATGGTTCAAGAGAAAGAGCTGCTATTTAAAGAATTGCTGGTTCACCCGAAAATTAAGTCTGTATCTGGTAAAGGTTTATTGCTAGCAGTGAAGTTTGACTCCTTTGAGGAAAACAAAACAATAATTGATAAGTGCATAGAAAATGGCGTAATTACAGATTGGTTTTTGTTTGCTGATAATGCATTGCGAATTGCCCCGCCTCTTACTATAACAATTGAAGAAATTAGAAACGCCTGTAAAATCATATTAAATTGTATCGATAATTAACTCTTCTTTCTTAATTGACGCAGCGTAATGTTATGAGCCCCCCCCCCCTTGTAATTCTGCTAAATGCAAGAAAGATTAGAAGTGATGTTTAGTTGTACATATCAACTTATTGATGTTTAAAACTTGGTAGTGAGAATTAGCATAAATTACTATTTTACTTTAAATTTGCGCATTGCTTTTAATACATAGTTAAGCAATAACTTATAAGATATACGCTAACATGAAATCACTGCTAAGCACCTTAATATTGGGACTCTCGCTCTTAATTGTGCAAAACGGTATCGCCCAATCAAAGGAAGAAAAGGCATTAAGTAAAGAAGCTAAAGCTTACTTCTCAGCGGAGGATTATCGAACGGCGTATAAAAAATACGAGAAATTACTTAGTCAGAACCCTGAAGAGGTTAAATACAAATACCATTTGGGGGTTTGTATGATCTATACCAGCGTAAATCTCTATAAAGCAATAGAATACCTTAAAGAAGCAGAAAAAAATATTGACGGTAAAGTTATTACGCCATGGGTGTATTTTTATCTGGGTAAAGCCTATGTGTTAAACTATGAATTTCAAGAGGCGCTAGGGTATTTTAAAAGTTTTCAAGAAAAGGTAAAAGAAAAGGTATTGGAGAAAAGTAATGTTGCTCGAGAGATTGAAATGTGCGAAAATGCAGAGAGGATAATGAATTCGCCTCCTAAAGCAGAAATTCTAGAACAGGTTAACGCATTTGAGTCATCATTTTTATCGGAATACAAGAATTTGAACGAGATAAGAAGATTATTCACCGATACGGATCCATATAAAGATATATATAACTCTAATGCAAGTGACAATTATACATATGATGCACTTGACGGTGAAGGGCAATTGATGTTAAAACCTAGCAATGCTTTTTTTAACTCCTTTGTTGATTATGGAAAGGATGAAATAACCACCATATTTGTTGATAAAGGATTGTCCAATATTTACATTCCAAGTTACGGCCAATTCGAATGGTCAGATAAAGACATATTTATTGTTAAGAGTATGCCTGATCAAAACTGGTCAGCACACATTCGACTAGGAAAAACCGTTAATTCAGATTATGACGAAGATTTCCCATTTGTTTCTGGGAAAGGAAGAGTTCTTTTCTTCTCCTCTAAAGGATTTAACTCAATGGGCGGTTATGATATTTTTAAATGCACCTTTGATGATTCTACAAATACTTGGGGGGCACCCGAAAATTTAGGTTTCCCAATCAACTCTCCATATGATGATATTGTATTTGCTCCTGACACAACAGGTTCAGAAGCCTATTTTGCATCTTATAGGGATAATTTGCCTTTAGGTCAAATATCTGTATACAAAGTAAAACTTGAGCCAGATGTTGTAGAATTTACAATAGTAGATGGTAAATTAATTAAGAATAGAACTTCACAATCATCTGATATTGCGATTACTGTTTTTAATCTTGAAGACAAAACGTTGGTTGGTGTGTTTAAATCAAATAAAGCGAACGGTGAATATGCTATCGCTCTTCCAAATACTAGTGATCGTTTCTTATTTCAAGTTAAATCCCCTCAATTTAAAACCCAATCCAAATTGGTTGTAATTCCTTCTGGTAAAACTGTAAATAAGGTAGTTGCGCAAGAGGTAAAGTATAATAAAGTAACAGGTAAGTTAGACGTTAAATTTGTAAAAAATAGTTCTGAGTATGGCAGCACTATTTTAGCAAATGAAATAGATAGCACAATGTCTGTTATTGATTTAGGAGATGGAGTTGATTTAAATGCATTAGCAGAGGAGTATAAAAAGGAAGCAGGAACTATTGCGGTTAAAGCTGAAGAAGTTAGGGAGTTAATGAAAACTCCTATTACCTACGCTAACGAGCAAAGAGCGTTGAATAAAAAAGTTAATCGTGAATTAGGGATTGCTAATATGTTGTTAACCAAACTAGATGGTATAGCAAATATTAAATCGGAAGAAGCATTATTAAAGTCTGAGTTTTCTGAGGCCATTAACTATTATTCTGAAAATCCAGAAAGTGAGGCTGCACTGGTACAGTTAAGAAATTTAGAAAGACGAATATACGAGTTAGAATTATTAAATCTTGATTCAGTGTTGTTGTATAGTGAAGTTGTAATTGCTGAAATTCTTAAAAAACAAGAAGCATTGCAACAATCAGTAGATTATTATAACATGCTGAGGAGTAAAAACAATGAAAAAATTAACAAGTGGATGGCGAAGATTGATAAATCTCGCTCCAAAACTTCAGGATACTCTAGGGAGTTAATGGATAATATTGCTGCGGCAAGAGCACAGAATAAGCTTTATGATAATAAAATCGCCAAGCATGCTGAAGATATTGCTGGCTTGGACAAACAGTACAATATAGTGCAGGATGAATTAGCATTGTTTGAACCTTTATTGAAATCATACAAACAACTTCATGAAAGAGAAGTTAGCAAGGAAGAGATTAGCAATGTGGTAATTGATGGTGGACCTACTGGTACAGGAAGTGTGTCAAAATCTAATAAGAGGCCAAGCTCAAAAAAACCAAATAAAAGTAAAACTTCGCCATCTAAAAAGAATAATCCAGTTATAGTTAATATGCCGGCCAATCCCGAAGACGGTTTATATTACGGAGTGCAGGTGGGTTATTTTTCAAAAGCAGTACCTTATAGTAACTTTAAAGGGTTTAACCCTCTTTACCAAGAAGAAATGCCAAATGGTATGATGCGTTATAGAATAGGGTTATATAATAACTATAAACAAGCAAAAGAAGCAAGGGAATTGTTGCAGGAAGCTGGTATAAATGGCGTATTTGTTACGGCATTTTATGGTGGAAAACGAATAACAATTAATCAAGCACTTGAATTAGAAGGTAAAAATGCTGCGATGCCTTCGAGCACACCAGGAATGAACATTATGCCCTACACCAAGTAAGGTAATGTTTTTA
>CAXHCC010000054.1:0-15028 GCA_964014945.1 uncultured bacterium | reverse complement strand
TTAGGGTTATTTATTCCCCAATCTCCATCTCCTGAAACATGACAACCAATCCTTCCAACTGCGTAAGCAATCATTAACATAGGTGCGGCGGCATCAACTAAATGCAATGAATTAATATTATTCTTCTTTCCATACCGAATTACTGCTATTGCCGCCACAATTAAGCCACCATATATCGTCAATCCGCTAAACGAAAGCAACGCACCTATCGGATCATTGGTAAATTCATCCCAATTTTCCAAATTATGGAACACTTTAGCGCCAATTACTCCAGAAACTGCAGCTATAATAGTAATATTGCCAACAAGCTCATATGGGTGTACAGTTTCTTCCCTCCATTCTGGTTTTTCTAGCTCCTCTTTTCTCTTTTCATTATACTTCAGAATAGCTGAAACTAAAACCCCAATTATTCCACCAATTATGCTTCCTTCTACAGACAGGATAAACGCTTGGGTGTTTTCAACAAATAAAGAAAAGTTATTTGCAATAAAAAGCAACTTATAACCAATTATAAAACCTATTATACCCGAGATGACTAATTCGATTAATTTTACTTTTTCACCAACCAAAACACGTACAGTATTTGGCCCTATTAATCCTTCTTTTTCTTTTCGCTTTAATTCAATTGTAAGGAAGTAAGCTGCTGTAACAAAAGACAGTGCAAAAAAGAAACCAAAACTTTGAATCATCTGTAAAGCCAGAATTTCGATTCCAAAAAGGTCTTTAAATGCGTAATATAAATTTGGATACATAGTCGAATTATTCAACAGTTAATGGCTGCAAAACATTTACAGTTCCGTCATTGACATCAATACAGTCAAGTTTAACTTTAATCAATTGATTAACTAAATCAGGGTTAAAAGGTGTTTTAACTTTAATATAATTATCAGTAAAGCCATGCATAAAGCCATTTTTATTATCCCCTTCAAATAGAACAGGTCTGGTATCATTTAGATGATTGGTATAAAATTGACGCTGTTTCTTTGCTGATAATATTCGCAGCATTTTATTTCTTTTTTTTCTAATTTCTATAGGCACCACACCCTCCAAATTCTTTGCCTCTGTGTTATCTCTTTCCGAATAGGTAAACACATGTAAATAGGAAATATCTAATGCATTTAAAAAGTTATAGGTAGTTAAAAAGTCATCTTCAGTCTCTCCTGGGAAACCTACTATAACATCTACCCCAATACAACAATCCGGCATTTCTTGCTTGATCTTTATAACCCTATCACGATAAAGTTTTGAATTATACCGGCGTTTCATTAAACGAAGTATGTTATCACTACCAGATTGCAATGGTATATGAAAGTGATGTACAATCCTCTCAGCCATGCCAACAAAAGAAATTATCTCATCAGATAATAAATTTGGTTCTATTGATGAAATTCTAAAACGCTCAATGGTCGTCACATCGTTTAAATTCCTTAATAACTTATAAAAGGATTCCTGCCTTGTGTTTACAGAAGTTGGCCTTGACTCATTGCTATCGGTCTTCCCAAAATCTCCAAGGTTAATGCCCGTGAGTACTACTTCCTTTACACCTTTACCAGCAATTTTGTTAATATTTTCTATTACATTATCAATTGAGTCACTTCTACTTTTTCCTCTCGCCAAAGGAATTGTACAAAAAGAGCAATTATAATCACAGCCATCTTGAACCTTCAAAAACGACCTCGTTCTGTCATTTGCCGAAAAGGCACTTTCAAAGGAATCGACATTTTCGATTTCGCAATTATGAACTTCCGCTATCTCTTTTTTGGACATATTATCCAAATACTTCAATAACTGAAACTTTTCAGAAGCTCCTAACACCAAATCTACACCACTGATATTCGAAATTTCATCTGGTTTAAGTTGTGCATAACAACCTATTACCACAATAAACGCGTCAGGCGACTTATTTAATGCTGACTTTACAATCTGCCTGCATTCCTTATCAGCATTTGCGGTAACAGAACAAGTGTTAATTACATAAACATCTGCTTTTTCAGAAAACCCCACTTTACGATATTCGCTATCTTCAAACATTCTTGAGATAGATGATGATTCTGAAAAATTAAGCTTACAGCCTAAAGTATGAAATGCAACGGTTTTCATGCAATCGCGAAGTTACTAAAAAGCCTCCAACCATTTATAATTTCCTCAAATTACAAACAAGTGGATAGTGATCGGAAAGTTTTTTATTAATCGTTCTAAAATCTGATGACTCATAACTTTTACTAAATAATATATAATCAATCCTTAATGCAGGAAATTTTCCAGCATACGTTACCCCCAAACCTTTTCCAGATTCAATAAATCCGTCTTTTAAATTCCTAGAAATCGTATGGTAACTGTATGAAGCATAAGTATCATTAAAGTCACCACAAACCAACACGGGATAAGGAGATTTGTTAATGTGCGCAGCCAGCAACTCTGCTTGCTGTGCTCTTTGTGAGTAAGCAAAATTCAGTCTTTGATATATTCCTTTCGTTTTCTCTATCTCATCCGTACTCTCTGAACTTATCAGTTCATCAACGTAATCATAATCAATGTTATTAAACTTTATAGATTGTAGGTGAACATTGTAAACCCTAATGGTGTCAAGATTTGTAACTATATCTGAGAATATACAAAATTTGTTGCTATGCATCCCTACGCTTATACTGCCTGAGTTTATTATAGGGTAAGTACTAAATATGGCACCTCCTTTTAATTTCCTGCCATTTCCGTTATTATGATATTGTTGTGTGTGAACAAACTTACTATTTAATAAATACTTAAGCGTATCTACATTATTATGGCTAGATCCGTCATTCGAATAAAACTCTTGTAAACAAATAATATTAGGGTTTTCAGCCTTTATCAACTTAAAAAAGTCACCACTCGAAACGGCACTCTTGCCCCAATCATATAAATCAAAAAGTCGAACATTATAGGACATTATTTTTATTGACTGTTTACCATTCTCAATTCTTTCTGAATCTTCACCTAACCTAACATATCCCAATAGCTGAGAGAAACCTACGGCGATTATTAGTGTTGAATACAAAAACTGGCGTTTTAAACGAAGAATCCAGTAGAATATAAATACTAAATTAATCACAAGTAAGACGGGATAAAACAAGCCAAAAAAGGCCACAAAGGTTACCGCTGATGGGCTAATAAAGGGCGATAAATAGGAAAACAGTAAAGCTATAGAAGCAATATGATTAATCAACAATATTACGCGGTCAAATAATCCCAAGGAATTGCGGTGAGTAGACTTTACCAATTAACTTATATAATTACCCTTTATTGCTTTCCTTAAATAGAGTAGATTTTTCTTCTTTGCTTAAACTATCATACCCTGACTTTGATATTTTGTCAAGAATTTCATCAATTCTTGCCTGCGCAGATACCTTTTGTTCATTATACTCCTTATCGGACATAGGTCTTTTGGGGGTATGGTATGAATTGTTATTCGAAACTTTGGCACTAAAAAATCTAGCAATTTTATCAGCTGTATTATTAATAATGATTGTTAAGTCATTTCCCTTTTTGTACTGCTGGGTAAAGAAAAAACCAAATAATGCACCACCAATATGTGACAAATTACCACCAATATTACTAGATGTACTGGCATTTAGGATACTTATAAAAACGAAAAAGGCAGCAATGTATAGTAGTTTAACCGGTCCAATAAACATTAAATTCATTTTATAATGAGGAACCAAGGCCGCAGTTGCTACAACAATTGCTGTAACACTTGCTGAAGCGCCAAACATTTGATTAACAAGCGTATACGAATTATTGGGGTTGAGTTGATATAACAACAACGAAAAAATTACACCAAACATACCTCCTAGTATGTACAAAGGAGCAATTTTTGATGGAGCAGTATAGTATGTGAAAATCTGTCCAAACCAATACAGGGTAATACATGTCCAAAATAGGTGCATTAAATTGGTGTGTACAAACATGTATGTGAATACCGTCCATGGTGCTGTTAAAACACCATAAAACGAAAGGTCAACTGCCAAAACGTTTAATACAGATGAATACAACCATGTAGTTCCTATAATATTTGTCAAAATTAATAGCAACCCAAGCAACACAAACACCGTAATATTAATAGCAATTAACCTAGCTACAGGCTCCTTGCTTAATAAAAACTTCTTGATATCCTCTATTACGGTATTTCCCATTGCTAATAAAAATTTGACCTGTTCTTATTCCAAACTTTAATCAACACAAACCCAAACAACATACCTCCTAGGTGCGCAAAATGGGCAATATTATCTCCTGGATTATTTGCAATTCCGGCATATAATTCAGCAATCCCGTAAAAAAGTACAAACCATTTCGCTTTTACAGGAATAGCAAAATAAACGTAAAGTAATGTATTGGGAAACAACATACCAAATGCCAATAAAATACCAAATACAGAACCTGAAGCACCCACCATTATATGACGATTTAAAAAATGTTCTCTATCAACAGTTAATTGATCTAACGTGTTTTGTATTAATTCTTGAGAATTAAATTGAGATGGAAGCAATTGGTTTTGAGATGCCGCAAACATCTCCAAGGTTTCAATTGAAGGGTTTTGCAAAAAATTATCAATTGGAATTAATATTGGCGCAATTTGGTAGTAAATTACTATATAGTGACATATTGCAGCGCCAATACCAGTTACAATGTAATAAACTAAAAAACGTTTCGGCCCCCAATAGTTCTCCAAGGTATTTCCAAACATCCACAGAGCAAACATATTAAAAAAAACATGTGTCAAACTTCCGTGCATAAACATATACGTTATAATCTGATATGGTCTAAAATCAGAAGCCATTGGCAAATGTAATCCTAACAGTTGGGTTAAATTGATTGCTAATCGCTCCTGGAAAACTACCGTAGCCAAAAACATTAAGCCATTAATAATTAACAGGTTTTTTACAACTGGTGGTAATACCTTAAAACTATTAGGTCGAAATTGCTGATACGACATATTCTATTTTATCTTTTTATAAGAGTACACGTTAAATCCCATCACGAAAACAGTTTTCGATTTGATTAATTGGAAAGACCACGTATGTTTTTCCTCCATCAATATTCATACCAGGAGTTTCACATGCCAATAAATCGTTTATTAACTGTATGATTTCTTCCGATGACAATTTAACCCCCACTTTAATCGCTAAGCGGTTCGCTATCGACATTGCAATGGAATTATCCTTATTAGTATCTAGTTTTTGTAAGCTTTGTTTATAATCATCAACTATACCCTCCAATAATTCTATAGCATCTACCCCTGCTGCATCAGCTGGCACACCGGTAATAAGATATGTATTCTTCGTTTCGTCTTGAAGTTCAAATCCAATCCCTTCAAGTTCACCCTTTATTTCTTGAACCAACAAATAATCCGCTGTAGACATAGCCAATGACTTAGGAAATAACTCCTTCTGGCTCAACCGTTTCTTAGATTTTTGGTTCTTGACAATTCGCTCAAACAATACTCGTTTATGCGCCCTTCGTTGATCAATTACAAGTAAGCCTAACTTATATTGAGCAATCAGGTATTTAGTATGAAGTTGAAATACCTGATCTTTCCTTATAAAATCAGTATTTATATCGTCAAACACAAACTCTTCCTGATTTTCCTTATCCACATAATTCATTGAGGAAATTTCAGATTCAGGCTCAAAATCATACATTTTATCCCAATTCTTTTTATTGGAATTAATTCTATCATTACCAACTCCCACATTGCTTCCTGATTTATTTTCAAATGGGTTATAGTTCTTGTCGACTTTAATGGTAGGTTGACGAATGACGCCGTCGGAAGGCTTTATTGGCATATTATATAAGTGCGCTTCCTGGTCAAAATCAATACTTGGTGAAATATTAAATTGTCCTAACGATTTTTTAATCGTTGAACGGAGGAATGCATAAATTGCTTTTTCGTCCTCAAATTTAACTTCAGTTTTGGTTGGATGAATATTAACATCAATCGAATTCGGTTGCACATATAACATCAAAAAATAACCAGCATGATTTTCTTTTGGCAGCAAATTCTCAAATGCTGCTGTTACTGCATGATGTAAATATGGGCTTTTTATAAACCTATCGTTTAAAAAAAAGTACTGATCTCCTCTTGTTTTCTTGGCAAATTCAGGTTTAATAACAAAGCCTTTAATATCTACAATATCCGTTTCCTCTTCTACAGGTATTAAGCGGGTATTATATGTTTTACCAAAGAGGGCAATTAGTCGTTGCTTGAGGGAACCACTTGGTAGGTTAAACACCTCCGAACCGTTGTGTATTAAAACAAAAGAAATTTCAGGGTTAGGTATAGCCACTCTCTGAAACTCTTCAACAATATGGCGAAATTCTACATTGTCAGACTTCAAAAAATTCCTACGAGCCGGAACATTGTAAAACAAATTTTTAATCGAGATGGAAGTGCCCTCTGCACAAGAGCATACTTCTTGCTTTTTTATTTCACTTCCTTCTAACAACAACAACGTACCAACCTCGCTAGCGACTTTTTTTGTTTTAAGTTCTACACTGGCAATTGCAGCAATAGAAGCTAAGGCTTCTCCCCTAAAACCCATCGTGCTAAGTGAAAACAAATCATCTGCTTTTTTAATCTTAGATGTTGCATGACGTTCAAATGACATCCGAGCGTCCGTTTCACTCATCCCTTGGCCATTATCTATTACCTGAATCAAGGTTCTCCCTGCATCCTTTACCACCAATTTAATAGAATTACTACCAGCATCCAATGCATTTTCGAGCAATTCCTTCGCCGCAGAAGCTGGGCGTTGAATAACCTCTCCTGCTGCTATTTGATTAGCAACATTATCTGGTAAGAGTTCTATAATATCAGGCATAAGGATTTATTTGCCTATAAAAGTAATATTAATAAAAATACAGATTTGCAATTAAGCGATCTTTTTGACAGATGGCTAAACAACAGCAGAGATACTATTTCACCAACTCCAACGCTTCTTGAACTGATATATACTCTCCGTTAAACGTTGCCACAACAAAGGAGTCAGATAAACCATACTTTTTGATTATTTCAAACCTAAAAGCCTCTGCTTCAACATAAGTATCAAATGAGCCTGCGGTATACTTCATTAACCCAGATTTACTTAATGCAGAATTTACATTTCCCATTTTCTTAAATGACTCAACTTTCTCCTTAGGAGGTTCATTTTGATATAAACCAACTTGAACAGAAAACTTAACTAAGTGTTTATTTACGACATTTATGTGGGCCGTATCAGATATTTCTACAATACTATTATTAGACACAAGATGTGCCCCTACAGATTCAATTGGTATTCGCTGCCCATTCTTGTAGGCAGTTATAAATGCATCATCGTAACCTTTAAGAAGAACTTGTATTTTTTCTTTAGCTGCCTCATCCATAGTTGCATACGATCGTGTAGCATACTTGTATAATCCATCAGATGTCCTTATTTCAACAACGTGATCGATACCTTCAAACATTGACGCAGATAATGGATTAGAATAAGCTCCCAATTGCACCCTGAAAACAACATCACCATCGTGCATTAAACTTTTAGTGGTTACAACCGGCCTAGGTTTATTTTGGTTATTATCCGTTGATACACCTGCACTTTCTGATAAAGCAGCATCTCTATTAGAAGAGGAGCCATCATACAAGTCGGTATCAGATGCTGTATCTTTTCCTTTAGCATTGTCGTCAATAGCAACAGCATCCTTAACATCATCACTTGTTACAGATGGGTTTGCATTTGGCGAAGTAGCTGCAACAGCATCATTAGCATCTTTAGATGATGAAGATTGGTTTGTACTTGGTGAAGTATCATTTGCCGAATCCAACTCACTTTTAGACGGCTCAACCAAAACCGAGCCTTTTACAATCTTTACTTTTGCATTTTTTATGCCCGAAGCTACAAGCTCATTTCTTCTTTTATTAGCTTCTTGAATATTGTTAAAGCTTCCTGCGGTATACATAGAAGTGGAATCTGAGATATTAGTACCCGATATATCATGGATCGACAAAAATTTAGTTAGCATTTCTGCCGGCACGCCTTTGTTAAATGTACCAATGTGAACAGTGTAGAGTTTATCAGTATCAGTTTGCTCATCTTGCTTCTCCCAATCCTGCATATCAGGTATATAATTAACATATCTATCATATTCATATGCTAATACGGAATCTGTTAGCTCAACACCATAAACATCAACTATAGCTCCTTCTCTTGAAAACTTTTCTCTATCTCTATAATTTGGTATCCCATCATTATCATCATCAAACGGGCATCCTAGTGTATCTACATCAACCCCATAAGGAGTTCCTTGACATTCATCCCAAATATCCATTACACCATCCTCATCCATATCATCTGTCATTAGCGCTAAAAAGTCTACTCCTTCTCCGTACGAATCATCTTCTGATTGAGAACCAGCTCCTCCTAGTAACCCAAAATTATAACTCAAACCACAGGATGTAAACAAGAAAAAGTCATTATCCGTAATATCAGGCTTATTGCTTGATCGCACTACCCCATCAATGTAATCTGTGAATGTTATGTGAAAAACAGTACTAAGCTTCCATTTAAGAAAATCGTTTAGCGGAAACTCGGCACCAATACCAACTGGTATAGCAAATGATTTCTCAGAATACTTTCCGTAAAGATCCACATTCTCCTCTCTTAAATCGGTTTCGTATGTAAAGTCGCGTTGCAATATAACTGCATTCGCAGCGTTTGCATCAAACTCCGACAAACTTCTTATACTCCCATCTTCCCAATAATAATAGCGATTTCCTGAACCATCAAACAAATCTGATTTAGAGGAGAATTCAAACGACTCCAAACCTATAGTAACGTATGGATTAATAATATGACCTCCTTTAAAAAGGTGCCCAAACTCATACATTCCAACAACACTTAATGCACGAATTTCGGACTCAAAATTGGCATTACTAACACCTCCATCACCAAAACGTACACTTGAGCCCATTGTACCAAAAAGAACGTTGAAATTAACGCTCAAATTATCATTTATTGCTTGCGAAAGGTAAAGCTCATAGGCTATTCTACTTATAGCTGGAGATTGTAACCTCCTTTTATTCTCGTAAACATCACCTCTAAAAGAAAACACGCCTATCCCTAAGCCTAATGTTGGCCAGGTAATTGAACTAGACGGAGTAAATAACGGCAAATTCCATTCAGGAGTCCCTTCCTCAAAATTAACATTGGAAGAATCATTGTTATTGAAACTAAGAGACCATTCCTTTGCAACGATTGTATTTGCAATTAAACAGCACAACACAAATAAAGCACCCACCTTACTTCTCATAGAAACAAATATAGCAAAAAAGCAAGCTTTTGTTTACCAAATTACAACTTGCCTAAATTAAAACAGAAGTTTACCTATACCATTGTTGATTTGAAATCATCAACGCCTCTTGAACAGTTATCCGTTGTCCTGAATTGTAGGCTGTTACAAATGGACCAATAATTTTATCATTGTTCTTTAATGATTCACGATTATCGCGCGCTGCTTTATATTCATAATGACTACCCACCACATATTTTGTAAACCCTCCACCCATCTCGGTAGCAATATCTTGATTTAACCCAAAATAATTCGCAACTACATCAGAATTTTTCGCATTTCTTAATGCCAATACCTGAACCTTGTATTGAATAGATGCATTATTATTGGAAGGCACATATGTTGCCGTTGCATCATTACTTAGTGTTTCATCCGGTTTCATGGTTGAAACCACAGTCTCATTCATCTCATCTGAAGTGCCTTCGGCTAGTCCAATATTATCACCCAATTCCTCCTCATTAGAATCCGCCATTAACTCACTTGGCTCCACGTTAATATAAAAAGGATGTATAAAGTATGTCTCTCTATTATCCTCATTCACATATGAATAAACACCTTCGAAACTTTTCTCTCCATTCATACCTTGGTTGGTTATTTTAACGTTATAAGACACTTTAAACTCTTGTTGAGAAGGAACCGACATCCAAATAAATTTAACTTGTTGATTTTCAAATTTAAAACTGGCACCTGCTGATTCTATTGCCGTTGCTACAAACCCTTCAGGTAAAATATCCGTTAATTTAGCAAAGCCTGATGTAGTTCCTTTTTTTATAAGAATTTCAACAACAAACTCATCTGAAGCAGAAATGATATTGGGAGCATTCCGAACACACATCACCTCTACTTCTTCTGGCATTTTAGTATCTAATTCTTCCACAGGAACATCAGCCACAACAGGCTCGGTTTCAGTACCATCAATCACTTTTATTGATGTGGGAGGAATTTTTGCAACATTCTTCACGTTGTTATCAACCCAAGAAAATTGTCCTCCTAAAATATGTTCTCCTTTTGCACTTTGATCAACTTTAACTTTGTATTTAACCGTAAAACTTTCATCAGAAGGTAGAGCCATCCAAATAAACTTGGCTGTTTGATTATTAAAGGTAAACGAAGCTCCCTTTGTTTCAACACCAACGGCAGTAAAACCCTCCGGTAGTTTTTGTTTAAGAGAGGCATAGCTCGAAATGTTGGACTTATTTACTGTTAATTCAACAGTAAATTCTGTATTTACCTGTACCTCGGCGGGCAAATTAATATCTACAGTAACTTCATTTGTAAAAAACAATTGATAAAATAAAAGCAATAGCGCATTTAGTATAATTGTAATAAACTTTAACATAATTGGATTATTTTATTGTTCAAAAAAGTAATCTATTAACTTGTTTAATTTGTCCACAGTTATCCCCTCCTCTCCTTCAAAAAACCTATCAATTCCACTATTAATTTCAGTGGTAGTAATTACGCCATCACTATTATTATCAAAAAGCCTTAGTTCCATAGGTATGTTGTTCTCAGAACTAGCGTCCATATCCTTATTACTTACATCTGTTCCATCATTACTATTCTCAACTTCGTTATTGGAATTAGCTGAGTCATCATCTCCGTATTTTTCTTTAAATGATTTTAAGTCACCTGAAGCTAATTCATTAAACTCTTTATGCTTTTGTACTTGCATTTCTTTTGTAAGAGTTGCACCATTTTCATCAACAACTGCGCCCTTTTCAGTATCCAACTCTACGTCTTTATAATCGGGCACGCCATCCTCGTCTTTATCTATTAGGCATCCACGTTTATCAACAGTCAAACCTTCAGGTGTTCCAGGACACATATCATCGAGATCACTTACCCCATCATTGTCAGAATCATCTCCAGAAATTTGAATTGAGCCTTCTTCTGAAGCAGCTTTTCCAAAAGTGTACTTAAGGGCAAGACTAGAATATAAAAGGGCATCATTTCCTCCAGACTTAACATTATCAATCCAATCTGTAAAGGTTAAATAATAGGTAGCACCTAATTTTAATGAAAACCCATATTTTAAATTTGCTTTAATTCCAGCCGACAAAGGAACAGTTAGCGTGTTTCTTTCATAGTTAATTAGTGAGTCTGTTAATTTTGTTTCATAAGTAAAGTCCCGTTTAATTGCCACAGCACTTGAAGCATTCGGAGCATTCTCATCAATATCTTTGATACTACCATCCAACCAATAATAATATTGATTCCCATTTGCATCAAGCAAATCACCAAACGGATCAAACAATAAATAACCTACTCCCGATGCAATAAATGGAGTAATGGTTTTATCCAAATGAAATTCCACTTTAAATTCGGGCTGGGTAATTTTCGATTCGAAGTTATTATTACTTGTACTACTTTTTTCGCTATCCGTAATAGTTCCCAGCAATACGCCTAATGATAGCTCCATATATCTACCTATACCTTGAGATACGGAAAAATTATAACCAACCCTTTGTTTTGAAAATTTGCTTGGGCCAATATCGCCTCCGAAAGACATAATACCTACAGCTGCATTTAAAGAAGGTAGTTGCTTTGAAGATTTTGAGTTACTCTGGGCATTAATCTTCCCAGCAAAACCAAAACATAAAATAATACTTAATAAGCTATAAATATTTTTCATTCAAGTTAGTTTGTAGGATTTACAATTCCCTTACACTTTATCTTGAAATCAAAAATATGTTATTAAGATGCTCTGTTTAAAGGTGACTACCAGATAATTGTACACACCAGTTTGTTAATAAGGCTTATAGCGATAACATATGTCAGCCCATGGTTTTGATCGTAAAAAGTAGCTTAACAAAACGATAACGGCCTTTCATAATCAATAATTACCACAACTTACAAATGGTAATTTACTACATCAACTATTAACTTTTCTAAGGATAAAATTGAAGATAACTTTCTTGTTTTAAAAGTTGGGTTTTAATAAATACTTGGAGTAAAAATCTGTAATTATTTTCACTGCTTCATCTGCAGTGTCAACCAACTCAAATAATGCGAAATCACTTTTGCTAATATTCTTTTCTTCCAAATACATGGTTTCATTCAACCATTCGATCAGACCTTTCCAATAGTTTTTACCTACCAGAACAATTGGAAACTCTGCAACCTTGTTTGTTTGAATTAAAGTAATGGCCTCGAACAGCTCGTCCATAGTACCAAAACCGCCAGGCATTGCTATAAATCCTTGAGAGTATTTTAAAAACATTGTTTTTCTTACAAAAAAGTAAGCAAAATTTATATTCTTGTCGGAATCTACAAAAGGGTTCGACTTTTGTTCAAATGGTAGTTCAATATTTAAACCTACCGATTTACCTCCTCCTTTTTGTGCTCCTTTATTTGCGGCCTCCATAATACCCGGACCCCCTCCAGTTATAACACCGTACCCTTCCAACGTAAGCTTATATGCAATATCCTCAGCAAGCTTATAGTAGATATTACCCTCCTTAGTACGTGCAGATCCAAATATAGAAACACTAGGGCCAATCCTCCCCATGTTATCAAATCCCTCAACAAACTCACTCATTATCTTAAAAATTTGCCATGAGTCAGAAGCTTTAATATCACTCCAATCTTTTGCCGCAAATGCTTTTCGTATTTTTTCTTCGTCTTTTTCTGTCATGTTTATAGGAATGGTTATAAGGTGGTAGCGTATGTCTTGTACGCGAATATGCTAAAAAAGTTCGCTCTTTAGAAATTTGGCCGTATAGCTTTCATTATTCTCACTAACAGCTTCCGGGGTACCTTCACATATAATATTACCTCCACCTTTACCACCTTCTGGCCCCAAATCAATAATATGGTCGGCTACTTTAATTATATCCATATTATGCTCAATCACCAATACAGTATTACCGTTATTTACCAACTTATTTAGCACTTCAAGTAATATTCTAATATCCTCAAAATGCAATCCTGTTGTTGGTTCGTCTAATATGTAAAATGTGTTACCGGTATCTTTTTTTGACAATTCAGTTGCCAATTTTACTCTTTGTGCTTCCCCTCCTGAAAGAGTTGTACTTGGTTGCCCTAGCCTGATATAACCAAGCCCAACATCTTGCATTGCTTTTACCTTTTGATATATATGAGGGATATTCTCAAAAAACGCTACGGCCATGTTTATGGTCATGTTAAGCACATCACTTATTGATTTTCCTTTATACCTAATTTCAAGCGTTTCTCTGTTATATCTTTTACCATTGCACACTTCACAGTTCACATATACGTCAGGTAAAAAGTTCATTTCTATAGTTCTAAGCCCTGCCCCTTTACATGTTTCACATCTCCCACCTTTTACATTAAATGAAAAACGTCCAGGCTTATATCCTCTAATTTTAGCTTCAGGCACTTCAATAAATAACTTCCTTATGTCAGCGAATACATTCGTATACGTTGCTGGATTACTCCTTGGCGTCCTACCGATGGGAGATTGATCAATATCTATTACTTTGTCAATATGCTCTATACCCTTTATGGACTTATAAGGCATTGGTGTTTTTTCACTTCGATAAAATGTTTTGCTTAGGATAGGATAAAGCGTTTCATTTATTAGTGTTGATTTACCACTTCCAGAAACACCAGTAATACAAATAAATTTACCAAGAGGAAGGCTTACGAAAACATTTTTCAAATTATTCCCTGATGCACCAAATAATTGAAGGTGCTTTCCATTTCCTTCTCGTCTAGTTTTAGAAAACTCAATTTTTTTGTTTCCATTTATGTAATCTGCAGTAAGGGTATTGAATTTCAATATTTCCTTTGGACTTCCCTGAGCAATTAATTCGCCACCATGCACTCCAGCTGCAGGCCCTATATCAATAACATGATCCGCCGCTTCAATCATTTCCTTGTCGTGCTCAACAACAATTATGGAATTACCAGCATCACGTAACTTTTTTAACGCTGATATTAACCTATCATTATCACGTTGATGCAATCCTATACTGGGTTCATCCAATATGTATAGCACCCCTACCAATTGAGAACCAATTTGAGTAGCAAGTCTTATTCTTTGAGCTTCTCCTCCCGACAAACTTCTTGAGCCACGATTTAAACTCAAATAGTCTAAACCAACATCTAACAAAAAGTTAATTCGGGATCGAATCTCCTTCAATATCTCCTTGGCGATAATATTTTGATTTTCGCTTAACTTTTCCTCAATCCCAATAAACCAATTATTGAGTTCAGAAATACTCATATTTGATAGTTCAGCTATATTATGGTTATCTATCTTAAAAAACAACGACTCTTTCTTTAACCGGTCTCCTTTGCATTTTGAGCATTCAATCTTATTCATAAAACTTTGAATCCACTTCTCAATTGTCGGTGAACTCTGCTCGTCATTATGTTTTTCAATAAACCGTACAACTCCTTCAAAAGCAACACCATAACTCGACATAGAGTTATCCGTCATTTCTTTAACTTTTATAATTTCATCGGTTCCATACAAAATCACGTCTAATGCCTCTTCCGAAATCTGATCTAGCGCTGTATCTAAATCAAAACCAAACCTATCCCCTATTGCTTTTAATTGCTTAAAAATCCATGTGCCTTTGTAAGAACCAATTGGTGCAATCCCCCCTTTCTTAATGGAAAGTTTTTTGTTAGGAATTATTTTTTCAATATCAACAGCTGAAACACTACCCAATCCTTT
>CAXHCC010000053.1:0-15103 GCA_964014945.1 uncultured bacterium | reverse complement strand
CCAACCGTAAGTGGTGCTGTTGATTATACCGTAACAACAACGGCAGGTACTTGTGGCTCGGGCTCTAGTTTTGTAGGCGCACTTACCGTTGGGGTAGGCGTTACTACTTTAGGTACGGACGACCAAACCGTGTGTGATGGTGATCTTATTACGCCTATTGTGTACTCTTATGCGGGTGGTGGGAATGCAAGCGTTACTGGATTGCCTACTGGATTAAGCGCATTGCAAAACGCTACCAATGATACAATCACAATTAGTGGAACACCAACTGTTTCTGGATCATCTGATTATACCGTTACTACAACGGCAGGTACTTGTGGTTCGGGCTCTAGTTTTGTGGGTTCACTTACTGTTGGAGTGGGTGTTACTGCTTTGGGTACGGACGACCAAACCGTGTGTGATGGTGACCTAATTACCCCTATTGTATACTCTTATGCAGGAGGTGGTAATGCTACCGTTACCGGTTTACCTACTGGATTAAATGCAGTGCAAAACGCTACCAATGATACAATCATAATAAGTGGTACACCAACCGTAAGTGGTGCTGTTGATTATACCGTAACAACAACGGCAGGTACTTGTGGCTCGGGCTCTAGTTTTGTAGGCGCACTTACCGTTGGGGTAGGCGTTACTACTTTAGGTACGGACGACCAAACCGTGTGTGATGGTGATCTTATTACGCCTATTGTGTACTCTTATGCAGGAGGTGGTAATGCTACCGTTACCGGTTTACCTACTGGATTAAATGCAGTGCAAAACGCTACCAATGATACAATCATAATAAGTGGTACACCAACCGTAAGTGGTGCTGTTGATTATACCGTAACAACAACGGCAGGTACTTGTGGCTCGGGCTCTAGTTTTGTAGGGTCAATCACTGTTGGGGTGGGCGTTATTACCTTAGGTACAGATGACCAAACCGTGTGTGATGGCGACCTAATTACCCCTATTGTATACTCTTATGCAGGAGGTGGTAATGCAAGCGTTACTGGACTGCCAACTGGATTAAATGCTGTACAAAATGCTACCAACGATACAATCACAATAAGTGGTACACCAACCATTTCTGGGTCATCTGATTATACGGTTACAACTACTGCAGGTACTTGTGGTAATGGCTCTAGTTTTGTAGGGTCAATTACTGTTGGGGTGGGAGTTACTACTTTAGGTACAGACGACCAAACCGTGTGTGATGGCGACCTAATTACCCCTATTGTATACTCTTATGCAGGAGGTGGTAATGCAAGCGTTACTGGACTGCCAACTGGATTAAATGCTGTACAAAATGCTACCAACGATACAATCACAATAAGTGGTACACCAACCATTTCTGGGTCATCTGATTATACGGTTACAACTACTGCAGGTACTTGTGGTAATGGCTCCAGTTTTGTAGGGTCAATTACTGTAGGTGTGGGCGTTACAACTTTAGGTACGGATGACCAAACCGTTTGCCAAGGAGACCCAATTACGCCTATTGTATACTCCTATGCAGGTGGTGGAAATGCAACAGTGGCTGGTTTGCCTGCTGGATTAACTCAAACACAAAGTATTACGAATGACACATTAATCATAAGCGGCATACCAACCGTTTCTGGTTCGTCTGACTATACCGTAATAACAACTCAAGGTACCTGTGGATCTGGGTCAAGTTTTGTAGGATCACTTACCGTTGGTGTAGGCGTTGTTACAGCTGGAGCGGATGACCAAGCAGTTTGCCAAGGCGACCCTATAATACCAATTCAATACGCTTATGCGGGTGGTGGTAATGCAAACGTTACTGGTTTGCCTACTGGCTTAAGTGCATTACAAAATGTGACCAATGATACAATTACAATAAGTGGTACACCAACTGTTAGCGGCACATCTGATTATACCGTTACTATAACGGCGGGTACTTGTGGTAATGGTTCTAGTTTTGTTGGTTCTGTTACTGTTGGCGTGGGTGTGGTTACCTTAGGTTCCGATGTACAAGAAGTATGTGAAGGTGAAGCCATAAACGATATTGTATACGTTTATGCAGGGGGTGGAAATGCTACGGTAAGCGGTTTGCCAGCCGGCTTAAACTTTGCACAAAATATTACAAACGATACGGTTACTATAAGTGGTATACCAACAGCTTCAGGTACTTTTAATTATGTGGTAATTACCACAGCAGGTAGTTGTGGAGCTGGTAGTAATTTTGCGGGGGTTATTACTGTAGGCATTAACAATGCAGTAGGTGGAAGTACTACACAAACGGTTTGTATTAATGAGCCTATAACCGATATAATTTATCCGCTACCTGGACTTGTTACCGGAGTAAATGCAACTGGTTTACCAAATGGTGTTACAGGAACTCCTAGCCTTAACCAATACACAATTGCTGGTACGCCAACCGTAGCAGGAGTGTTTAATTATTCAGTAACTACCTCTAGTGCTGTTTGTAACAACCCAAGTATTCTAACAGGCACCATTACGGTTAACCAAGATACTATTACCCATACGGGTATTGCCGATACGATGCAAACCTTATGTATCAATCAGCCAATTGATAGCTTATTTTATTCTATTTCTGGTACCGCGGGCAGCTTAAGTTTAAGTCCTACAAACCAAGGTTTAAAAATGGATGCGCTAGGCGGTGGCACCTATGTTGTAAGTGGTACGCCACCACCTGTTAATGCTGTTAACAATTACGTAGTAACAAGCACCTCAACGGGTTGTACAACTACTGGTGCGGTTACACAATCCATCACAATTGTGGTATTAAAGCCGGAAGCTAACTTTGTAATGGACAATGACAAAGGGGTGGCACCAATAACTGTTAACTTTACCAATAGCAGTAATTTTGCCGACACGTATGCATGGTCATTTGCAAGCCCAACGGATACAGTTACAAGTACTGATACAGACCCATCACATATCTTTGATAAATCAACTTTTTATACCGTACAGCTCATAGCATCTGCCAACAACCAGTGCCATGATACCATTAGCTACCCGATTCAAACATTCTCCATTACATTGCCTAATGTATTTACACCAAATGAAGATGGATACAATGACGTGTTTAAAATTAAAGATGACGGACTAAGCGATTTATCAGCTACCATATACGATCGTTGGGGTAAAAAAGTAGGAGAGTTGGTTGGTGTTAACGATAGTTGGGATGGCAACGGAATATCCACAGGAGTACCATGCAGTGAAGGCACCTATTTTGTTGTTTTAGAAACAGAAGATTTTACCGGTGTCATTACCCAATACTCATTTACCCTTGAATTGAAGAGGTAGGGCTTAGAAGGTAGTCCTCCTACGCTGGGCTCGCTTCCAATCGCTATCGGGAGGGAGACGAGTAGAAGAATAACCCCTTCACCACAATGACCACACCAATTATACTTCCGAAGCCCAAACGGCATTCAAGAAGCGGCAATAAATTCAAGATTAATCATTAGTAAAACCGTTTAGCTCCGTTGGAGATCAAACGGCTGCACTTATGATTTACGAAGAATGCAGCAGCTGCTGCTTGTAAGCCTTGACCTATTGGGTTCGTTTTGCGTTAAGGTAAAAGGAACAAACACCCTTACAAAGCCCTTCATTTCGTCCCAATTGCCATCGGAACCTCTCAATGACCGCACTATATACTCCTTCCAATTAAACAGATTGCCACGCTGCGCTCACAATGACGACTTGATAAAACCTTCTGCGCTTTAATTTGTCATTCTGAGCAGCGTACTATCTCCCCTCTTGAGAGGGACTGGGGGTGTGTTTAAGCACCCTTTGTTACACACCCCCGCCTTATTAGTACCGATAACTTCCCGATAACTATCGAGAAGAAGTCACTCAGAGTCCTGATAATCAGAACGTGGAATCCAGCCAATACGAAGCCCAAAAGGAACAAAACAACCTTTCGAAGAACAGGACTCAGCAAACATCGATTTACTAAACCAGATGCCTGCAACTCTACCAGACGAGGATCTATTCTAACCGAAGCCCAATCCCCTGCCATGCATAAAACAAAAACCAAAACAGCAAATGCAAGCCCTTGAAAAGGTAAGTCAAAAGATAAATTTACAACCCTTTACATGTTGTATTTCATGTATTTATACAAATTATTTCATTGTTGTTGTGCTGCTTGCTTTAGCAACAATAGCCTGACAACCATTGTTGTAAATTCCGCGTTATCAATATATATTGATAACGATCTTTAAAACAACTAAATGCCTGTTTTTGGCATCTTATAGTTATATACATATGAAAAAAGCATTCTTACTCATCCTATCATTTGTGGCATTAACCACTGTTAATGCATACGCCCAAAGCCCTGGCGGTGTTAGTGCTAACCTTAAAATTTGGTTAAAAGCAGATGATGCTGTAACCACTTCGGGTGCCGATGTAACGGCATGGGTTAACCAAGCCAACGCAGGTGAAACATTTACCAAACAAGATAATGATGAGCCCACCTATATTGCTGTTGATCCTACCGCTAACTACAACCCAAGTATTACTTATGCCAATGATGATAGTGGGGTCGAATATCGTTCGGCGGTTGAAAACGAGTTTTTCTCTGACTTTTCTCCAATAATGTGCTTCTACATGGTAAACACTACTACCACCAACAAGGGTACAGCTTGTCAAATGGGTCATTTTGATTATCCTGCATTTGAAGTAAACTATCTAGGAACAGCCAATAGGTTTGGGGTGGTATTAGACAATACCAACTGGGAAACTACAGGATACCACACTACGCAAACCGTTTCAACGAATGTGAATACCATTTTTACGGGTGGCTTTAATAACGCCGCTGGTGCTACCGATGGCAGACTTGTAAATTATAAAAACGGAGCTTTTAAAGAAGAGAAATCCAGTACCACTGATGGACGAGTAGCCATAGCAAATAGCGATGCCAACTACGTTATTTCAATTGGAGCCAATGAAGATGGAAACAATACGGGGCAAACCATTGACGGTATCATGCCCGAGATTATAATTTATAGCAGTTATAGTTTAACAGATAATGAAATACAAAGAATTAACACCTATTTAGCCATTAAATATGGTGTTCCTTTAGACCAAAGTGCAGCTGCCTTAGACTACCTAGCTACCAATAGTTCTGTAATATGGAACGCTACAACCAATAGCACCTACAGCGTTGGTATTGCGGGTATAGGTAGAGATGATACAGAAGAGCTGGGCCAGGTTAAAACCAAAAGCCAAACACCAGAAGGAATTTTAATAGTTGAAGCAGAAGGAGAAGGAACCAATGCGGCTAATGCATTTACAGATATAGCCGATTTAGAATATTTTATTTGGGGAAACAACGGCGGTGCTAGTAATTGGACAACAGGAGGCCCAGGTACCTATTCCTTATTATCTAGACAATGGAGAGTTGAAGAAAACAATGGAGATGTAGGTACTTGTACCTTTGCATTTGATGTAGATGATCCAGAATTTAATGTGCCTTCTAACGGTTCTACAACAGAATCGTATTTCTTACTTTACGATACCGATGGTGATTTAGATTTAAGCGATGAAACCCCAGTGCAATTGTATGATAACGGAACCAACGGCGATGATGTTTCAGGTGATAATATTTGGACGATAAATGGTATAAACATGGCGGATGGTGCCATTTTTACCTTAGGTGCAAATAATGTAGTTGCACCGGGCGGAATATCTGCGGCATTAAAAGTGTGGAACAAGGCAGATGCAGGTACCAGTACTACCACCAATGCTGCCGCCATCACTTTTTGGCAGAACTTGGGCATCGGTGGTCAATTAGATGATTTAGTTGCATTTCCAGGCCATGCAGTAGCACCTACTTATGTTGCAGAAGCAAGTAACTACAATCCAGCAGTGGCGATGCGAAAAGATGCTGGCTTGGCCCAATTAAACGTTATGAACGGGCATGATGAAGCCAACACAGGCGTTTCCAACTTTTTTAAGGTTAAAGCAATGGCTGGTGAAACGGTAAACACTGGTTATAATGTAATGGGGCAATTTTCTGATGGTACATTATCTGCTACCAGTACCAATTTAGGACATAGAGGACCTTATGTAAATAATGCCACCAGTGCTGGCATGTATCATTTCAATGTTGCTTCAGATGCCAGTAACCTGTTAGACCCTTCTCAGGATAATATTTTGGCCTTTTTATATACAACTGGTGTTGCATCCACATATCCCTATTATGTAAATGGTAAAACAATTGCCGAAACTTCGCATACGCCACCCAATAACGGTAATAACTTTCATTTAAATACCGACACCGATGGTGGTGATGACGGTGGGCCGTATGAATACCAAGAAGTGATTGTTTATGAACAACAACTTTCTAATGCGGACAGGTTAAAAGTAGAGACTTACCTTGCTGTTAAGTACGGTGTTTCTATAGACCAAACGGTGGCTACCAACTATGTTGATACCGATGGTAACGTTATTTGGAATGGTACGACTAACGCAGGCTATGGAACTGGGATTGCAGGCATAGGGCGAGATGATGCCGAAGCCTTAGGACAAGTAAAATCCAAATCGCAAACCCGTGAAGGCATCTTATATGTGCAAGCAGATGGTGAAGGAACAAATGCTGCCAACACGTTTGTGGATATAGCAGATAAAGAATATTTTATTTGGGGTAATGATGGCAATGCTGCAACATATACCACTACCAATGCTCCAACCAACTATTCAAAAGTAACCAGAACGTGGAAATTGCAAGAAACTGGTGATGTTGGTGCTTGTACTTTTGCATTTGATGTAGCAGATGCTGATTTTGATGTGCCGGCCCTAACCGGAAGTGCAACCAACTATGTGTTGATGTATAGCGACAATGTAAACTTGGGGGCTGGCGCCAACGGAATTATTACCTTATACGATGATGGCACCAACGGTGATTTAGTAGGTGGTGACAATGTATGGTCGGCAAGTGGTGTAGATTTAGCCAATGCTACTTTCTTTTCAATTGGATACCAAAGTGCTTTTACGGCTACACTTGGATCAGGAACTTCTACTGCAGGTGTTTTATGCTATGGGTCAACCAAGCAGCCAATTTATGAATTTACGGTAGCCATAGACGCAGGTACAGGTGATAGAACCTTTAACGGTTTATCCTTTACCACTGGAGGTACTTATGCAGCGGCAGATGTGGATCAATTTGAATTATGGTACAACACCAGTAATAATTTAGGTAGTGCTACTAAAATTGCTAATGATTTAACACCTACAGGTGGCAACGGAACAACGGAATCGTTTGCCGCTGTATCACAATTATTAAACGCGAGC
Source organism: uncultured bacterium (assembly GCA_964014945.1). GTDB lineage: Bacteria > Bacteroidota > Bacteroidia > 2-12-FULL-35-15 > 2-12-FULL-35-15 > 2-12-FULL-35-15. The sequence goes on along the minus strand of CAXHCC010000053.1, from coordinate 7,846 downwards.
GCCACCTCTTATTTTTGGATTGTAGCGGATGTAGATGCCACTCCAACTGATGGAAATACGATAAGCGTTAATGCCATAACCACTAACAGTATTAGCTTAGTATCGGGTGCTAAAGCAGGTGCTGCAGGTGCTGGTAATACCCATACGTTTACTTACCCACGTTTGAGCAGTAGCTTAACACCGGCTGATATTTGTTCTGCCACTACATTTACGTATACCGCAACCAGCGGATCTCCTGCTCCTACATTTGCATGGAGTAGAGCAACTGTTGCCAACATTGCCCCAGCGGGTACCACAGGTACTGGAAACCTAAGTGAAGCATTAACCAATAGTAGCAATGCTTCTATAGATGTTACCTATGCCTATATTACCACTTCGGCAACATGTACAAGTGCTAGTCAAAACGTTGTTGTTACGGTGCACCCAACTCCTACCTTATCAAGTAGTACAAGTCCATCTACCATTTGTAGTGGTACCAGTTTTACCTACACACCTACAGGTAATGTGGCGGGTACCACCTTTACTTGGGCAAGAAGTGCCAATGCCGATATTTCTGAAGCCACTACAACAGGTACAGGTGGCGTTAATGAAGTATTAACCAGTACCAGTGCTTCTAATGTAAATGTTACTTACGTATATACTTCTACTGCTAATGGCTGTTCTAATAATGAAAATGTAGTGCCGGTTGTTCGGCCTAACCCACAAGGTAGCTTTACAGGTAATACACGTTGTGCGGGTGATGCTGGCTCTTTCGGTCAATTAACCTGGACGGCAACTGCTGGTACAGGACCATTTGTGGTAGATACTACTGCTTCACAAGCAGGCGTAAACAGCGGAGTACCATATTCATTGCCAGTTTCTACGCCTACCGTTACATCGGTGTATGCATTAGCTAAAGTTACAGACGCGTTTGGATGTGAACGTACTACTGGTTTTACAGCTGGTACGGCTACCGTTACCGTTACCGGTGCGGCTATTTCATATACCAACGGTACTCCTGCTTCTGCTACAACATGCGCAGGTACCGCTGTTACTTTTACAGTAACCGCTGCTAATGTAAACACCTATACTTGGGAAGTAAGTACTGATGGCGGCGGGGTTTATAACCCAATTGTGGCTGCAGGTGCTGGACCAATTTATTCCAATTACAACACATCTGAATTAACCGTAAGTAACCCAACGGTTGCCCATAGTGGTTATAAGTACCGCTCGGTTATGATACCGGCTTGTGGTCCTAATATTACTAGTGATGTAGCTGATTTAACGGTAAATGTATTACCTGTATTAAGCAGTGCAACTGGCGCTGGAGCGGGCGGAACCATATGTAGTGCTATTGGGGCAGTTACCTACACTCCTACCAGTGTTACACCGGGTACTACTTTTGCATGGACTAGATTGGGGCAAGCGGGTATAATAGAGGCGACTTCTACCGGCACAGGTAACATCAATGAAACATTAACCAATACCACTACCTCTCCAATTGTGGTTACCTACAATTATATATCAACTGCATTGGGATGTAATGATCCGGCTGGTGAAGATATATTAGCTACCATTAATCCAGATGCTAACTTAGTGCTTACTTCCGCAGTGGGTACAGACAACCAAACTGTTTGTAAAGGGGATGCCATTACCGACGTTACCTATACCTATAACGAAGGAGCTACTAGTTATACTATTACTGGTTTACCTACCGGCGTTACACAAAGCGCGAGTACCAACACTATAACTATAACAGGTACGCCTAGTGTAGATGGGGTGTATAATTATACGGTACAAACCATTGGTTCGTGCAACCAAACACAAGCAGTTGGCACCATTACTTCAGGCGCAAGCTTAAGTTCTGCTCCAGGTACCGATAATCAAGTGGTATGTAAAAACACAGCGATTACAGATATTACCTACGCAATAGGCAGTAGCAATGCAACGGTAACTCCTTTGCCAAATGGTGTAAGTAGTGCTTATATCAATAACGTGTTTACCATTTCTGGAACCCCTACGGTTGAAGGTACCTTTGGTTATACTGTAAGTACGCCAGGTACTTGTACCACTCCTACTGATTTAACAGGAGTAATTACGGTGGGTATTGGGCCGGTTATTCCGGGAACAGATGACCAAACAGTATGTGAAGGCGAACTTATTACCCCAATATTATTCTCGTATGCAGGGGGTGGAGTGCCCGTTGTTACTGGCTTGCCTACAGGATTAAGGGACTCTGTAAACGCAAGTAATGACACCTTGATCATTCTTGGTGCACCTACGGTCACTGGTGCTCACAATTATACCATTACCTCTACTAGTTGTGCTACACTTAGTACCATTTTTGGGGAAATAACTGTGGGTGCTGGAGTAGTTACACCAGGAGATGATGACAAAACGGTGTGTTATAACGAGCCACTAACTCCAACTATTAAATATGCTTACGCGGGTGGTGGTGTAGCTTCCGCAGCAGGTTTACCTCCGGGCTTGTTAGAAACAATAAACGCTACAAACGACACCCTAACTATTGCCGGTACTCCTACCGTAAGTGGCACTTACGACTATACCATTAATGTACCTGTTGGAACCTGTGGTACAACGTCAACCTTTATTGGATCATTAACCATTGGTGTGGGTATAGTTACGCCAGGAGATGACGACAAAACGGTTTGTTTTAATGAGCCGCTAACTCCAACTATTAAATATGCTTACGCGGGTGGTGGTGTAGCTACAGCAGACGGTTTACCTCCGGGCTTAAACGGTGTAACAAACCCTACAAACGACACACTAACCATTACAGGTACACCTAACGTAAGCGGTACTTACGACTATACCGTTAATGTGCCTGCCGGAACATGTGGTGCTCAGTCAAGCATTAATGGATCGTTAACCATTGGTACTGGAGTGGTTACGCCAGGGGATGATGATAAAACGGTATGTTTTAACGAGGCACTAACTCCAACTATTAAATATGCTTACGCTGGTGGTGGTGTAGCTACAGCAACAGGTTTACCTCCGGGCTTGTTCGAATCAATAAACGCTACAAACGACACACTAACTATTGCAGGTACTCCTACAGTAAGTGGTACATACGACTATACCGTTAATGTGCCTGCCGGAACATGTGGCGTTCCGTCATCCTTTATTGGATCATTAACCATTGGTGTGGGTGTGGTTAACCCGGGTGATGACAACAAAGATGTATGTGAAGGTGCGGCTATTAATGATATTAAATATGCCTATGCCGGAGGAGGAACACCAACAGTGGTAGGCTTGCCACCAGGGCTATTGCCTACTACAAATGTTGCATTAGATACACTTACCATAGGTGGCATACCAACACAATCGGGTACTTTTACCTATACCATAACCACAACAGGTGGGGGCTGTAGTAACAATAGCGTTATTACGGGCGTACTTACAATTGGGTTGGCCAGTGCAACGGGTGGTAGCAACATGCAAACAGTATGTATTAATACAGCTATAACGGATATTGTTTACACCCTACCAGCATTTGTAACGGGAGCAAATGCAACAGGCTTACCTGCTGGCGTAATAGGCATCCCAGGCCTTAACCGATTAACTATTTCAGGCACGCCAACAGTTGCAGGCACTTTCAATTATACGGTAGCAACAAGCAGTGCAGGTTGCAATAGTAGTAATTTAACAGGAACCATCATTGTTAATAAAGATACCATAACACAAACAGGAACCGCCGACACAAGTCCTACATTATGTGCTAACCAAGCAATTGATAGTCTCTTTTATTCAATTTCTGGTACAGCAAATGGCTTGAGTTTAAGCCCGCTAAACCAAGGATTAAAACTTGATTTCTTAGGTGGTGGCGCATATGTGGTTAGTGGCACACCGCCTGCTGTACATGCTGTTAATAATTACGAGCTAACCAGCTTGTCGGCCAGTTGTGCTTCAACGGGTACCGTAACAATCCCTATTAGCGTTAACGTATTAAAACCTGAAGCCGACTTTATAATGGATAAAGATAAAGGCGTAGCTCCTTTGCTTGTTAACTTTACCAATAACAGTATTAATGCTGATAGCTATGCCTGGACGTTTGGAGATCCTGCAGCAACCAGCACGGAAACCGACCCAACTCGAATATTTGAAGCGCCCGGTTCCTACGATGTGCAATTAATTGCCTCAGCAAATAATTTATGCCATGATACTATAAGCTATCCAGTACAGCCATTTGCAATTACATTGCCAAATATATTTACACCTAATAATGATAATGTAAATGACCTATTTAGGATTGATCCAGATGGGCTTACAGAGGTAAAAGCTTCTATTTTTGATAGATGGGGCTTGAAAGTTGGTGAAATTAATGGGATTAATGATAGTTGGGATGGAAGAAGCATAAGTACAGGGCTAGAATGTAATACGGGTACTTACTTCGTAGTATTAGAACTTACGGATATATCAGACAACATTAACAAATATTCATTTACCGTTGAATTGAAAAGGTAGTACAGCTGGAGATAGAAAATAGTACGAGAACCCTAGAGTAGTTAGGAGGTCATTCTCTGCCGTCATTGCGAGGAGTATTTACGACGCGGCAATCTCCTCTTCGAAATTAATAGATTGCTGCGCCTGCCTGCCGGCGAGGCAGGCTAGCTCTCGATAGCTATCAGGAGACGATTGCAAGCCAACTATTTCACCAACAAACACTTAACCCTCTAATATATTGAGTTTTAAGTTCATTTTTATTGTTATAACGACCCTCCAAAAATGTTGCTATTGCAGGCTTTCAGGATATACAGAAAAAATCACCCATAGGAATGCAACTATTTAATCCGTAATTACGTCTTAGCACTAGTAATGACAACACTTGCAGCAATTTTTAAATAACATATGTTATAATTGCTTTTGTTTTTAGGCTTTTGATAGTTAAGGTTGTATAATTGACTGTATATAAAGAAGAATTAGTTCACAATGAAGTTTTTAGGTGCAAACAGGTTAAATAAGTGGCTTTTTGCGATGGCCACGCTATTACTATTTATTGGTTTCACAAAACAAGCTTCCGCACAATCAGATACTTTACATTATTTTCCACCCTTACACAACACCTATAGCGCAGCCAATGGTGCAGAAGAACAGTTTTTATACGTTGCTACTTCCGACCCTGGCCCTGTAAACGTAACTATCACGGATGGAGCTGGCAACTTAGTGCTAACCCAGGCCATAACGCCTACTACACCAATTGAATATAACGTGGAACTTCACGCCGGCACACTTGACAACTCTGTTATGATGACGCAAGTGGGTGAGTTAAGTACGGTACTTACGGATAAAGGCTTAATCATTACATCAGATAAAAAAACAACCGCTAGCTTTAGAGTTAAAGACTCCAACCAAGGAGATATTCTAACCTCTAAAGGAGCTGGTGGTTCGGTAGGCACCACTTTTAGAGCAGGAGGAAACATTATAGATGTTAATGGAGGATCTTATAACTTTTTCTTAAGCTTTATGGCTGCTGAAGATGGCACGGTAGTTAACATTAGCGATTTGCCTCCTGGGTTAACGCTTCATGCTGGAGGAGTTGGTGTTGGCAACAGATTTGATCCAGGCGGGGCCATTGGCCCAATTACTTTAAACAAAGGAGAGTCCTACGTAATTGCTGGTATTGAAAGCCACGCCCCAAATGATGAAAACGATGATGGCATTATTGGTGCACTTATTCAAGCAAGTTCGGGTTCAATTGTTGTTAATAATGGCAACTTGCAAGCAGGAAGAGATGATTTTTATATTGATCAAGCAGTGCCTATCAATAAACTAGGAAAAGACCACATATTAATTAAAGGAAATGGTAGAGATGGCCAAGCAGACGAAAACGCAATGGAAAAAGGCATTGTTATTGCCACCGTTGACGGTACTGTTGTTAAAGTAAATGGTGGAGATCCTTTGGTAAATGGCACACCCACCCCTACCGTATTAAATGCAGGAGACTATTTTAGAATAGAAGAAGAAAACTTCATTCCAGGTGCCAATGGCTTTCATGAAAATATGCTGGTTTCCACTTCTCAACCGGTGTATCTGTATCAAACAATTTTGGGCGACCCAACACCTTCAAACGATAATACTGGTGGGCTAATTTTGGTGCCACCATTTAACTGTTATCAACCACGACAAATTACCATTCCTTTAGTTGACGACATCGGTGGATTAAGCTATGATGCGCAATTATTAATTTTTACGGAAGCAGGATCAACCCTTACAATTAATGGTGTTGCTCAAGCCAATAGCGAAACTGTACCTGGAGGTGTAGGCTATGACACCTACAAAATTGATGCGGTAACAGGTAATTTGGACATACAATCAACTGGTGCCATGGTAGCTAGTATTATTGGTAGTAATGGTAATGTGGGTATTGGCGGCGCGTATTCTGGTTTTATTATTCCGGATACATCCGAAATGGACTATATTGATACTTGCTATTTAAGTACTACACGATTTACAACTACACACGATCAAGATGAAACCATATTAAGCTATGTATGGGATTTTGGCGACCCTGCTTCAGGAGCTAATAATACATTTGTATCTAATTCCGTAACCTTAGACTCTGCCAGTCATGTGTACAGCGCAGCTGGTGTATATACCCCTACTGTTGTTATTACACGTACAACTTGTAACGATACCGTAGTGCGCACTTTAAACATTATTGGTTTAGATGCTGGAATTTCTGGTGGAGATACGGTTTGTCAAAACGACCCGCAACCTGTTATTACTTTTACCACAACAGCAGGTGTTGCACCCTATAATTTTGTATACAATGTTAATGGTGCTAACACCCAAACTTTAACCGTTAATAATCCTACTGCCACTGTTAATGCACCTACAACTACTGCTGGCAAGTTTGTCTATAATTTTGTAGATGTAACCGACTCTAGTCCGCCTGTTGCAGGCGCCTGTCCATTTGCACCAGATAGCACTATTGTAGTGGTTAATGGTATACCTAATGCTACCATTGCTGGCGATGCTGCGGTTTGTCAAAATGCAGCAACCCCTACTGTTACCTTAACGGGAAGCAATGCTAGTCCGCCTTATACCTTTGTTTACAATATTAATGGCACCACTACCTATACCATTAGTACTACTACCACAGATGATACTGTGGTATTGGCACCAACAGGTGTTGTTGGTACTTTTGCTTATAATTTAGAACGTGTTACAGTTAGTGGAGGCTGTACACAAGCAACCCCAGCTGTGGCAACTGTTACCGTTAACCCAGCTCCAACTGCAACCATTACTGGCACCTCAACAGTATGTGCTACACCAGGTACAACTGATATAACCTTTACCGGAACCGGCACAGCACCATTTACCTTTTCGTATATCGATGCTACTGGCGCAGCCCAAACAGTTGTTTCTTCGGGCACTTCAACGGTAGTTACCCAATCAACAGCAGCAACAGGTACATTTACTTATTCATTAACCAATGTAAGCGATGCTACCGGTTGTGATCAAGCACAAACAGGAGCAGCAACAGTAACTGTTAACGAATTGCCAACCGGCTCATTGGGCAACGACACCTTAGTTTGTACGGGTGCAGCAAATACCAATGTGTTGTTTAGAGGTACTGGTGGTGTAACACCATACATATTTACCTATACCATTGATGGCGGAGCGCCACAAACAGTAAATTCGGCACCTGGCGAAAGCACCGTAAATGTAGTGGCCAATACGGGTGCGGCGGCCACGTATACCTATGCATTAGTAAGCGTGCAAGATGCGAACACTTGTTCCCAAGCAGCAGTAGATGTTGCAACGGTTGAGGTAAAATCACCATCAACTGGAACAATTAGTTCATCTGCATACCGTGTATGTATGGGTGACCCATCTCCTACCA
>CAXHCC010000052.1:0-15359 GCA_964014945.1 uncultured bacterium | reverse complement strand
CACAACGCACATCGTCGGCAGCGTCAGATGTGTATAAGAGACAGGATCTGCATCGTACTCCCAGTGAATCATTTTAAAGAAAAATGCGGGCACGAAAAATAACCAGGCACACAGTACAAACTCATTGATAGATAAAATAAGAATGTTCCTTTGCATCTTCGCTGGAATTTCAGGACTCGTTGTTTTCTCTGACATATAATTTTATTATTAATTATTTTTTTATTCTTCGTTTGCTTCTTCTTCCTCTTCATCTGCTGCTGCCTCACCTGCATCATCCACATCACTTGCCGCTACTTCTCCGTCAGTAGCACCTTCAGTTGCAACTGCCCCTTCGGCCACCGCATCTTCATCTACCTCCTCATCCTCATCAATTTCTACTTTACTCACTGCTGCTATAGAATCTTTTCCTTTTAAGTTAATTAAGCGAACACCTTGTGTTGCTCTACCCATTACCCTCAATTGACTAACCGCCAAGCGAATAATTATACCCGACTTATTGATAATCATCAAGCCATCCTCATCCATCACATCCTTTATAGCAATTAAATCTCCTGTTTTATCGGTTATATTAATCGTCTTCACCCCTTTTCCTCCTCGCTTGGTAACTCTATACTCTTCTACATCCGAACGCTTACCATATCCTTTTTCGGATACCACCAACACACTCGACTCTGGATTATTAATGGCTACCATACCAACTACTTCATTACCATCTACACCGGCAATATTAATTCCTTTTACACCAGCTGCGTTTCTACCCATTGGTCGTACATTTTCTTCATTAAAGCGCACCACCTTACCAGCTTTAGAAGCCAGCATAATTTCATCTTTACCACTAGTCATTAAGGCCTCTAACAAGGTATCTCCTTCTTTAACAGTAATAGCGTTAATACCGTTAGATCGCGGTCTTGTATATGCCTCTAAAGATGTTTTTTTGATAATACCATTTTTGGTACACATAACAATGTAGTTGTTATTGATGTACTCTTCATCAGATAAGGATGTAACATTGATAAATGCTTTCACCTTATCATCCGGTGGAATATTGATTAAGTTTTGAATAGCACGGCCTTTTGATTGACGAGTACCTTCTGGCACCTCAAAGGCTCTCATCCAGAAACAACGTCCTTGCTCCGTAAACAACAATAAATAATTATGCGTTGAAGCAATAAACAAGTGCTCTATAAAGTCAGCATCCCTAGTAGTACTTCCTTTGGCACCTTTACCACCTCTAGATTGTACTCTATACTCCGACAATAAGGTTCTTTTAATATAACCCATATGAGAAATGGTTATTACCACTTCCTCATCAGCAATCATATCTTCTACCTTAAAGTCGCCAGCCGCATGTACCAATTTAGTTTTACGCTCATCGCCATATTTCTCCTTCACTTCAATCAACTCATCCTTGATAATACCCATTCTTAAGCCTTCATCCGCCAAAATTGCTTTTAAATGCGTAATCAACTTCATCAACTCTTCATACTCTGCTTTAATTTTATCGCGCTCTAAACCTGTTAAGGCTCTTAAGCGCATTTCTAGGATAGCTTTGGCCTGAATTTCCGTCAAACCAAAACGCGTCATCAATTCCTCACGCGCCACATCAGGTGAAGCAGCGGCACGAATGATTTTGATAACCTCATCCATGTTATCCAATGCGATTAGATAACCTTCTAAGATATGGGCACGTTTTTCAGCTTGCTTTAATTCATATTGCGTTCTTCTGGTAACCACCTCATGACGATGATCTACAAAATGCCCAATCATGTCTTTCAAATTCAACATCATTGGTCTTCCACCAACCAAAGCAATATTGTTAACACTAAAAGAAGTTTGCAGTTCGGTATATTTAAACAGGTTGTTTAATACCACATTGGTAATGGCGTCTCTTTTTACTACATAAACAATACGCATCCCATCTCTATCCGACTCATCTCTAATATCAGATATACCCTCTATCTTCTTATTGTTAATCAAATCCGCTGTTTTACGGATCATTTCTGCCTTATTTACTTGGTAAGGAATTTCAGTAACAATTATTTTCTCTCTGTTATCATCAATTTCTACATTGGTTTCAGCACGCATTACAATCCTACCTCTACCCGTTTCAAATGCCGATTTAACACCATCATAGCCATATATATTGGCTCCCGTTGGAAAATCAGGTGCTTTTACATACTCCATCAATCCGGCTACATCAATATCCTTATTATCTATATAAGCAACGGTAGCATCTACAATTTCGGTTAAGTTATGAGGTGGCATATTGGTTGCCATACCAACAGCAATACCAGAAGCACCATTTACCAATAAACTAGGAATACGTGTTGGTAATACGGTTGGCTCTTTTAAACTCTCATCAAAGTTGGGTCTAAAATCTACCGTATCCTTATCAATATCGCTCAACATTTCCTCCGCAATCTTTTTCAGTCTTGCTTCGGTATATCTCATAGCCGCCGGACTATCGCCATCCACCGAACCATAGTTACCTTGACCATCTACTAATGGATAACGTAAGCTCCAGTCTTGCGCCATACGCACCATAGCGTCATATACAGAAGTATCGCCGTGTGGGTGATACTTACCCAATACCTCCCCAACAATACGGGCAGACTTTTTATAGGCTTTGTTTGATAACACACCAAGATCGAGCATACCATACAATACCCTACGGTGTACAGGCTTTAAACCATCCCTTACATCAGGCAAGGCCCGTGACACAATTACCGACATCGAATAATCGATGTAAGCGGTTTTCATTTCACTTTCAATATTAATTGGTATAATTTTTTCTCCGTCTGACATATGCTTTCCTATTTGTTTAATTCTAATTTATACTTGTGGGTTACGTGCAATTTTGTTACCCAAACATGCTTTTGCATGCTTTTTGTAACAATCACCTTAAAAAGGGCAATTTTACTGAGTCCGAAAATACTTAATCGCAATGTATTTAGCGGTTTTTAAGGGCTTAAATTATCAACATATTAAAAGATAATTGTTGATAAATAATAGGGCAAAAAGCATTGTTCTTCTATTGCACTGCTTACATTTGATAAGACGCCCGTTTTTAGGAGAATTAGTAAGGATTACATGAAACAATACGACTTTAAATAACGTATTATTATAACGGGGAATTAAAACCTACAATTATGGAAGCAAAATTTTCACCAAGAGTAAAAGATGTTATCACTTATAGCCGTGAGGAAGCCTTACGACTTGGTCACAACCACATTGGTTCAGAACACCTTTTATTAGGTATAATAAGAGAAGGTGAAGGAACAGCGGCTCGCATATTACAATCGATTGGCGTGGATTTAAAACAACTACGCAAAACTATTGAGCAAGCTATTGGTAATGGCGACAAGAAATCGAACAACCTTACCAATATTCCTTTAACCAAGGAATCGGAAAGAGCCTTAAAAATTACTTACTTAGAAGCTAAGCTATATAAAAGTCCTGTAATTGGAACAGAGCATTTGATCTTATCCATTTTAAAGGATGAGGAAAATATCGCTAGTAAGTCCTTATCAAAATTTGATGTGGACTATGATGCCATTAAAGGAGAGTTAGAGTTTTCTAAATCGGAAGACCCGCGTGCAGACATTTCAGGCACTCCACCTGAAGATGAAGGAGAGGACGATTCGTTTGGAGGCAGTGGTGCTGGAGGTGCTAAGAAAGCAGGAGATAGCAAATCAAAAACACCGGTATTAGATAATTTCGGACACGATTTAACAAAGTCGGCCGAAGAAGGAAAGTTAGATCCTATTGTTGGACGTGAAAAAGAAATAGAACGAGTTTCTCAGATATTATCGAGAAGAAAGAAAAATAACCCCATGTTAATTGGTGAACCTGGTGTTGGTAAATCTGCCATAGCGGAAGGTTTGGCCTTACGTATAGTTCAACGTAAAGTATCAAGGGTATTATTTGGCAAACGTGTGGTTACACTTGACCTTGCTTCTTTAGTAGCGGGTACAAAATACAGAGGACAGTTTGAGGAAAGGATGAAAGCCGTTATGAATGAACTGGCTAAATCGCCAGAAGTAATATTATTTATTGATGAAATTCATACCATAATTGGTGCGGGTGGTGCATCAGGATCGCTTGATGCATCAAACATGTTTAAACCAGCGCTTGCAAGAGGGGAAATACAATGCATTGGAGCAACTACCCTGGATGAATATCGCCAATACATTGAAAAAGACGGAGCGCTTGAAAGACGTTTTCAAAAGGTAATAATTGAGCCTACAAGTGTTGATGAAACGATTGAAATACTTAATAATATTAAAGGGAAGTATGAAGACCATCATAATGTAACGTATACGGATGATGCTATAAAAGCATGTGTAAGTTTAACTTCTCGTTATATATCCGATCGTCATTTACCTGATAAGGCCATAGATGCTTTGGATGAGGCAGGTTCACGTGTTCATATTATAAATATTAATGTTCCTCAAAACATCTTGGACATAGAGAAGAAGCTAGAGGAAATTAAAGATCAAAAAAACATTGTTGTTCGATCGCAAAAGTATGAAGAGGCGGCACAGTTGAGAGATACAGAGAAGCAATTAATTACGGAATTAGAAATTGCCAAAAAACAATGGGAAGAGGAAAGTAAAACCCATAGAGAGGTGGTTTCAGAAGAAAATGTTGCTGAGGTAGTGGGCATTATGACAGGTGTTCCTACAAAACGCATAACCCAAAACGAGGGTAACAAGTTAGTTACCATGGCGGATGATATAGAGGGTAAAGTTATTGGTCAGGACGATGCGATTGCCAAAGTGGTTAAAGCTATACAACGTAACCGAGCTGGTTTAAAAGACCCTAATAAACCAATTGGCTCCTTTATTTTCTTAGGCCCTACTGGAGTTGGTAAAACGCAATTAGCAAAAGTACTTTCTAGGTATTTATTTGATAGCGACGATGCACTTATTCGTGTTGACATGAGTGAGTACATGGAGAAATTTGCGGTATCAAGATTAGTGGGTGCGCCTCCGGGATATGTTGGTTATGAGGAAGGAGGACAGTTAACAGAAAAGGTACGTCGCAAACCATACTCAGTTGTACTATTGGATGAAATCGAAAAAGCACATCCGGATGTGTTTAATCTATTATTACAAGCACTTGATGATGGTGTAATGACGGATAGTTTGGGTAGAAAAATTGATTTTAAAAACACTATCATCATTATGACCTCTAATATTGGAGCACGTCAGTTGAAAGATTTTGGTCAAGGTGTTGGCTTTTCTACTTCATCAAAAGTTGAGAACGAAGATAGTCATTCAAAAGGTGTTATTCAAAAAGCCCTTAAAAAAGCGTTTGCTCCAGAGTTTTTAAACAGAATTGATGATGTTGTGGTGTTTGATTCGTTGAAACTTGCAGACATTCATAAAATTATTGATATAGAACTTAAGAGTTTGTACGGTAGAATTGATGGCTTAGGCTACTCAATTAAAATTACGCAAGAAGCCAAAACTTTTATTGCAGACCGAGGGTATGATCAAGCATTCGGTGCTAGACCTTTAAAAAGAGCAATTCAAAAGCATTTGGAGGATCCATTAGCCGAAGCTATTATAAAACAACCTTTAGCAGAGGGAGATGTGATCTCTGTAAGCCTTGACAAGAACAAAGAAAAGGTAAAAATAAAGATTAGTAAACCAAGAGGTTTACGCGCTAATAAAGCCAAAAAGGAAGAAAAGAAAGAGGAAGGTAACGATACAGTATAGTATCGTTACTAACTGCTTTTAGTTTAGTTAGAGAATAAAGGGTAATCCTTCATCATTGCGTTAACCTCCGCCCTTACTTCATCAATTATTGCTTCATCTTCAGGGTTGGTTAATACCTTATCTATCAGCTCCACAATATGAGGCACTTTATCTTCTTTTAAACCTCGTGTAGTAATTGCAGCAACACCCACACGTATACCAGAAGTTACAAATGGTGATTTATCATCAAATGGCACCATATTTTTGTTTACTGTAATATCTGCTTTTACAAGTGTGTTTTCAGCCAACTTACCAGTAATGTTTTTTGATCGTAAATCAATTAACATGCAATGATTATCAGTGCCACCAGAAATAATTTTATAGCCTTTATCTACAAATGCTTGCGCCATAACCTTGGCATTTTTAAGCACTTGTAAACCGTATTCCATGTAACTATCATCTAAAGCCTCTCTAAATGCAACGGCTTTTGCCGCAATTACATGTTCTAATGGTCCACCTTGCGTTCCAGGAAAAACTGCCGCATCCAAAATAGCCGACATCTTTTTTATTTCTCCCTTCGGTGTTTTTAAGCCCCATGGGTTATCAAAGTTTTTACCCATCATAATCATACCACCACGCGGACCTCTTAACGTTTTATGCGTTGTAGTAGTTACTATATGACAATGTGGTAGTGGATCATTTAACAATCCTCGTGCAATTAAACCAGATGGATGAGAAATATCTGCCATTAATAAGGCGCCAACTTCATCAGCAATGGCGCGTAGTTTTTCATAATCCCATTCACGTGAATAAGAAGATGCACCACAAACAATTAATTTTGGTTTTTCTTTTCTGGCAATATCCCCTACTTTATCAAAATCTATTCTACCTGTTTCTTCTTCTACACCGTAAAAAGTTGGATTATATAATTTACCTGAAAAGTTAACTGGTGAACCATGTGTTAAATGGCCTCCATGAGAAAGATCAAAACCTAATATTGTATCACCAGCTTTTAATACAGCCAACATTACCGCAGCATTTGCTTGTGCACCAGAATGTGGTTGTACGTTTACCCACTCCGCATTAAACAACTCTTTAGCTCTATCAATGGCTAATTGTTCAACTTCATCTACAACTTCACAACCTCCATAATAACGCTTCCCCGGCAATCCTTCTGCATACTTATTGGTTAAAACTGAGCCCATAGCCTTCATAACATCATCGCTAACATAGTTCTCAGAAGCTATTAATTCTACACCAACAGTTTGTCTGTGCTTTTCCTCGTCTATTAATTCAAAAATTTCAGTATCTCTTTCCATTGTGTAAAATTTATGTGTGGGGTAATGGGTAGTTCTTTTTTAATTCGTGACGAAATTATTAAAAAATAAGAACTGACTTATGCTTTTATTTTAACAAAATATCACAAGTTGTTGACAAGTAAGTTTTTTTGTTTGGGTGAATTAATTATTTTTGCCCTGCTTTTAAGCTAAGCAAGTAAAACTAACCTGTTTAAAGCATTCACCTTATAACTAACTATGACATTAATTAAGTCAATATCAGGCATACGAGGAACAATTGGCGGCAAACCAGACGAAGGCTTAAGCCCTATTGATATTGTTAAGTTTACATCTGCTTTTGCGGCATGGATAAAGGACAATAAAACGTCTGACAAAAAGAAAAAAACCAAGATGGTAATTGGCAGAGATGCACGTATCTCTGGTCCAATGGTATCTAATTTAGTAATAGGCTCTTTGCAAGGAATGGGAGTTGATGTGGTTGACCTAGGCCTATCTACTACACCCACTGTTGAAATTGCGGTTACAGAAGAAAAAGCAGACGGCGGTATTATTCTTACCGCTAGCCATAACCCAAAACAATGGAATGCTTTGAAATTACTCAACGCTAAAGGTGAATTTATAAGTGCTGAGGATGGCAGTGAAGTATTGGCAATAGCAGAAGAAAGTGATTATAGTTTTGCCGAAGTAAATGACCTTGGTAACTTAACTACCAATGACACATACTTTGATGTGCATATCAAAAAAATTCTTGATTTGCCATACATTGATAGTAAAGCAATTAAAGCAGCTAACTTTAAAGTAGTAATTGATTGTGTTAACTCTACTGGTGGTATAGTATTACCAATGTTGCTTAAAGCTTTAGGGGTAAATACGGTGGTTAATCTTTTTTGTGAGCCTACAGGGCAGTTTCCGCATAACCCTGAACCATTACCAGAAAACTTGAGTGAAATTTCAAGCGTGGTAAAAAAAGAAAAAGCCGATTTAGGTTTTGTTGTTGATCCGGATGTTGACAGGTTAGCAATTGTAAGTGAGGATGGAGAAATGTTTGGAGAAGAATACACCTTGGTTGCGTGCGCAGATTACATGTTAAAACAGCGTAGTCCTGCTGAGAAAGCAAATGGAAAAAAATCAAACACGGTATCCAACCTTTCGTCTACCAGAGCACTTAAGGACGTTACCGAAAAACACAATGGTAAATACAGTTCTTCAGCAGTTGGTGAAGTAAATGTAGTAACTGAAATGAAAGCTACTGATGCTATTATTGGTGGTGAGGGCAATGGCGGTATTATTTTACCAGACTTACATTATGGTAGAGATGCGCTTGTTGGTATTGCCATTTTCTTATCGCACTTGGCAAAGTCTGGTGAAACCTGTTCAAGGTTACGTAAAAAGTATCCGAATTACCATATTTCAAAAAACAAGGTGGAATTAACACCAGAAATTAACGTAGACAAAATTTTAGAAGACATTCAGGAGAAGTATAAATCGCAACCGATAAATACCATTGATGGAGTTAAAATTGAATTTGATAACAATTGGGTGCATTTACGTAAGTCGAACACAGAGCCGATAATTCGCATTTATTCGGAAAGCGATTCTGTTTCTACAGCCGACAATTTGGCGCAAAAAATTATGGGCGATATACGCGCTATTGTTAAGCAAGCGCAATTGGCTACTTAACTAATAGCTCATCAACCAAAGGGCTTATTACCATGAAAGTTTATTTTGACAATGCCGCTACCACACCGCTAGATAAAGCAGTGTTGGAAGAAATGATGCCCTACCTTACCGAGCATTATGGTAACCCGTCATCCATACATGCATTTGGTAGAAAAACACGAGCCGTAATTGAAAATGCAAGAAAAAACGTTGCTAAGGCATTAAACGTTTCGCCCTCTGAAATATTTTTCACATCGGGTGGAACCGAAGCGGACAATATGGCTATAAGGAGCAGCATTTTTGATTTAGGGATAAAACATGCCATTACCAGTAAAATAGAGCACCATGCTGTTTTACATACTTTACAGGAGCTTGAGAAAAACAAGCACATTAAGCTGAGTTATGTAAAGCTAACATCGGATGGCCATGTAGATTTAAAGCATCTAGAAGAGTTATTGGAGAATAATGAGCGATCATTGGTTTCGCTAATGCATGCAAACAACGAAATTGGCAATCTATTGCCTATTAACGAAGTGGGTGAATTATGTAAAAAGTACAATGCCATCTTTCACTCCGATACGGTGCAAACTATGGGGCATTATGATATCGACTTGCAAACGATTAATGTTGATTTTGTAACCTGTGCAGCGCATAAATTTCATGGTCCTAAAGGCGTTGGTTTTTTATACGTTAACGGCAAGCATCAAATTAACCCCTTAATATATGGCGGCTCTCAAGAAAGAAACATGCGTGGAGGAACGGAAAATCTCTATGGAATAGTTGGGTTATCCAAAGCTTTAGAAATAGCTCTTGCCGATGTTGAAAAGCATCGAGCGCATATACAAGGGATAAAGTCATACATGATTGATGAAATAAAAAAAGCCATACCAGGTGTTGACTTTAATGGTGCATGCACCGACAACTGTTTGTATACCGTTTTAAATGTAAATTTCCCTTCTACTGAAAATGCAGAAATGCTCCTCTTCAATTTAGACATTGCTGGCATTGCAGTATCTGGGGGTAGTGCATGCACATCTGGCAGTAACGCTAGTTCCCATGTTTTAAAGGCAATTGGTGCTGATTTAACTAGACCTTCGGTACGTTTTTCTTTTAGTAAGTACAATACCAAAGAAGAAGTAGATTTTACAATTGAAAAACTAAAGACGTTTTTTTAAAATCATACATCCAAACAAATCACGAAACAACTTATACTATGGTTAATTTAAACCTCACTCGCCCAATTGCATTTTTTGATTTAGAAACCACTGGTGTTAATGTGGCTACTGATAGAATAGTGGAAATATGTATTTTAAAAGTTAGCCCAGATGGAAGCAAAGAGGTTAAAACCAAAAGAATAAACCCTACTGTTCCTATTCCAAAGGAAGCATCTGCTGTACATGGCATTTATGATAAGGACGTGGAAAACGAGCCTACTTTTAAGAGCATTTCTAAAAGTTTGGCTGAATTCTTAAAAAATTGTGACTTGGGCGGGTATAACTCCAACCGGTTTGATATTCCATTATTAATGGAAGAGTTTTTACGAGCAGAAGTTGATTTTGACTTAAAAGGAAGAAAAATGATTGATGTACAAAACATTTTTCATCAAATGGAAAAACGTACACTTAGGGCGGCCTATAAGTTTTATTGTGATAAAGAAATTGTAAATGCGCACAGTGCACAAGCAGATATTGAAGCAACTTACGAGGTGCTACTTTCTCAAATTGAAAAGTACGATGGTGTTGAATTTGAAGATAAAAACGGTAAGATTTCAACTCCTGTTATTAACGACATAAAAGCCTTACACGAGTTTACCAATCTTAATAAAAATGTTGACTTGGCCGGAAGAATGGTATACAATGATAAAGGCGAAGAGGTGTTTAATTTTGGCAAACACAAAGGAAAGCTCGTAAGAAAAGTATTGCAAGACGAGCCGTCTTATTTCGCATGGATGACCAATGGCGATTTTCCCTTACACACAAAAAAGGTGTTGCAAGATATAAAGTTAAGCATGGCCTTTAATCGCTAAAACCTATTGCAACTAATAGGTGGAAAAAGAATGGAAGTGGGTTTTTCTACCACCTTCCACATTAATTAACAATGTATCATTACTTGTTGTTGCCCCATCTACTTGCAATACAATATTATTCCCCCTTTCCTTTAAATAAGTACGAGAATAAGCAATAGCGCTTGGCAAAGTTTGCCAGTTTCTTGTATCTGCTTGTTCGGTAATGGCGTTAGCAATATTCACAATGGCTCCTAGCCCATCATTTGTTTGCTGTGCTTTTATTTCTGCCAATTTCTTTAATGCCATCCTCAATAAAACTTGGCCATATTCTTTAAGCATTTTATCCTTAAAAACTTTATGGGCAATAAGGTCTATATCTTCCACCACCTCTATTGGTTGTTTAACAGAATCCCTAATAACATAAGCCTTACTGTATTTAGTTGGACGTGATTCTAAATTAGGGAAACTAACTCTAAACAATTTCATGCCCAGCAAAGCTCCTTTCTGATCTTTATTATCACCCATATAAAATGGAAAGGAAAGCCCTAATTCTGCATTATAAAACAAAACATAACCATTGCCCATATCACTTATTACAAAAGTAATGTTCCGTCTTTCCTTTATCGGGCATAATCCATTATTCCAAAAAGTAACAAGTACATTATTTGTAAGCTCATTTTTATCGAATGGAAAGCCAAACTCCTTTTCATAAATCGCCACATCACTGTAATAACCATTTATATATGCAGTTCTAAGCACATCCTTTTTAATTTGCAGAGGAATTTCACTACCCAACAAAGGCACATAAACATCCCTATATACTTCATAAGCATTTCTATAAGCGATAAAGGCATTGCCATAATCCTTCTTAGCTTCATACACTATTCCAAGCAGTGCATGGGTAAAGGCATCTTGGTGCAGCTTTTTCTCTTTTTTATAATAAGTAGCGATATTTTCATTTAACAACAACATGCGCTTGCACTCAATTAAGGCAGCATCAAAATCATTTAAGTGCAGATAGTTTAAGGTCGTATAATAGTGCACTAGCAACTTTTCATAGTTTTCTCCAGCGTATGTTTCAACAGAAGGGTTGCTTATAAAACTCAGAGCCTTTAAGCCATAGCTTTTCCTGTAATCCTCTATAAAATAATCGGCTTTTTGAAAATAATTATTGCTCTCTTCATAGTTTCCTAACATGTGTAATACCGTGCCTTTATTAAGATAATATAACAGCAAATTCCTTTTTTGTTTCTGCCACTTTTTATGTTCTAGCTCGCTATTGGCTTTCTCATAATTGCGTTGTTCATAGGCTTCCATTAAGTTTATATTTCGCTGATAAAATGTTAAACAGCCGGTGCTTAGAAATGCCATAAAAGCAATTCCAATAGCCAGGGTTCTATTTTTGTTTAACCAAAACATGCTTTAATATGGATATAACGTTTAGGTAAAAAAAAACACCTGAGCAGGGTTCAGGTGTTTTTTAATTATGAAAACACGCTATCAGTTTTTAATCAACTTTTTCAACTCTTTATCCCCTATCCACACTACCTCATTAGTTTGAATATGAGAAAGTTCTAAATTGATTTTATAAAACACAACTTTATCCTTTTTGTAAGAGTCTACAATAGAATTAATACTTCCTTGCAGCATATAATCAGCTCCCATTTCTAAACCAAACTTTTTCATGGTTGATTTGGATGCATTTGTTTGCTGATCCGCCCTTTCACCTCTTATTTCTTCACGTTTAGCTCCACCTTGTACTAATTTCACCAAACCAGAGTTGATAAATGAGCGTTCTATATCCTTTACAAAAGTTTCCGCCTCAATATGCTCGTGACTTTTATTTTCAATAAATCCACATATAATGGTTGGTTTTTTACCAGGATTCTCACTCTCAAAATTAGCCAACCAGCGTTCTCCTAAAATTTGTTTAGTAAGCTCTTCCGCCACCAATCGTGAATCAACATCATTCCATCTACCACTTAAATCCACTTGTTTATCAGGATCAACCCTGGTTACCTCTCTATTATTACATCCTCCTAATATTAAAGATGCACATACTGTTGTAGCTAATAATATCTTTTTCATAATTATTGTTTTAATCGTTAATAAGGTATTTATCTATCTCAACCACCAATACATTCCTAATCCTAATAGCGCTGTGGTTGTTATTGCATTTGCAACTCCATAAGGACGATACGTGTTTAAACCATATGTAAGCGGGTGGTTGTAATTGAATGAAATACCTGGAGCACTATTATAGAATCCATACCCGTATGACAAAGGGTAATTAAACGCATTATAGCCAATTCCGTTAAAACCGTAATAAGGTGAATAATTGCTATACATATTGTTATATCTTCTAGCCGAAATACGAGCCACTCTTCTATCACGCCGTGCTTGAACACGAGCTTCTTTTTTATCTTTTTTTAGTTTAACATCATCAATAGCGGTGTACGTATTATGAACCGTTTCTCCTTGGTTTTTTGTTAGCTCACTGGCCTTTGCCATGTATTTATCCATACTTACCTTGTAATTAGGATTCTGATCAGGCGCCAATGACTCTTCTTGCGCAACAGCACTAACAGAAATAATACTCGTTAACGTCAACATTAAAATTAATCGTGGGATGTTATTATAGATTGTTTCCATGGTCGTATCAATTAAGTTATTAAACAAGAATATTCAATTACTGTGCCAAACATTAAACTAGCTAACACTACGTACTAAATGTAAGCAATGACGGTGTAAAATACAAGAAAATAGTTACAATTGGCCTCTTAATCCGTGCAATTATGTATAAAAAATATTAGTTACTTTTGTCCGAACTGTAGGAATAAAATCAGCTTTTCATTTAAATGGCAGAGGTAGAATTAAAAATGCCCGCAATGGGCGAAAGTGTGGCAGAAGCAACTATTATTAAATGGTTGTTTGAAGAAGGAGACGCTGTTTCAATGGATGAAAGTTTACTTGAAATAGCAACGGATAAAGTAGACTCTGAAATTCACTCAGAAGTGGATGGCATATTAAGTAAAAAGCTGTTTGCAGATGGTGATATTATAAAAGTTGGTGAGGTTATAGCCATTATTACCACAAACGGTAAAGATGAGGCTAAACCTAAAACAATAACAACGGAGAATAAAAGCACCCCTACTCCTCGGCTTCAGCCTCCAAGTGGTAAAAAGCCAATTAAGGAGTCATCAAAACCAAGTGTTGACAAAACTGATTCCAATATTTTTCTTTCCCCATTGGTTAAAAACATTGCGCTTAAAGAAGGTATATCTCATGAAGAGCTAAACAACATAAATGGTTCAGGGCTCAAGGGGCGTATTACCAAAGCAGATATTTTAGCTTATATAAAAGATGAGAGAACCTCAACCAAAACAGCTATTCCTAAGGCTAGTGTAAGCACTCCTCCAGCAGCTGTAAAAAGCATGAATAATGAAGATGAGGTTATTGCGATGGATAGAATGAGGAAGATGATTGCTGATCATATGGTGAACAGTAAAAATGTTGCTGCTCATGTAACTTCATTTGTAGAAGCAGATGTTACCAATATTGTTACTTGGAGAGACAGTATAAAAGAGAAGTTTGAAAAAGATGAAGGTGAAAAATTTACCTTCATGCCCATATTTATAGAGGTGTTAACCAGAGCTTTAAAAGAATTTCCAATACTTAACTCATCCATTGAAGGCGATAATATAATAAAGCATAAAAAGATAAACATTGGTATGGCCACTGCCTTGCCTAATGACAATTTAATTGTACCGGTAATTAAGGAAGCTGACACATTAAATCTTTTGGGATTATCAAAACGAATTAATGACCTAGCAAATAGAGCTAGAACGGGAGGCTTAACACCGGAAGAAATTCAAGGCAGCACCTATACAATTACCAATGTGGGTAGCTTTGGAAATGTTATGGGTACACCCATCATCAATCAACCCGAAGTGGCCATTCTGGCGGTTGGATCGATTACCAAGAAACCTGCGGTAATTGAAACAGAAGAAGGCGACACTATTGGTATTAGACACTTTATGTACTTGTCGCATTCATTCGACCACAGAATTATTGACGGCTCACTTGGCGGACGCTTTGTTAAAAGGGTTGCAGAGCTCCTAGAACAGTGGGACGTAAACCGCATTATTTAAATACGGTTCAATCCAACATTTTTCCATTTTTATAGTATATAATTTAATATATTTACGCTACTATATTATGTAGCATAGCATGAGGCAAAATTTAGCAATTATTAAAAGCATACCCTTTTCAAACATGACACACTCTCTAATTCAAAAAGCAGCCAAGGTGGGAAAATTCATTGCAGTAATCTTAATAGCAATTGGCATGAGTAATAATTCATTTGCCCAAGAAGGTGAAGAACCTATAGAACCCGCAGACCTTGTTCTGATTAGAAAGGCAAACAATAAATTTATATTTGCTGAATACAACAAAGCACTTCCAATGTATTTGGAATTACTTGAAAAGGAGCCAAAAAACTTCACCTACAATTTTCGTGTAGGACTTTGCTATTTAAAATCAAATGTAAATCATCTAAAAAGTTTAAAATATTTAGAAGCAGCAAGAAAATTCAAGTCTGTTTCAGATGGTGCTACATCTGAGTTTTATTTTTATCTAGGCTACGCATACCAAATACATAATAAATTCCAAAAAGCAATGGAGGCTTATGAACTG
>CAXHCC010000051.1:0-15458 GCA_964014945.1 uncultured bacterium | reverse complement strand
GATTATTCCGGGTCTCGTGGGCTCGGAGATGTGTATAAGAGACAGATGTTATTTACTGAAAGGTGTGCCGAGTAAAAATCAAAACCTGATTTTAGGTTATGACTAAACGAGTTTGTATACCAATCATAGTTATTTCTTATACCACTTTTAAATAGAATTTCTCCCGGATCTTTTTCTGCAGTTATTCCAAGGCTTATTTTATTTTCATAATTGTAATTATATCTACAGTAATATTTTTGTGGACTGCCGAGATAGCGCGAATTGGGCTTTTGAGTCAATTCCAAGCTGTCGATTTCCTTATATCCGGTTTGTTCTTCAAGAATTTGGCTGAAACGAAACATAAGGTTGTGATTATTAGAATGTATCGTTTTTTTGCTACCACGTATAAATGGTTGGTTTGATGAAATTTTCACATAGGGTACCATCTTATAAATGGTATTCAAATCCAAATGGGGTACTACTTGTAACTCGTATAAAGAAATTAAGGATCCATTGGTTTCAATATGTTTTAAAAGCGCATTAATTTGAATATCATTAAGGATGTGCAATTGCTGTAATTGCTCAAATGTTGCTTTGTTAAGATCAATTTTGTTGCCTCTTTTTGCTGTTAAGGTTTCGAGTAAATTAGTGAAATCTATATCCTCATTTTCCAGGTCTTCACTAATCATTTCCAGTTGTTGAATGTCTTGATTAGACAAATAAGTTGAGTCTTGTCCGTTCAAGAGTTTTGTTCCTAGTAAGAGAATTAAAATTATAATTCCACCTTTATTCATTGCCTTTTGAACTGGAAGAAAATATGAGTCCTATTTGGGGGCTAAACCCGAGTGTAGGATGATGATGGCTGGAAATATTGATGGTTAGATGGTTTATGTTAATGCCAATTCCAAAGGAACTAAGCAACGCAATGCTATTCAGTCCCATTCTTAGGGTTAACAAATCGCTTGGCTGATACTCTATTCCCGATTTATAAATGGCGGGTTTGTCAATATCCTTTTCAGTTTCAATTATTACTAATAATTTTTCCGAAAAGTTATAATGTGCTCCAATCTTTATAATTGTTGGCAGCTTTTCACTGTTGTAGTTCTTAAATGACGCTAGTGTTGGATTATATATATGGGCGCCTATAGATAAATTCTTTACAGGCTTTGAAATCACACCTAACTCTCCAATAAAATTATTCTTGTTCCCGTATGAATCAGCAATGCGGGTATTTAAATAGTCAAATGACAAACCAATAGACAAATTGTTACCAAATGATTTGGAAAAGGATAGGGCGTATTTGTTTTCATGATACAGTTTGTACCCAAAATTTGTTATAAGTAAACCTATTGTTCCATGTTTGGTGGGAAGTAAAAGAGTTCCGGCTGTTGTGCTTAGCGTATTTATAAAATAAGGGTTGCTATAAAAAACCGCGGCTGATAATTTTGTTAAACTTGCTAAGCCTGCTTGGTTGTTTCCTGCACTCCATTCGTCGCTAAGTGAT
Organism: uncultured bacterium; assembly: GCA_964014945.1. Classification (GTDB taxonomy): domain Bacteria; phylum Bacteroidota; class Bacteroidia; order 2-12-FULL-35-15; family 2-12-FULL-35-15; genus 2-12-FULL-35-15. The sequence goes on along the minus strand of CAXHCC010000051.1, from coordinate 13,975 downwards.
ACGGAGGCGCCACCAAGACCTGATGATCTAGCACCAAGGGGTTCAAAGCCATCATTACTGTAGGCTTTGGTTGAAGCAAAAGCAACAACAATAGCCAATAAATAAGTAAAATAAGGTGTAATTATGTGATCGTGTTTAATACTACTGCTGTACACTTTTGATGCAAATAGTTATCAAGAGCGCTCAGTTTTACCTCAGTAATAGGGAGCGTCTAATTAACTTTATTTGGATATTGAATTTTAGTAACTTCTTTGTTAGCAGCAACAATTTTGTTTTTTAGGTTTTCTTTGAATTCAAGAATTCTTTGCTGTAAAGTAGCGTCATGACTACCTAATATTTGTATCGCTAATAGTCCAGCATTTGTGCCACCGTCAAGCGCAATATTAGCAACTGCCTCTTCATTAGTTTGTTGCAATACACTAAAAACCTCTTTAATATCATTCTCGTCGTTAAGTGATCTCATGGGCAAACCAATTGTTGGAATGTTAAAATGCTTTGCTACTTCATTAGAAAATGATGGTGCGCCTCTTTTACCAGCAATTAATACCCTAACACCATTATCGTATGATTCCTGTGCATACTGTTTAAGGTCTTTTAAAGAAATATTTCCGTTAACGATCTTAATTAGATAAGGTACCTTGTAATCTTCTAAAACTTTCAATACATCTGCAACTATCGTGTCTTTGTTACTTTCTAACTCTCCTAATATTAATGCTACTTTCGCCTCCATAATTGAGTGTGTTACAATTTCATTATAAAAGTAACTTTTTTTGATGAGACTCAATTCAATGCCATTACTTTAGCCTTAATTTCTTACTTTCGCTCTTATAAACATGGGTTGGTTATGGGAAATGTGATTGTAAATGGGCATTCGTTTAAAATAAAAATTACTGCTGCTGAAATCGATCAGGCGGTTAATGATATAGCTGTTAGAATCAACAAAGATTTAAAGGATAAGAATCCTTTGTTTGTTGGCATCTTAAATGGGGCATTTATGTTTGCCAGTGACTTAATGAAAAAGGTTACTATTGATAGTGATATAACATTTATTAAACTTAAGTCGTACGCGGGAACTGCCTCCACTAGAAACATAACTGAACTGATTGGTTTAAAAGAAGATATTGCGGGTAGATCCGTTGTAATTGTGGAGGATATCGTGGATACAGGAGATACAATAGAACATGCAGTAAATTGTATGCAAGCTCTTGGAGCAGGTGACATAAAAGTAGCTACTTTGCTGTTTAAACCTGAGGCATATACCAAAACAATACCACTTGACTATAATGCAATTGTTGTCCCAAACGACTTTGTAGTTGGTTATGGCTTGGATTATAACGGTGCTGGTAGAAATTTAACTGATATTTATGTGCTTGATTATAAAGCAGATGATGAATTGAAAAAGAATAATTAAAATATAAGAATATGCTAAACATTGTACTATTTGGCCCTCCGGGCGCGGGAAAAGGAACACAATCGGAAAAGTTAATAGAAAAGTATCAATTAGTTCATTTATCAACTGGTGATATATTGCGTGGAGAAATTGCCGCGGGAACTGAATTAGGCTTGGAGGCTAAGAAGTTGATGGATGAAGGTGCATTAGTGCCTGATGAAGTTGTTATCGGTATGATTAGCTCTAAATTAGATCAAAATAAAGGTGTTAAAGGGTTTATTTTTGACGGATTTCCTCGTACAACTGCTCAAGCAGAGGCGTTAGACAGTTTGCTTTCGGAAAAAAGTACATCAATTACAACTATGCTGGCTTTAGAAGTAGACACGGAAGAGTTAACAAAAAGGTTATTACTTAGAGGTAAGGATAGCGGTAGAGCGGATGATCAAAATGAGGAAATAATTCGTAATAGGATAAGCGAGTATAATAATAAAACAGCACCTTTAAAGGAATATTACACAGCGCAAGGAAAGTTTCAGTCGATAAAAGGAGTAGGAACTATTGATGAAATATTTGCTGATTTGTGTACTAAGATTGACGCAATAAAAGTAGCCTAGTTAATAGTCTGCTTTCTTCAATATTGTTATTACCATGGCGGACAGTAATTTCGTTGATTATGTGAAAATTTGTTGTCGCTCTGGTAGTGGAGGGGCGGGATCAACGCATCTTCATAGAAGTAAACAAACATCCAAGGGTGGCCCAGATGGAGGAGATGGCGGAAGAGGAGGCCATGTTATAATTCGTGGTAATAAACAGTTTTGGACCCTTATTCATCTAAAGTATCGTAAACATGTTATTGCAAAGAACGGGGAGAATGGTGCCAGACAAAATATGACTGGTAAGGAAGGTGCAGATGAAATTTTAGAAGTACCTTTAGGAACTATTGTAAGGGATGTTGAGTCTGGTGAAATTGAGGGTGAAATTACTGAGGAAGGTGAAGAGATGATTGTGGTTCCTGGAGGAAGAGGGGGACTTGGGAATTCACATTTTAAGTCAGCAACAAATCAAACACCGCGAAATGCACAGCCAGGTGAGGATGGGAAAAATAAGTGGAAAATTCTTGAGTTAAAAATTTTGGCCGATGTGGGTTTGGTTGGCTTCCCCAACGCTGGAAAGTCTACATTGCTATCAAAGATATCAGCTGCTAAACCCGAAATTGCAAACTATCCATTTACCACACTCGTACCTAACTTAGGAATAGTAGAATACCGTGATTATAAATCATTTGTAATGGCCGATATACCGGGTATTATTGAAGGTGCAAGCGAAGGCAAAGGTTTAGGTATTCGTTTTTTAAGACACATAGAACGCAATTCAACATTGTTATTTATTGTTCCCGCTGATAGTGATGATGTGGTTAAAGAATACGGAGTGTTGTTAAATGAACTAAATAAGTATAACCCAGAATTAGTTGATAAAAACAGAATGCTGGCAATATCTAAATGTGATATGCTAGATGAAGAGTTGTTGGTGGAAATGAAAGATGATATTGAAAGTCGTTTTAAAGAACTGTCAAGTGTTCCAGTAGTATATTTTTCTTCTCATACGCAGCAAGGAATGGTTGAGTTAAAAGATAAACTTTGGGCTCAACTTCAAGATTAGCACATTAGCTATCGTTATATCTATTCTTCAGCATTTGTTTTATAAGTAATGAACATGAATTTCTTTCCTGTAAATTATTCAACATTATCTACTAAGCACTTGTTGCAATTGGTTACGTCGCAATATCCCAATATGGTAAATGCGGATATAACTTTTTTAAAAAGAGGGTTTAACGATACTTATCTTATTACATCAAATACGAACAAATTTGTTCTTCGTGTGTACAAACACGACTGGAGATCCTTAAACAGTATTAAATGTGAAATAGAATTGCTCCAGTTATTAAAAGAACAGGGAGCTGAAGTTTCTTCTCCCATTCAAGACTCCAAAGGAGAACTTATACAAGTAATAAATGCACCTGAAGGTGAACGCTATGCTGTTTTATTTTCATATGCTAATGGTAATAGGTTGAGGAAACTTACAGAAATAGAGTCCATTGGTTTTGGTAAAGCAGTTGGTAAAATGCATTCTATAACGGAAGGGCTTGATTTGAAACACTGTGCCAATGACTATTCAGTACAACATCAATTTGAAAGTATTCTTGAATCAGTGGCTCCTTTTTTAACAGATTACCCTTTACAATGGAATCAGATGAGAGGGTTGGCGGATTCGGTTATTGAAGAAGTAAGTATAGCGCAATTGCCACAAGGTATCTGTCATGGCGATATACAGGCAGAAAATGTACATCTGGACGATAATAACAAGATTACATTTTTTGATTTTGATTTTTTTGGACGGGGGGCGTTGGTATACGATATTGCTGTTTTTGTTTGGTACGATCATAAAAACAAACCCTTTAACACTGTTCAGTCGTTTATTAACGGGTACAGAGAAAGCAGGGCTTTAGTAAGTGAGGAAATACAGGCAATACCACAATTTGGAGTTATGCGTGCATTTTTTCAAATGGCGCTTTACTGTAAACAACATAACGGTAAATACTTGCCAATATGGCCAGCAGAGCAAGTTGCCGCTTTCGTTGATAAAGTGGATAGGTGGTATGAAGGGGAGAAGTTAAAAAAGTATCAATAAATTTCTTTTCCAATCAAAACAACATTATATTTGCAGTTCAATTGTTACAATGAAGACAACTTTATTAAATAATACTTGGTGGTGGTCGTACTCGATGAGAACGGCGTAAAAATTTTATTATTTAAGATTATAAAAATAAATACGTGCCCGTTCTTAATTTTAAGAACGGGCATTTTTTTTAGAAACTACAATGGCATATAAATTAAAAACTACCTATAAAAAAATTATTGCTGATACGGTAACACCGGTAAGCATGTATTTAAAATTAAGGGATAAGTTTAATCAAACAATTTTACTAGAAAGTTCAGACTATCATAGCAACGATAATTCGTACTCTTATATATGTTGTGAACCAATTGCCGGAATAAAACTAGATAAAGGCGTTTTAGAAACCTATTATCCGGATGGTACATCTAATTCTATAAATGTTGATAAAAACATATCCGTTCCTGATGAGTTGAGAGCGTTTTCTGAATCGTTTATATCGGAAGAAAACAAGCACAAGTTCGTTAACAATGGCTTGTACGGTTACATTAGCTATGATGCTGTTAAGTATTTTGAAGATATAGAAATCAATGCAGCAATAAATAATGATAAGCATATCCCTGAGATAGTCTATCACGTTTATAAACATGTAATTGTATTCGATCATTTTAGTGATGAATTGTACATTTTTGAACATTCATTGGAGGGGGGTAGTACTGGAATAGCTGAACTAGAGGCTGCCATGGCAATTAACCAATTAAATCAGTATACATTTAAGCTAGAAGGAAATGAAAACACCAACTTTACCGATGAGGAATTTTTGGAACTAATTGATAAGGGGAAGTCACATTGCAAAAGAGGAGACGTTTTTCAAATTGTTTTGTCAAGAGAGTTTTCTCAGCAATTTAGCGGTGATGATTTTAACCTTTACAGAGCCCTTCGTTCTGTAAACCCTTCTCCATATTTGTTTTATTTTGACTATGGTGGATTTAAAATATTTGGCTCTTCGCCGGAGGCACAATTAGTAATAAAGAATGGGGAAGCTTCTATTCACCCAATTGCAGGAACCTTTAGGAGAACCGGTAACGACCAACAGGATGAGGAATTAGCAGAAAAGTTGAAATTGGATGCAAAAGAAAATGCGGAACATGTTATGTTGGTTGATTTAGCGCGCAATGATTTAAGCAGGAATTGTGAAGATGTTAGCGTGAAAACCTATAGAGAAATTCAATACTACTCTCATGTAATACATTTAGTATCGCATGTTATCGGAAATTTAAAATCGGAGAATACCACAATGAATGTAGTGGCCGATACTTTTCCTGCTGGTACTTTAAGTGGAGCACCTAAGCATAAAGCCATGCAATTAATAGATACATATGAAAGGGGTAGTAGAAGTTTTTACGGTGGTTGTATAGGCTTTATTGGTTTTGATGGTTCTTTTAATAATGCGATAATGATTCGCTCTTTTTTAAGTAAAAATAATACCTTGTTTTATCAGGCAGGTGCTGGTATAGTGGAGTCTTCTGTTGATGAAAGTGAATTAAATGAGGTACATAATAAACTTGCAGCATTAAAAAAAGCAATGGAAATTGCGGAGGAGATATAACTTATGAAAATTCTAGTATTTGATAATTACGATAGCTTTACGTATAACTTGGTTCATTATATTGAACAACTGACCGATGCGGAGGTAGAAGTGCATAGAAACGACAAGATTAGTTTGGCTGATATTGATCGGTTTGATAAAATATTATTGTCGCCAGGGCCCGGAATACCATCAGAGGCAGGAATATTATTGGAGCTAATTAAGCAATATGCCCCTACAAAAAGTATTTTAGGAGTTTGTTTAGGGCACCAAGCAATTGCAGAGGTTTTTGGTGCCACCATTGTTAATATGGAAGATGTTTTTCATGGCGTTGCTACTCCAGTTAAAATTATAAAAGATGACACCTTGTTTAAGGGATTGCCAAGGGAGTTGAATGTTGGAAGATATCACTCTTGGGTAGTGGATAGGGATAGTTTGCCAGATAATTTGGAAATAACATCAGTTGATAATGAAAACAGTATAATGGCAATTTCACATAAGGAGTATGATGTTAAAGGGGTTCAGTTTCATCCAGAAAGTGTGCTTACTGAGCACGGATTGGATTTAATTAAAAACTGGTTATCCGAATAAAACTTGGAATAATGAAGGAAATTTTAAATACGTTATACGAGCATAAAACACTTTCAAAGGAGCAGGCTAAGGAGGTGCTTATAAACATTGCCACGGAAAAGTATAACCCTATTCAAGTGGCAGCATTTTTATCTGTGTATTTAATGCGTTTTATCAGTGTAGATGAATTAGCAGGTTTTAGAGAAGCCATGTTGGATTTATGTTTAAAAACCAGTTTTGAAGGCGAAGGAACAATTGATATTGTAGGAACTGGAGGTGATGGCAAAGATACCTTTAATGTTTCAACCCTTGCCTGTTTTATAACCGCTGGGGCTGGAGTGAGGGTAACTAAGCATGGTAACTATGGTGTATCATCTGTTAGTGGTTCATCCAATGTACTAGAAGCTATTGGCTACTCATTTACAAATGATAAAGATGTTCTTCAAAAACAATTAGATGATGCAGGCATTTGTTTTTTACACGCTCCTCTTTTTCATCCTGCAATGAAAAGTGTTGCTCCAATACGAAAAGAGTTAGGCTTAAAAACATTTTTTAACATGCTTGGCCCTATTGTGAATCCTTGCTATCCAAAGTATCAACTATTAGGCGTTTATAATTTAGAAATGGCGCGTTTGTACCATTATTTACTAAAAGGGGCAAAAGAAAACTATTCTATAGTTCACTCAATTGATGGCTATGATGAAGTTTCTTTAACTTCTGATTTTAAGTTAATTACCCAAAATAGTGAACGGTTGATTTCTCCAAAGGATTTAGGATTTAAGACCATAAAGCAAAGTGATTTGTATGGAGGAAAATCCATTGAGGAAGCTGCTAAGTTGTTTATGAAAATTTTAAGTGGTGAAGGAACGGACGCACAAAATAATGCTGTATGTGCCAATGCTGCTGTAGCTATTAATTGTGTGAATCCAACTTATTCACTGCAAGAATGCGTTGAAAAGGCAAAGGAGTCGCTACAAAGTAAAAGCGCCCTTGGTGTGTACAAAAAGTTAGTGAATTAAGTATTTCAAATGACCATATTAGACAAGATAATAAAGAATAAAGCACAAGAAGTTGCCAGAAGTAAAGAGTTAAAACCTATCGCTGAGTTAGAGAAGTCTACTAATTTTAAAAGAGAAACAATATCTTTTAAGGAGGAGTTGTTAAGGGCGGACCAAGTAGGAGTAATAGCAGAGTTTAAAAGACAGTCACCTTCCAAAGGTGTTATTAATGATAAAGTATCGGTTAGTGATATTACAAACGGTTACGCAAATGCAGGGGCAAGCGCTCTTAGTGTCCTAACAGATCATCAGTTTTTTGGTGGAAGTAATGTAGATGTAGAAGAGGCCCGAAGGGTAAATAATATTCCTATTTTACGAAAAGAGTTTATTATAGATGAATACCAAATAATAGAAGCAAAAGCAATTGGGGCGGATGTAATTTTGTTGTTAGCGAATGTGCTAGATGCTGATCAGATTAAGCAATTCGCGCAATTTGCAAAATCATTGGGGCTGGAAAGTTTATTGGAAGTAAGAGAGAAAGAAGAATTAAATTGTATAAATGAGCATGTTGCTGCTGTTGGGGTAAATAACAGAAATCTAAAAGATTTTAATGTAAACCTTTCACAGTCTTTTGATTTGGTAGATTTGATTCCCAATGAATTTGTTAAAGTATCTGAAAGTGGCTTAAGCGAACCTAAAACCATTCATGAATTAAAGCAGGTTGGTTATCGTGGTTTTTTAATGGGCGAAACATTTATGAAAACTGAAGACCCAGCTCTTGCATGCAGCAAATTTATTGAGGAGGTGAAAAAGCACTAAGCAATATACTATGAAAGTTAAGGTTTGTGGTTTAAGGGATAATATTGAAGAGGTAGCGCAATTAGCTCCCGATTTCATGGGGTTTATATTTTATCCAAAATCTAAACGTTATGTTGGAAAGGATTTTGTCATGCCGAAGATTGCATCTTCAATTAAGAAGATTGGTGTTTTTGTTAATGAAAATGCGGAAACGGTGTTGAGTATTTGTAATAAATATAAGTTGAACGGGGTTCAACTGCATGGTGATGAAACACCAGAATATTGTGCGAATGTTAAAGCTTTGTTATCATCAAGCTTTATGCTTGTAAAGGCTTTTGGTATTGACGATAACTTTGACTTTTCTCTATTGAAAAACTATGAAGAAGTTTGTGATGCGTTTTTGTTTGACACTAAAACTGCTGATTATGGAGGTAGTGGAAAATCGTTTGATTGGAATGTTTTAAGTAATTATAATGGCGCTGTCCCTATTTTTTTAAGTGGTGGTATTGACGTTAGTAAGGTAGGAGAAGTTAAGCATCTAAGGTTGGGTTATGACATATACTGCGTAGATGTAAATAGTAAATTTGAAAAGGAGCCAGGCCTAAAAAATATTGAATTGTTAAAAGAAATATTATGAGTTATCACGCAGACGATAAGGGGTATTATGGATTGTATGGTGGAGCATTTATTCCAGAAATGCTGTATCCAAATGTTGAGGAATTACGACAAAACTATTTGCAAATAATTAATGAAGAAGGATTTCAGAAAGAGTGGAGAGCATTGCTAAAAGACTATTCTGGTAGAGAAACTCCTTTATACCATGCAAAACGTTTGTCTGAGCATTACAATACGCAGGTTTATTTGAAGCGAGAAGATTTAAATCATACCGGTGCGCATAAGGTTAACAATACGTTGGGCCAAATATTGTTAGCAAAACGCTTGGGTAAAAAAAGAATAATTGCTGAAACAGGCGCAGGTCAACATGGTGTTGCTACAGCAACTGTTTGTGCCTTAATGGGTTTAGAATGTGTGGTGTTTATGGGTGAGGTGGATATAGAAAGACAAGCTCCCAATGTAGCACGGATGAAAATGTTGGGTGCTAAAGTAGTTGCTGCAACCAGTGGTAGCAGAACATTAAAGGATGCTACCAACGAAGCTATTCGCGATTGGATCAACAACCCGTTGGATACATATTATTTAATTGGTTCAGTAGTTGGCCCTCACCCATATCCTGATATGGTAGCTCGGTTTCAAAGCATAATTAGTGAAGAAATGAAAGAGCAGCTAAAGGAAATGACAGGCAATGAAAATCCTAATTACGTGGTTGCTTGTGTTGGGGGAGGGAGTAATGCGGCAGGAGCTTTTTATCATTATTTAGATGATGAAGAAGTGAAATTAGTAGCGGTGGAAGCATCAGGAAAAGGGGTTGATTCTGGAGAATCAGCTGCTACTAGCGTTTTAGGAAGATTAGGAATTATTCATGGAAGTAAAACCTTGTTAATGCAAACAGAGGATGGACAAATTGTTGAACCATATAGTATTTCTGCTGGTTTAGATTACCCTGGTGTTGGGCCACAACATGCACATTTGCATGAAACAAAAAGAGCCATATTTGCATCAATTACTGATGATGAAGCTGTGAAGGCGGCATTTTTGCTGTGTGAAAAAGAAGGGATTATTCCAGCATTAGAGAGCGCACATGCCTTGGCATATTTGGAGAAAATAGATGCGAAGCAGGATGATGTTGTGGTAATTAATTTATCTGGACGTGGTGATAAGGATTTAGCAACGTATATGAAATATTTGAAATAATAGAATGAACAGATTAGATACTTTGTTTGAGAATAACGACAATGTTTTGTCGGTTTACTTTACTGCTGGTTTCCCAAAGCTTGAGGATACAAGTGTTGTGTTAGAAGCGCTTGAAAATAACGGCGTAAACATGATAGAAATAGGAATGCCCTTTTCGGACCCATTGGCTGACGGTCCTACTATTCAGAAAAGTAGTGAGGTTGCCTTAGCAAATGGGATGAATATTAAAACGCTATTTGAACAATTATCCTCTTGTAATATTAAGGATAGTAAATCGGCAATGGTGCTTATGGGTTATTTAAATCCGGTATTACAGTATGGGATGGAGAATTTTTGTAAAGAGGCTGCTGTGTTGGGAATTGATGGTGTAATTCTACCCGATTTACCTATGCAAGAATATTTAGATGAACATAGAGCTACTTTTGAAAAATATGGCCTTAAGAATATCTTTTTAATAACTCCTCAAACATCTGAAGAAAGGATTCGTTTAATAGATAAATGTTCTAATGCCTTTATTTATATGGTTTCATCTGCTAGTACCACGGGTGCTAAAAGTGGTATTGAGGATCATCAAAAAGCATATTTTGAACGTATTAAATCCATGCAATTAAAAAACCCAACAGTTATTGGCTTTGGTATTTCAGATAATAAGTCATTTGTAGAGGCTTGTGATCACTCGAGTGGTGCCATTATTGGGAGCGCATTTATTAATGCAATAGAAAACAGTAAAAACCTAAAAGGTGATATTGCTGCTTTTACAAAAAGGATTAAAGGTTAGTATTACTCAAAGTCAGCGTAAAGGAGATATTTTTTTCTGACGGTTTTAAAACTGTTAATGCCACTTTCCCAACTTTTACGAATTTCTTCTTCACTAACACCATTAATAATTTGTTGCTGAAGTTTGCTGTTACCTGCGTGGTAGTTGAAGTTTTTAGTGAAAAATCCGCTTTTATCTTTAGTGTTTTCATAAGTTCCCATTAACCAAAACAGGTACACTTTTTTAAGACTTTTAACGTATTGGTTGCCAAAAACGGTTAAGTCATATCCTTTGCACAGTTCGCCTTTATACTTTGGATGCATAGCTCCAGGCATTGCTTTTGGCGTAAATGTAAACCCGTCAGAATTATCTCCATTTCTAGTATTTGTTAATTTGGGATGACCAATACTCTGAAAGGGTAAATTAGTTCCTCTGCCTACCGAAACAATTGTGCCTTCGAACAAACCTAAGCTAGGGTATAAATATATCGATGTCATATTCGGTAAATTTGGAGAAGGGCGTATTGGTAATTGATAACAATCGCTATGCGTATACCCTTGCAAGGAAATTACGGTTAAATCACACTTAATGTTATTGGCTAACCAGCCTTCACCGTTAATCATTAAGGCGTATTCACCAATCGTCATTCCGTAAACCAATGGTACATTGTGTAGACCTAAAAAGGATTTGTATTTATCTTCCAATAGGGGCCCATCAATGTAAAATCCATTTGGGTTGGGTCGGTCAAAAACAATCATTTTTTTATTGTTTTCGGCACACGATTCCATTGCATAATGCATAGTAGATAAATAAGTGTAAAACCTTACCCCAACGTCTTGTATGTCAAAAATTACGATGTCAACATCATCGAGTTCTTCTTTGGTTGGCTTTTTGTTTTTTCGGTATAGCGAAATTATTGGTAAACCTGTTTTATTGTCCTTATATGATTTAACCGTTTTACCCGCATCACTTAATCCTCTGAATCCATGCTCAGGGCAAAAAACCTTTTTTATATCGACGCCTCTGCTTAATAAACTATCCACCAAATGAATGTCTCCAATTTTAGAAGATTGGTTGGCAATAATCGCAACAGATTTTCCTTTTAACAATGGGATATATTCTTCAGTTTTATCCGCGCCAACCTTAATTTCTGAAATTGAAATGTTTCGTAATACATTTTGAGCTAAGGTAACCGTAAACGGAAAAACTAGTACGAAGTTTATTATAAGTAGCTTCTTTAATCTCATGTGGGTCAAAATGGTATTTTTGTAACTGTCAAAAGTAACAAAAATTGAATATTGAAAAGTTTATAGCGCGTCGTATACTTTCCGGCAAAGATAATGCCAGTAGTTTTTCACGACCGATAATTAATATTTCGGTATACGCAATAGTGTTGGGGCTGTCTGTTATGATCTTAACAGTGGCGATTATTAGTGGATTTAAAAAGGAAATTCAGAATAAATTAATAGGTTTTGGTTCGCATATTCAAATCACCAATTATGACTGGAATGATAGTAATGAGCCACGTCCAATTAGCAAAAGTCAACCATTTTTACCAGCCTTATTAGCTAATAACGAGGTGAAACACGTTCAGGTATATGCCACAAAAAGTGGTGTGGTTAAAACCAAAACGGATAACGAAGGGGTTGTTTTAAAAGGAGTTGGATCCGACTATGATTGGACCTTTATTGACCAAAGCATCAAAAGTGGGTCGTCATTTAGGGTAAGCGATACAGTTTCAAAAAGTATTCTTATATCAAAGTATTTAGCCGATAAATTGATGCTTGATGTTAACGATAAGGTTGTAATTTATTTTGTCACCAAAAAAGTAAGTGAAGAAGCCTCCTCTTATGCAAAACGAGTTAAGGCATTCTATATTTCTGGAATTTATGAAACTGGTTTTGAGGATATTGATAAAGCAACAGTAATTGTTGATATCCGACAAATTCAAAACTTAAATTATTGGACAGAAGATCAAATTGCAGGCTTTGAAGTGTTAGTTTATGATTATAATAAGGTGGATGAAGTAGGTGATGAAGTTTATCATATGATTGGACATGATTTAACTTCAAGAACTATAAAGGAACTAAACGCATCTATTTTTTCTTGGTTAAGCTGGCAAGATGTTAATGGTGTTGTTGTGATTACATTAATGATATTAGTGGCGGCTATAAACATGATTTCGGCTTTGTTAGTGTTGATACTAGAACGTACCAATATGATTGGAATATTAAAAGCTTTAGGCGCAACGGACGGAAGTGTTCGTAAAGTGTTTTTGTATAATGCCGCTTACTTGATAGGAAGGGGATTACTGTGGGGAAATGTACTTGGTTTGTCAATAGCGTTTATTCAATTTCAATTTGGAATTTTTAAGCTCGACCAAGCAACATATTATGTTTCAGTGATACCAATTAGTATTAACATTGTTCATGTATTACTGTTAAATTTAGGTACTTTCGCATGCTGTATGCTAATGTTAATATTGCCAAGCTTCGTCGTTACTAAGATAACTCCTGTCAGAGCAATACAATTTACATAGCAATTCGTTTAATTTTGGTACTTTTGCAGCTGTAACAGGGCTACTTTAATAGCTCCTTCACTAAAAGATATATGAAAAAGGTTTGTGATAATATACTTGAGACTATTGGGAATACTCCAATGGTTAGGATTAATAATATAACCAAAGATATTAAGGCTACCGTTTATGCTAAGGTAGAAACCTTTAATCCAGGAAATTCAATCAAGGATAGAATGGCTTTGAAAATGATTGAAGATGCAGAGAAAAGTGGCGCGTTGAAACCTGGAGGTACCATAATTGAAGGTACTAGTGGTAATACAGGTATGGGACTTGCAATTGCTGCAATCATAAAAGGTTATAAATGTATCTTTACTACAACAGATAAACAATCTCCTGAAAAGTTTGATGCTTTAAGGGCATTAGGAGCTGAAGTTATTGTTTGTCCTACGGATGTTGATCCAGAAGACCCAAGGTCGTACTATTCCGTTTCATCGCGCTTAGAAAAAGAGGTGCCGAACTCATGGAAACCCAACCAATACGATAACTTGAGCAATTCTCAGGCGCACTACGAGCAAACTGGTCCAGAAATATGGGACCAAACAGATGGGAAAATTACTCATTTGGTAGTTGGTGTTGGTACTGGAGGGACATTATCTGGTACTGGACGTTATTTAAAGGAGAAAAATCCTAACATACAGTTATGGGGAATAGATTCTTATGGCTCTGTATTTAAAAAATATAAGGATACGGGAGAGTTTGATAAGAATGAAATTTATCCTTATATCACAGAAGGTATAGGAGAAGATTTTTTACCCGAAAATGTAGCTGTCTCTTATACACATCTCCGAGCCCACGAGACCCGGAATAATCT
>CAXHCC010000050.1:0-15460 GCA_964014945.1 uncultured bacterium | reverse complement strand
GTATATATAAATACCTCCAGTAATTATATTACGATGAATATCTGCCACACCTGAACCAATGTACCTGGATGTGTATGGGCGATTTGTGGAACTATCTTCTTCTTGACAATATTTAATATACTTTTTTACCCCTTCAGGAAAATGCACATAGTTACCCTCGTTAATAGAGTAGGTGGTGGCTAGTTTTGGTATTTGAATTTTAGGGTGAGACAAACAAAACTCACCAATTGACGGATCCAGCGTAAAGCCATTAACACTGCGCCCTGTAGTGTACACCAATATACAGGAAGATCCATAAATTACATATCCTGCTGCTACCTGCTCAGTACCTTTTTGGTAAAAATCTTCTTTTGTTGCAGGTCCTTCGGTAGTAATTCTACGATAAATAGAAAATATTGTACCAATTGAAACATTCACATCAATATTTGATGAGCCATCAAGAGGGTCCATGGCAACAACGTATTTGGCATTTTTAGACATTTCGTTGTTTACCATAATCATTTCCTCGTTTTCTTCTGAAGCAATAGCGGCACATTCTCCTCCAGCACTTAAAGCAGCTATAAATTGCTCATTGGCAAAAACATCTAGTTTTTTTTGATCTTCTCCTTGTACGTTGGTAGCTCCAGCATTCCCTAATATGTCTGCTAAACCTGCTTTGTTCACCTCACGGTTTACAATTTTTGAAGCAATACCAATATCCCTTAATAAGCGTGATAGTTCACCCTTAGCATAAGGGAAGTCTTTCTGATTTTCTATGATGTACTGTCCTAATGTTTTCACCGTTACGATTTTTTGTTTGTTATTTTATACAAATATCGAATTATTATTTACTTGCTTTACCAATAATTAATACACTTTATCAACGTTGAATTCACAAACAAACCGTAATTTTGCTGCCCAATTTTGCTGATACAGATAAATTAACCAATGAAAACTGGGCGTAAGCTTTTACATGCTTGTTTGCTATGCTTGTTACCAGCATTGTTAACGGCACAGGATAAACCCAAGTACACCTTAAGTGGCTATATAAAAGATGCTGCAACCAACGAGGCAAGCATTGGTGCAAGTGTTGGGGTTAAAGGTACTACCATAGGAACGGTGTCCGATGTAAATGGGTTTTATTCACTTAGTTTAGAGGAAGGCACCTATACCATTGTGATTAACTATGTTGGTTTTGGCGTAATAGAAAAACAAGTAGAAATAACAAAAAATACTGTTTTAAATTTTGGCATGAAGGCTAAAACGCAACTTAAAACGGTTAAAATTTTGGCTGACCGTCCCGATCATAATGTATCAAGTACCGAAATGGGAACGGTACGATTGGACATGTCGGAAATTGAAAAAATACCAGCATTTATGGGAGAGGTGGATGTACTTAAAACAGTACAATTGTTACCTGGTGTTACTTCGGCAGGTGATGGAAACGCAGGCTTTTATGTGAGAGGTGGAGGACCAGATCAAAATTTAATTTTAATGGATGGGGCAACAGTTTATAATGCTGCGCATTTGTTGGGTTTCTTTTCTGTATTTAACGGTAACGCTGTGGGTAACATGAAATTATACAAAGGGGGGATGCCTGCAAAGTTTGGTGGCAGATTAGCGTCGGTATTGGATATTACCATGAAGGATGGAAGCACGAAAGATTTTCATGCTAACGGCGGTATTGGTTTAATTGCTTCTAGGTTAACGGTGGAAGGGCCTATTAAAAAAGATACCAGTTCTTTTATTGTTTCAGCTAGAAGAACATACATTGATGCCCTTGTGCGCCCTTTTGGTAAGGAGGGTTCCACGCTGCGTAATTCAGGTTATTATTTTTACGATGTAAACGGTAAAGGCAAATTTATTTTATCTAAGAAAGACAGGTTGTTTGTGAGTGGTTACTATGGAAAAGACTTGTTCCTGTTTAAAGACAATGAAGCTGAGTTTAATATAGAAAATAGTTGGGGGAATGGATTGGGCGTGATAAGGTGGAACCATATGTTTAGCGATAAGCTTACACTTAACACATCAGCAATTTTAAGTGATTATAAATTTAGCTTTGATGTAGAACAAACGAGTTTACGGTTTAAATTATTTTCGGGTATACAAGATTGGTCAGGTAAAGTAGCGTTTAGTTATTTTCCAACTATACGCCATGATGTAAATTTTGGTGCAGATTATACTTATCATATAGTTTCACCAATAAGTGCTGCTGCCAGTTCGGGAGATGTAGAGTTTGACTTAGGAGAAGCAGTAAAAAATAACTCCCACGAAATGGCCATTTATTTGTCGGATGATTATGAGGTTACACCTAAGTTAAATATACATGCCGGATTGCGCTATTCGTACTTTATGCAGGTAGGTCCATTTACACGGTTTATTACCGACTCAATAAACACCGGTCAGGTAATAGACTCTGTGGCTTATGGTGCGGGTGATGTTGTGCAAGATTATGGTGGTTTAGAACCACGTTTTAATATGCGCTATTCTTTAAATGATAAGTCGTCTATTAAGGCTGCATATACTTATAACTTGCAATACATCCATTTGGCTTCTTTATCATCGTTAAGTTTACCAAGTGATACTTGGACGCCCTCTTCGGAGTTGGTTAAACCACAAAAGGGTTCTCAATATTCTGTAGGTTATTTTAGAAACTTTAAGGACAATGCCTACGAGTCGTCCATAGAAGTGTATTATAAAGAAATGAAAAACCAAATTGAATACAAAGAAGGAACATTACCTTCTGATGATGTTAAGAATAATGCAGACAACCAATTTACCTTTGGTCGTGGTTGGGCATATGGTGCTGAGTTCTTTTTTAAGAAACGATTTGGTAAGCTAAATGGATGGGTGGGCTACACTTTATCCTATACCAAGCGACAATTTGATGAGGTGAATTTGGGTAGGGAGTATTTTGCTAAATACGATAGGCGACACGATGTATCGTTGGCAGCTAATTATGAATTATCTGATCATTGGACATTGTCGGCGGTATGGGTATATGGTACCGGAAATGCAATTACAGTACCTGTAGCATATTATTTTATTGATGGTAACTTTGTAACGGAATACGGTGCGCGTAATGATTTTAGAATGCCAGCATATCATCGATTAGATATATCGGCAACCTATAAAGTAGACCGTACCGAGTCCTTGGCAAAACGTTTAGAAAAGAAAACCAAACGTTATAAAAAGAAAGGAAAAGACACCAACAATGTTGCGCTTAAAGATTGGTACAAGAATTACGAATCGAGTTGGAACTTTAGCGTATACAACGTTTACAACAGGCATAATCCATATATTGTGTATTTTGCTTCAGAAGGATCAGTGGCTACAAATGATTACGCCATTCAAGCAAAACAAATGTATTTGTTTCCGATATTGCCTTCAGTAACATGGAATTTTAAATTTTAGATGAAGAAGATATATTACATATTAATAAGCATTGTTGCTCTTAGTTTTGTAGCATGTACCGAGGATATTAACTTAACCATTGTTGGTAGTGAGCGTAAGTTGGTGGTAGAAGGAAGAATTGAAAATGGAAATGTAGCTGAGGTGTTAATAACACGAAATATTCCCATTTCAAAATCAAACGACCTTTCCGATGTACTTGTAACAGATGCTAAAGTATATGTATCAGACGGGGTAATTACGGATACCTTAGCCTTGTTTATTGATACGCTTTCCAATGATACTACATCGTCATTGCCATTTGTTTACTTTGAAGACAAAACGTTTAGGGTATATTATAAAGGCAGTAAAATAGTTGGTGCAGTAGGTAACACTTATTTTCTTACGATAGAACATGAAGGCAAAACCTATACTTCTAGTACATTAATTCCAACACCAGTTGCTATGGACTCAATATGGTGGAAGCCTGAACCGCCAAGCGACACGGCTGGCTTTGCATGGGCGCATTTAACAGAACCAGCAGGTATTGGTAACGCGTATATATGGTATGCAAAAAGGCCAACAAAAGATTTACGCTACTTGTATGCTTCGGTATTTGATGATAAGTTTATTGATGGTAAAAGTTTTGACACCTATTTTATTAAACCTGACGATCCTATATTACCCAAGCCAGATACGGAAGAGTTTAGAGCAACCAGGTTCATGTATAAATATTCAGATACGGTGTATGTAAAGTTCTGTTCAATCGACTACCAAGTGTTTCGGTTTTACTTAACATTAGAAACTGCTGTGCAAAGTAATGGCAACCCTTTTGCATCGCCAGTGGCAGTGCCAACCAATATAGAAGGTGATAATGTTATTGGCGTGTGGGGAGGATTTGGTGTAACGCGAGATACGATAATGCCAACGGTGTTACCTTAATAGAATTTAAAAATATTAGTATATAAACGTAAAAATTTAAGCAAATGTCAGAAGAAACAGAACACGTAAGATGCCTTATCATTGGTAGTGGACCAGCAGGTTATACGGCAGCAATTTATGCTGCAAGAGCGGATATGAACCCAGTAATGTACACGGGTATGGAAATGGGTGGACAGTTAACAACAACTACTGAAGTAGATAACTTTCCGGGTTACCCAAAAGGGGCAAACGGGCCAGAAATGATGGCGGATTTTAAAGCCCAAGCAGAGCGTTTTGGTACGGATGTGCGTTGGGGTATTGTTACCAAGGTTGATTTTGAAGGGCCCATTCATAAAGTGGTGGTGGATGAAAAAACAACCATAACTGCAGATACGGTAATTATTGCTACTGGTGCTTCCGCCAAGTGGTTAGGCTTGGAGTCGGAACAAAAACACCGTTTAAATGGCTCTGGCGTTTCGGCTTGTGCTGTATGTGATGGTATGTTTTATAAAGGACAAGATGTAGCCATTGTTGGTGCTGGGGATACAGCTGCTGAAGAAGCTACTTATTTAGCTAAACTTTGTACTAAAGTGTATATGATTGTTCGTAGAGATGAAATGCGTGCTTCAAAAGCCATGCAACATCGTGTGGAAAATACGGATAACATTGAAGTAATTTACAACTCAAGCACCAAAGAAGTGCTTGGTGAAGAGTCTGTTACAGGCGCAACAATTGTGAATACAAGTGGCGAGGAAAGAACCTTGGATGTTACTGGCTTTTTTGTAGCCATTGGCCATAAACCCAACACCGATTTATTTAAGGGTATAATTGATATGGACGAAACTGGTTACATTCAAACTATACCAGGTAGTAGTAAAACAAATGTTCCAGGCGTGTTTGCTGTGGGCGATGCTCAAGATAAAATTTATCGCCAAGCGGTTACAGCTGCTGGTAGTGGATGTATGGGAGCCTTAGATGCTGAACGTTATTTAGCTGAAAAGGGAATACACTAGCACGTTCAAACTTGCTACAGTATTACGTTATCTATTAAGCGTACTTCACCTAATTTGTAGGCTACGCAGGCCACAGCTTGTTTGCTGTTATCAAAGTTGTCATCAATTGGATGCAGGGTTTCCGCGTCGGCTAATTCCAGGTATTCAAGCTGAATGGCTTGCTCTTCTTTTATTTTGTCAAGAGTAAGGCGCTTTAAGTCCTGCAGGGTAGTATTTGTTTTAAGCTCTTTTGTTTTTAATAAGGCTTGGGAAACAAAGGCGGCTGTTAACTTCTCATTATCAGTTAAACGTGCATTTCTTGAACTCATAGCTAAACCGTTTGCATCCCTAACAATTGGACAACCAATAACCTCAACGGGCAAATTTAATTGCTTGGTCATGCTTTTAATTACAGCCAGCTGTTGGTAGTCCTTTAGTCCAAAAAACGCTTTGTTTGGCTCGGTTACTCTAAAAAGTTTACTCACTATTTGTGCTACACCGTTAAAATGACCAGGCCGATGGCTACCCTCCATTATTTCATTTAAATGTCCAAAGTCAACTTTTTTCCCCTCCATCCAACTGTTGTCCTCAATATTATTCTGTTTGTTGCTTAATTCTGTTTCGTTGTACATTTCATTTATTCCAGGCGCAAAAACAATGTCGCAATTGGCAGCTTCCAACATGTTACAATCGGCATCAAAAGTACGCGGGTAATTCTCCAAATCCGACATGTCGTTAAATTGGGTAGGGTTAACAAATATGCTGGCAACCACAATGTTACAAGTGTTTTTGGCGGTATTCACCAGGGATATATGACCAGCATGCAAGGCACCCATGGTGGGTACCAGCCCAATACTTTTGCCTTGGCTTTTGTGTGCTTTTAAGGCGCTTTTTAAGGCTTGTTTGGTATATACAATCTGCATGTAAAGTTCTTAAACAATTGGCAGTAGAAATTGATTCCTATACGATTGAACTCCCTCAAAATCAGTGCTAATCTAACAATATTTGTTTTGAAAATTCGGTTTTTTTTCATTACTTTTGCATACTTCTTAATAAACAGGTAATCAATAATCCATATAAATGAGTAAAAAACAAAAAGCAAGGGTGTTATTCGTGTCTCAAGAAATCACCCCTTATTTGCCAGAAACACCAATGGGATCTATTGGTAGAAAATTACCACAAGGAATTCAGGAAAGGGGAAAAGAGATTAGAGCGTTTATGCCTAAGTATGGCTGCATCAATGAACGAAGAAATCAGCTACACGAAGTTATTCGTTTATCTGGTATGAACTTAATAATAGACGATAACGATCATCAATTAATTATTAAAGTAGCCTCCTTGCCATCTGCTCGTATGCAAGTATACTTTATTGATAATCAAGAATATTTTGAACGTAAGCATGTGCTTACCGATAAAAAAGGAAAGCATTTTAAAGACAATGATGAACGTTCCATATTCTTTTGTAGAGGCGTTATCGAAACAGTTAATAAGTTAGGATGGTCGCCTGACGTAGTTCATTTGCATGGGTGGGCTTCTGCTTTAACTGCATTGTATCTTAAAAAATCGTTTGCCGACAATCCTATATTTGCCGATACGAAAATTGTTTATTCGGTGTACGACGAGGAGTTCCCAGATGAATTAGATAAGAATTTTGCGAAAAAAGTTTTACACGATGGAATAGACGCCAAGGATGTTAACATTCTTAAAAAACCAACCTTTGTAAACCTTAACAAATTAGCCATTGATATCGCTGATGGAATTATTATTGGCAGTGAAACAATCAACAAGGATCTAACAAAACATATTAAAAAAGCAAATAAGCCTACCTTAGATTTTGTGGGAGCGGAAGAGTATATCGATGCTTACTCAGAGTTTTACGACTCTATATTGGAGGAAGTGGCGGAATTGGTATAATATCCCAATGAGTAAAGGTGAATCACGTGGAGCTATTTATTCGCTCACACTTTTTACAAGCAAGTTTTTTATTGTAGCTCAAGTGCTGTTGGTAAGCGTGTTGCTTACTTCTTGTGAAAAGCAAAGCATTGTTGGTGCAAGTGTACAACCTGATAGGGATATGCTTGGCATTGACTATATAGATACCACTTCTATTATTGCCAAAACGTTTCAAAGTGATTCGCTTCGTACCGACGAGACAATTACGCAAGAATATACTACCCATGCGTTAATAGGTACCTATCTTGATCCCATATTTGGAAAAGCAAGTGCTTCGCTGTACACCCAACTGCGTTTAAACAAAGATAATCCTTCTTTTGGGACCAATCCAATAGTTGATTCGGTTGTGTTGGTGCTAATGTATGATTCTTATTACGGGAAAGACCAAATAGTAGCGCAGAATATTAATGTGCACCAAGTAACAGAAGCGATGAATACAACAACTGATTATTATTCATCAGATAGCCTTACACGTTCTATTACAGATTTAGCCAATAATTATAGCTTTATTGCTGAACCTGCAAAGAATTATACGGTAGTAACTATTACCCAAGGCGATACAATAGAGACAATTTTACCACCGCAGTTGAGAATTCCTTTGGACAGCACCTTTGGACAAAATATTCTTAACAAACAAGGCGAGGCAGACCTAGCAAGTAATGATGCGTTTCAATCGTACTTAAATGGAATATTCATTAGCACCGCTAATACACCAGGATTAAGTACAAATGAGGGCAATATATTTCGCTTTAAAATGGAAGATGCGCAAACGGTGTTAAGCATTTTTTATCATAATGATACGGATACCGCTTTAAACATTAATTTTAGTTTTAACAGTGTTGCTAGATTTGCTAGTTTTAATCATGACTATAGCACCGCTAATGCTAATTTAATTGCTCAGCTAGGGGCCAGTCCACCAGCCAATAATGATGACGTTTTTATACAACCATCTGCAAGAACAAATGTTAAAATTGAGTTTCCGTATTTAATGAATTGGTTAGACTCAGGTGCCATTGCAATTAATACTGCAGAACTTGAAATAACGGTGAACAACAGTGCCGGCAATATGGTTGATACCTTTCCTGCACCGCCTCAATTAATAGCATATGGTATTAATAATGATGGTACACAATACGATTTGCCAGATGCTTTGGAGGGGTTAGCATATTTCGGTGGTATTTATGATTCAACAGCCTATGTTTATAAAATTAATATTGCTCGTTATGTGCAACAAGTTTTAAATGGTACCTTAGAGAACAATGGTTTATACTTGAAAGGAGCATTTGAAGCAATATTACCCAATAGGGTTGTTTTGGGTGGAGGTACAGGTGCCAATAAAATGAAATTAAATATTACACGAACAGAAATACCTTAAGTAATACAGAAAAGTTATGTGTGGAATAGTTGCATATTTAGGAAACAGAGATGCATACCCAGTTTTAATAAAGGGCTTGCAGCGATTAGAGTATCGAGGTTATGATAGTGCCGGCGTGGCTATGTTGAATGCTGGCGAAAGTGCATTGAATGTGTATAAGTGCAAAGGAAAAGTAGCAGATTTACAAAACCATGTTGGGGAGCAAGACGCAAGCGGAAGTATTGGTATTGGCCATACAAGATGGGCAACTCACGGCGAACCGAATGATATAAATGCACATCCGCATTATGCAAAATCAAACAAAACGGTAATGATACATAATGGTATCATTGAAAATTATGGTCCATTAAGAGATCAATTAGAAAAAAGAGGTCATGTATTTGAGAGTGATACAGATACTGAGGTGCTAATTCATTTAATTGAAGATATACAATATAAAGATGGATTGCGTTTGGGAGAAGCGGTTAGAGCAGCCTTAAAAGAGGTAATTGGAGCATATGCCATTGTAGTACTATCTCAAGACCAACCCAATGAATTAATTGCAGCAAAAAAAGGAAGTCCGATGGTTATTGGGATTGGTGATGATGAGTTTTTTGTTGCTTCAGATGCCACCCCTATTGTTGAATATACCAAGAATGTAGTTTACTTAGAGGATGGTGAAGTAGCGTTTTTGGTAAGAGGTAAAGAATTAAATATTCGCAACCTTAGAAACAAAGAAAAAACACCTTATATACAAGAACTGGAGCTTAACTTAGAAGAGCTGGAAAAGGGCGGATACGAGCACTTTATGATGAAGGAGATATTTGAGCAGCCACGCTCAGTACGCGATAGTATGCGGGGTAGAATTAGCTTAGAAGATAGTAGCGTACATTTGGGTGGCATTGTGGAATTTGAGAAAAAGTTCCAGAATGCTAAACGTATTGTTATTCTTGCCTGTGGTACTTCGTGGCATTCAGCATTAGTAGCAGAGTACTGGTTTGAAGAGATGGCCCGTATACCGGTTGAGGTAGAATATGCTTCTGAGTTTAGGTACAGAAACCCAATAGTATATGAGGATGATGTGGTTATTGCCATTACGCAATCAGGAGAAACTGCGGATACGCTGGCTGCCTTAGAATTGGCCAAAGAGAAAGGGGCCACTTTGGTTGGTATTTGTAATGTAGTGGGTTCTTCAATTGCACGTATTACGGATGCTGGTTCATATACCCATGCAGGGCCAGAAATTGGCGTTGCTTCTACTAAAGCCTTTACAGCGCAGTTAACCGTGCTGTTATTAATGGCCATGCGTACAGCTTACTTAAAAGGCGCAATTCCTGCTTCTAGGTTTCGTCAATTAGTAGCTGAATTAGAAGCCATTCCAGATAAAATAAGTACTATTTTAGAGCAGAATGATATCATTGAAAAAATAGCATTTAGTTATAAAGATTCAGCTAACGCATTGTACTTGGGTAGAGGTTGTACTTTCCCAATAGCATTGGAAGGAGCGCTTAAGCTTAAAGAAATTTCATACATACACGCGGAAGGATACCCTGCTGCGGAAATGAAACATGGCCCAATTGCATTGATTGATGAGAATATGCCTGTTTTTGTAATTGCAACAAAAGGCGCTTCTTATGAGAAAGTTGTAAGTAATATACAAGAAGTAAAAGCACGAAAAGGGAAAATAATTGCCATCGTTACCGAAGGTGATACGCAAGTACGCGACATGGCTGACCATGTTATTGAAATTCCAGAAACGGATGAACAACTTGTTCCACTAACTTCAGTAGTGCCGTTACAATTACTATCGTACCACATTGCTGTTATGCGTAATTGTAATGTTGACCAGCCTCGAAATTTGGCTAAATCTGTAACGGTTGAATAGTTTTCCACGGTAAATTACTTAATCTAAATGTCCTTTTAAATGTGGGTTATTTACAGCTGATGAGCTATCAGTTGGTGCTCCTTCTTCTTTAGGATAGCTTTGTGTATTAAGAGATTTTAAATTGGGCTTTCCTGCATTTACCCATGCAGTATACCAAATATTACCAATGTGCTTAATCGCAAGCCTCATACGTTTTTCTATCATACCATTTAGCATTTTTTCGTATTGTAAGCTGTAATTTTTTGAATATACTTTTACCGTTTGTCTTCCTCTTGATTCAAAGCTATACTTTTGGTCGCTTTTGAACTTTTGATTTAATAGCGCTTCAAATTGTAACACTGAATCAACTGCCATGTGGCTTGATTTAATCAGTTTCCATGCCATATCAATTGGCCTTTCAACATAGGTTGCTCTTCCTGTCCAGTAGCTATACCCATCAGCGCTTAACTCAGGTATTCGCGATTCCCAAAAACCATGAATCCCTTTTTGGTTGGTATACTGTCCGTTGTAATTCATGGTTGTATGTAAAGGCACGCATGCATCAGCAATATAATGCCCAATATCAGCTGAGTTTTTGAGGATTGATTGGAGGTTTTGGTTTACAAAACTTTGTTGTAACCTATAACACATCGTGCTTATATGCCAAGGTAATATACCATATGCGCGCAAAGAATCTTCGCTAAATTTTTTAATTGCATCTTTCCAGTTAACGGGAACGGAGTCGAAAGGGGAGGTGCCATAATGGTCTATATCAATATAGTGTTTGGCCGCTTCGTTTTTTACTGCATAACGTCTTTTATCTGCATCTACCGCATGTTCTGAAATATAATTGATATGTGCCTTATAAAAGCTAATTAGCTCAGGAGGGAGTGTAAATACTGCCATCCTATTGATTTTTTTGTGGGCATAAAACCCCCAAGTTTTAGCAGTTCGTGTAAAAGGTGAAAGGAGAAGCAATGTTAGCGGTATTGCAACAAAGAGCTTCCTCATTACTAAGCCATTTTTACCAAATATTTACCATCCAAAATAGGAATGATGTTGGTTTTATCCATTGCAAGGCAATATCGAATATCGCTTTTTAAACCCATGGCAGATAAGCGCTCTGAATGGGACGATTTTTTTAAAAAATACTGCGGGTTGTTTTTTGCGGTTGCGTATAATGATTGCGCTGCCAATGCTCCATCGCCGTATTTAAAAGCTGATTTTTCGCTTAAAAGATTTTCAGCTACCGCACCTGCAAATAAAGAATCTTCAAGGTTAAAACGGTATTTCCAACCAGAACACAGCAAAATCACATTTTTGTCTTGTTCTTTTAACCATTTGCAAAGAGCGCTAAAATTGGTGAAAGCGCCAATTACCACTTTATAAGCATGTTTAGAAGCATCAATGGCTTGGGTGCCGTTTGTGGTTGACATGACTATTGTTTTACCCACAATTTTTTCATTCTGATAAGAAGCCGGTGAATTACCAAAGTCAAACCCTTCTAAAGGAATACCATTGCGTTCTGCTCCTACTATATACCCATCGTCTTTATATTTTTGCGCCTCTTCTACACTCGCAACAGGAATTATTTTGCCTACACCATTTTCAAATGCAGCACACATAGCTGATGTGGCACGTAAAATGTCTATTACCACTACAATAGTATCCTCTCTATGATAGATAGGGTAAAGTTTAGGCGATAGGCATACATCAACAAATCGCTTTTTTTTGCTAGTAGTACTCATTATAAAAAGGGAAGTTTAACCACTTTAGCTTTCACAGCTTTGTTTCTTATTAGTATGTTTATTTCACTATCTACAGCAGCTAATTCAGATTTTACATAACCCATTCCAATCGCTTTCTTTAAGGTTGGCGATTGTGTTCCAGATGTTACTCTGCCAATGATATTACCGTCATTATCCGAAATTTCATAGTTGTGTCGTGGAATGCCTCTATCCACCATTTCAAAACCGACCAACCTTTGCTTTACACCTTCTTCTTTTTGTTGTTTAATAGCGGCTTTATTGGTAAACTCTTTCGTAAATTTTGTTACCCAACCTAGGCCTGCTTCAATTGGTGAAGTTGTTTCATCTATGTCATTACCGTATAAGCAAAAACCTTTTTCTAAACGTAAGGTATCTCTAGCGCCTAATCCAATTGGCTTAATTCCGTAGTTTTCGCCTGCCTTAAAAATAGCATCCCACATTTTATCGGCTAGCTTATTCTTAAAGTAAATTTCAAAACCGCCAGCACCAGTATAGCCAGTTTTAGAAACAATTATATCCTCTTCACCATTAAAAACACCTTTTTTAAAGCTGTAATACGGCATGCTGGCAAGGTCTATGTCGGTGAGTTGCTGTAATGCTTTTTCAGCATCCGGACCCTGCACCGCTAATAATGTAGTTTCATCACTAATGTTTTCCAATACTACATTTTCTGTGTTGTTTTTTACAACCCAGTTCCAATCTTTTTCAGCATTGGAAGCATTTACAACCAACATGTAAGAATTTGAATTAAAACGGTATACCAACAAGTCATCAATAACACCTCCAGTTTCATTAGGGAAATACGAATACTGTATTTTATCATCAACCAATTTAGCTGCATCGTTTGATGTAATGCGCTGAATTAAGTCCAATGCGCCTTCTCCTTGAATCAAAAATTCTCCCATGTGACTTACGTCAAATACGCCCACTTTTTCACGTACGGTAGCGTGTTCCTCATTTAATCCAGAATAAGAAACTGGCATATTATATCCAGCATATGGAACCATTTTTGCTCCAAGCTCAATGTGTTTTTCGGTAAGTGCTGTGTTTTTTAATGTGGTGGTGTTTTCCATTAAATTTGTTGAAGGTTAATGTGTTAATTTTTAAGCCCAGCAAATATACAATTTATGGGGTAAGCAAATTTTTTAAATTACTCAGGTAAATATCTTTTTGCGATTGTTGTGAGTAATGTTCAACAACCGTTTTTCTTCCAGCTGCACCTAATTTTTTCCTTAGTTCAAATGAATTAATAAGCGCAGATAACTTTACAAACCATTCTTCATCTGTGTTAGCCAAATAGCCGTTTTCCCCATCATTAATAATGCTGGTATTTACTCCCACTGCTGACATAATTGTTGGAACTTCTAACGCCATATACGACAAACCCTTTAAACCACATTTACCTTTAACCCATTCGTTGTTGGGTAAGGGCATTATGCCTATGTCAAAACTTGAAAGCGTGTCTATTTCAGTATCGTTACTCCAAGCAATTCCGTTTATGCCAAGCTCCTTATTGGTGTAATTGGAATCCCCCATTACTTTAAAGCAAACTTTATCGCCAAATGCATTTTTTATTTTGGTTAGCAAAGGAACCGCAGCCTTAAAATGTTTAATGGTTGTAATACTTCCGCTCCAACCAATACATACCTGTTTTGCTTCCTTATAAGCTGTTTTTCGTTTGTGAATGTTGGTGTCAATTGTGGTTGGTACAACAATTACATTTTCATTTGCTTTTTTTGCATAAGCGGCTAAGTATTGATTTCCAGCAAAAATTAAATCGGCGTTGGCGATTGTTTCTTTTGTTTTGGTGGTGCTTTTAAGCCATTCCCATTTTTTGTTAGCGTTGGATGTGTCAAGCATCCAAATGGAATCGTCAAAATCAAAAACAAGTTTTGCTCTACTTTTTGCTAATAACCTTTCAAATACTGGCGGGCCTGCCATGAACGCTTCGCGTTGCAAAAAAACTATATCAAATTGTTTTGCTTTTCTCACATCACTTATTCGATGCAATATTGCCTTAATTACAATGCCAATTTTTTTGAGAAAGTGGCCAGGGCTATAGAAGGTAATGTCATCTTTTTCATCAATAATGTATGAAAGTTCATAGGTAAACCCATTGGCTTCTAGGTAGCTAAAATATTGTTCAAATCGGTACCGCTGGCTAGGGGAGCGATGTGGGCGATGAGCGGCTATAAATAAAATGCTTGCCATGTTCTAAAGGCAAAGATAGTAATGTGTTGCAATTTATTCGTAATTGGGTGTAAAGTATGCTGATGGCTTGTTAAAGCCGTAAATCTTCTGCTATATAATTATTATATTTGACCAGCCTCGTATGAAAATTTTAGAATACCTTTTTGGCAAAAACTTACCTAGATGGATCATATTTATGATTGATGTAGGTATTTGCATGTTCTCGCTTTCATTAGCGTACATGGTAAGGTTTAATTTTTCTATTCCTGATGTAGAAATGAAAAAAGCCCCGATGGTTTTTGCTGCTGTGATTGGTGTAAGGATCATTAGTTTTATCATTTCAAAAGTTTATCAGGGAATAGTTCGTTTCACTAGTTCGCAAGATGCCCAAAGAATATTTGTAGTTATCAGTTTTGGTAGTTTATTTCTTGTGGTGCTAAATGCGCTTAAATATTTCTTTTATAATAATACATATGTTGTTCCTTTTTCAATTGTAATAATTGAATACATGGCTACTACTTTTTTAATGATTAGCCTTAGAGTTACCTATAAAGTGTTGTATTCAGAGGTTGTTAACTCGGCAAAAGAAAAAAGAAGCGTAATTATTTTTGGTGCTGGAGAAGGTGGTTTAATTGTTAAAAGAACACTAGATAGAGATGCGGGAACAAAGTATAATGTGCTCGCTTTTATTGATGATCAAAAAAGAAAAATCGGAAAGAAAATAGATGGTGTTAGCATTTTTAATGGAGGAAAACTAGAATCCCTATTAAAAGGCAATGATGTAGCACACGTAATTATATCTGCACGTAACGTGCTGCCTCAACGTAAACAAGAAATAGTTGATATGTGCTTAACCTATAACACAAAGGTTTTGAATGTGCCGCCAATTGATGATTGGATTAACGGAGAATTAAGCTTTAAGCAAATAAAAAAGGTAAAAATTGAAGAGCTTTTAGAACGTGAACCAATTAAATTGGATGAAGACGATATAAGAAAACGCATATCCTGTCTCTTATACACATCTGACGCTGCCGACGATGTGCGTTGT
>CAXHCC010000049.1:0-15890 GCA_964014945.1 uncultured bacterium | reverse complement strand
TGGGCTCGGAGATGTGTATAAGAGACAGAATACCTTCTGATTATTAAAATCTTTGATACTTTTGTTCTTCACATTACAAATGGGATAATGTATGATGCCTATTGAACAAAAGTTAACCAATGCTACAAAGGAAGCGCTTGCACATCTATACGATGCAAGCGTTGAAAATATCGTATTTGAAGATACCAATCCATCCTTTGAGGGTGATTATACACTGGTGGTTTTTGCATTTTTAAAATTATCAAAAAAACGTCCGGAAGATACAGCGGAGGAGATTGGTACGTTTTTACAACAGCACGTAGAGGAAATTGAGAGTTTTAATGTAGTTAAGGGTTTTCTCAACCTTGTAATTGGCGGTAATTACTGGCTAAGTCATTTTAATAGCCTGCAAAACAAACCTTTTGTTTCTAATGAGCTTGATGAAAATGCTCCTACTGTACTTGTGGAGTACTCTTCACCCAATACGAACAAGCCATTACATCTAGGGCATGTTAGAAATAACTTGCTTGGTTATTCTGTTGCAAATATTTTAAAAGCTGCAGGTAATAGGGTGGTGATGGTAAACTTGGTGAATGATAGGGGTATTCACATTTGTAAATCCATGTTAGCATGGCAAAAATGGGGTAATAGAGAAACGCCTGAAACTGCAGGGTTAAAGGGAGATCATTTGGTTGGTAAGTATTATGTGGTGTTTGACAAACACTATAAGGAAGAAGTAAGTGGCTTGATAAATGGTGGAGTAGATAAAAAAGAAGCAGAGCAAAAAGCTCCTTTAATGCTTGCAGCAAAAGAAATGCTTGTAAAGTGGGAGCAAGGGGATGAAGAGGTAAGAAAGCTTTGGGAAATGATGAATGCTTGGGTGTATGATGGGTTTGAAAAAACCTATGCCGCAATGGGGGTGAGTTTTGATAAAACTTATTACGAAAGCAATACCTATTTGCTTGGAAAAAATGTAATCGAAGAAGGTTTGCAAAATGGCGTTTTACAAAAACGTGATGATGGTTCTGTGTTTATAGATTTAACCAATGATGGTTATGATGAAAAAACATTATTGCGATCGGATGGGACTTCTGTTTATATGACCCAAGATTTAGGAACGGCAATCGAAAGGTATCAAGAATATACTTTCGGTAAGTTGGTATATACTGTTGGTAATGAGCAAGATTACCACTTTAATGTTTTGTTTCTAATATTAGAAAAGTTGGGTTATTCATGGGCGAAAGGTTTGTTTCATTTATCGTATGGTATGGTAGAATTACCAGATGGTAAAATGAAATCGAGGGAGGGTACCGTAGTGGACGCAGATGACTTAATGGAAGAAATGATAAGCACGGCAAAAACTACTACTGAGGAATTGGGTAAAATTGCAGATTTATCGGAAAGAGAAAAGGAGGAGTTATATACAACTATTGGGATGGGTGCTTTGAAGTACTTTATGCTTAAAATTGATCCTAAAAAGAAAATGCTATTTAATCCTTCGGAGTCAATTGATTTTAATGGTAATACTGGTCCGTTTATTCAATTTAATTACGTTCGTATAAAAGCATTATTACGTAAAGCCACGGAAGCAGGTATTGTTGTTGATAATGCGGCTTTTTCAGGCGCTTTACTTCCAAAAGAAAAGGCGCTAATTGTTAAATTACATGCATTTGATAGCACGCTTCAAACAGCTGCCTCAGAGTATAGTCCAGCATTAATTGCCAACTAGCCTATGAGTTAGCAAAAGATTATAGTCAATATTACCATGATGTGCCTGTATTTAAAGAGGAAAATGAAAAAATATTAATGTTTAGATTACAATTAGCTAGAACTGTAGGATTGGCAATTGAAAGTGCCATGAATTTGTTGGGAATAAATGTTCCTGAGCGCATGTAATAAGAATAGTGTTAACGAATCTCCTACTCATTACTGAAGAATAGTAAAAAAAAAGCCTCATCATTCGATGAGGCTTTCTTTATAAAAAGAGGGATTGCCTATTTTTTCTTTTTTGGAGCTGCTTTTTTAGCTGCTGCCTTTTTTGGAGCTGCTTTTTTGGCTGCCGCTTTTTTTGGAGCTGCCTTTTTAGCTGCTGCTTTTTTTGGAGCTGCTTTTTTAGCTGCCGCCTTTTTTGGAGCCGCTTTTTTAGCTGCTGCTTTTTTTGGAGCTGCTTTTTTTACAGCTTCTTCTTTAGCAGGAGCTGCTTTTTTAGCTGCCGCCTTTTTAGGAGCTGCTTTTTTTACAGCCGCTTTTTTTATAGTTTTTTTAACCTTTTTAACAGAAGTTTTTTTCTTTTTTCTAGGTCTAGAAACACCAAAAGAACCTTTGGTCAATTTTCCTTTGCGGGTTTTTTTATCTCCTTTTCCCATATTCGTTTTGTAGTAGTTTATTTATTTGCACTGCAAACTTACATTAAATTTTGTTAATAATCCTAATGCATAATATGTAGGATTTAATAATTAACTACATCGCTTTTTTTGCGTAAAACGCTTCCTCAATAAGTTGGTGCTTTTTTATGGTATTTCTTAACCATTCTAAATTCAAAATATCCTTCTCTTTTTTACTTAACTGCCACGAAATATCAGTGCTTCTTAATTTTTTACTAATACTATGTAGGCATAATGCAGCTGATACTGATATATTAAAGCTTTCAGTGAAACCATACATTGGTATCCGTACAAATTCATCGGCATTGTTTTTTACTTCATCTGATATGCCCGTAAGCTCAGTTCCAAAAACCAGTGCGGTTGGTTGATCAATAGTTAATTCATCAATATCACAACTTGTGGTATGAGGTGTTGTAGCTACAATTTTATAACCTTTTTCTTTTAATGTATTCAGGCAGCTTATGGTGTTGTTATCTTCTGAATTATATTTATTAAGACTTAACCATTTTGCAGAACCCAATTCTACATCGGGGTTAAGTGTATATTTATTTCGGTTTTCTATAATATGTACGTCTTGAATGCCGAATATATCGCACGTTCGGAGTACAGCACTTGCATTATGTGGTTGGTAAATATCTTCAAGAACCACCGATACCTGCCGGGTTCTATTATTAAGGACCTGAGCAAATCGTTCATTTCTGCTTTCAGAAACAAAATTGGATAAATGATGTATTAACTCCTCATCAACAGTTGTTGCCTTTTCCATGTGTAAAGCTTTATCTGAATAATAGGTAAAAAAAAAGTCCCGCAAAAAGCGGGACTTTCTTTAACATAAGAACTAATCTTATTTGTTAACTATTTTAGCTAACTCAGCTCCAGCTTTAAACTTAGCAACTTTTTTAGCTGCAATTTTAATAGCTTTCCCTGTTTGTGGGTTACGTCCAGTTCTTGCAGCTCTTTTAGAAACTGAGAAAGAACCAAAACCTACTAAAGCAACTCTATCACCTTTTTTAAGAGCTTTAGAAGTAGCTGTTACGAATGCGTCTAATGCTCTTCCAGCATCAGCTTTTGTTAACCCAGCGTCAGCTGCGATAGCATCAATTAATTCTGCTTTGTTCATTGTGTGTTTGTTTTAATGATTAATGATTAATTATTTATCTATAACAAAACTACAAACTTCCTTATATGGTGCAACTTTTAGAGGCAAAAAAGCCTAATTTTGTTGATAAGTCGCTGTTTTGTTAATAACTACCTCCCAAAACCCACCTATACTTGACTTTCAGAGTTAATAAATTATTGTATTTGTTGCTTTAAAACTGATTGAATTAGAACACTTTCCAATCGTTATTTATAGTTGAACCTCTCAGAAACTCCACTGTAGACATACGCTTTTTGCCAGCCAGTTGTAATTCTTCTATAACCATGAAGCCGTTATTTAAGGCCACTTTAAGGTAGTTTTTTCCGTCGGATACTATATTATATAATGTATAATTGTGTTCATTTTCCTCAAAATAGGCGCTAAACACCTTTAATAGTGTTTTCTTTCCATCGGGATTTATGAGTTCCGTAAAGGCTGCAGGGTAAGGGCTTAGTCCCCTTATTAAATTATGAATACTTTCTGCATTTGTTGTCCAGTCTATTCTACAGTCAGCTTTAAAGATTTTCGGAGCTTCCTTTATAAGTTCACCATCTTTAATAATATCCGCTTGATTAACTTGTGGATAGTTCTTACGCTCAATTGCAATAATGGTTTTTAATACCAGTTCAGCACCTACAACCATTAACTTATCATGTATAACGCCAGCATTATCATTTTCTAGTATAGGAATTCGTTCCTGGAAAATAATATTTCCTGTATCAATTTTGTGCTGTAAAAAAAAGGTAGATACTCCTGTTTCAGTTTCTCCATTTATAACAGCCCAGTTAATTGGTGCTGCACCTCTATATTGCGGTAATAAAGAGCCATGTAAATTAATACTACCCAATGGAGGCATATTCCATACAACTTCTGGTAGCATTCTAAAGGCAACAATCACTTGCAGGTCGGCCTTTAGCGACCTTAATGCGTCAAGGAATTCTTCATCCTTTAACTTAATAGGTTGTAAAACCTTTAATCCTTTACTTACGGCATATTTTTTAACCGCCGATTCTTGTATTTTTTGTCCTCTTCCAGCCGGCTTGTCAGCTGCTGTAACCACACCAACAATATTATAATTGTTTTTTACCAATATGTCTAACGATGCAACTGCAAAGTCTGGGGTGCCCATAAAAACAATTCTCAATGATGACATATTTAAAATGTATGTGCGTTAATTATGACAAAACTATTAATAATAGCCTTATAGTTCCTTCATGAGTACCTTATATAAGGAAAGCATGGAAGCTATATCAGCTTTATGCACTTTTTCTTTAGGAGAATGTACATTTTGTTCAGGTGCACCGATAAAACACCAGTCCCATGGAATATCTGCCATTTGCAGCTCTTTAGCATCACTGCCGCCGCTACCTTCTACTTCCAATTGAAAAGGAATATTTGCTGTTTGCGCAATAGATACCACCTTGTTAACATAACTTTTTCTTGGTATTAAGCTATCTCTCAAAGAAATTGCAACACCTTTTCCTGCTTGCACACCTTCTGTTACCCATGTTATATCAGAAATCAAGGCTTGGGTTACTTTATATTTTTCGTATATAAACTTTTGTAAAAAGGAGACACTTCCTCCTCCATGTTCTTCCCAGCAGGAAAAAACTATTATACCGTCTTTCAAGGTTTCGGCCACCTTAAGTGCATTCCAAACGCCTAAGCGATTATCCATATAACAACATTGAACGTAGTTTTTTGTTCCCTTCCATTTAGGAACAAATGTTAGCCCTGTTCCTCTATCAATAGTTCTGTTGTATTTGTATTCGAGGGAGTTTTCCTTATTAACAACTAGCTTACATTTAATATCACCTTTACTATCTGAACCTAAGAGCTCATAACCTGTTTCAGCTCTTGGGCCACCAATCCTAACCAACTCCTTATTGTATCTAACCGAAAATCCAACACTATCCATATGTGCAAAAATTGCCGTACGTGGTTTCCCAAATGATAAGATAATACAGTCTTGAAAGCCATCGCCATGGTAAACTTTAGGTTGTTTTGTCCAATTCTTACTTTCCTTTTTTATATAAGCAAGCAAGAAGTTGCGCATATTGCTTTCATCTCCCGAGGGGGCATGTATAGCGCACAATTCTTTTAGTAGTTTCATATACTATTGATTGGTATAATACAAAATGGTATCACCATTAAGGTTCTCTTCGCTTATTGGTTGCTGCTTTAGTAATGGGGCTTTTATTCCATTTTCTATTTTTTGTTGACCAATTATTACCCTTGCCTCATCCCATAAATCTTTCTCAATAAAGGAATTTAATAGCTTGCTGCCTCCTTCAATAATAACGGATTGTATGCCTCTTTCAAAAAGTGTAGTGAGGATTTCTTCAATTATGTTATCAGCATTTCTGAGGCTTACAAATTCTTTGTTCTTATCTGTTTTGTCAGTTGAGTAGGTAAACAATAGGGTAGGTTCATTATCACTTACTAAATAATGTGTAGATGGAATTTTTCCCTCTTTATCTATTACCACCCTTAAAGGGTTTTTGCCTTTTACGTTGCGTACGGTTAGTTGAGGGTTGTCGAGTAGGGCAGTGTTGGTGCCAACCATAATGGCTTGTTCTTCACTTCGCCATTGGTGCACCAGGTTGGAAGCTTCCGCATTACTAATTTTTATAGGTGCTTTTCCATCACCTATCTTTCTATTTATATCAATATAGCCATCAATGCTTTGCGCCCATTTCAAGATTACATATGGTCGTTTTTCTTCATGGAAAGTAAAAAAGCGCTTATTCAAAGACCTGCATTCCTCTTCCAAAACACCGCAGTTAACATCCACGCCAGCCTCTATTAACTTTTTGATGCCTTGCCCAGCCACTTTACTATTGGTATCTAATGTTCCAATAATAACATGTGGTATTTTATATTTAATGATTAGGTCAGCACAAGGGGGTGTTTTGCCATGATGAGAGCAAGGCTCAAGGTTTACATATAAAGTCGCTTCTTTTAATACTTGTTTGTTTTCGATTGTATTAATGGCTTCAACCTCTGCATGAGCACCACCATATTGTTTATGAAATCCTTCTGCTATAATTTTATCGTTATGAACAATAACACAACCTACCATTGGGTTAGGAGCAACGTTTCCTATACCTCCACGTGCTAGTTCTAAACAGCGCATCATGTATGTTTCTTGCAAGTTCATACAGTTGTCAAATTTAATTGAATATGTTAAACGGCAATTGATTATTAACTATTTTTGCCAGCAAAATAAATCATGGTAAACAAGTTCAAAGAATTATGGGCTAATAGCCCTTTACGACTTATTCTTTTTTTAGGTCTTATTGCGCGTTTAGTGGCCGTAATATTCTCAAAAGGGTATGGAATGCATGATGACCACTTTTTGATCATAGAGGCCTCAAAATCATGGGTAGAGGGCTATGATTATAATGATTGGCTACCCAAAAAAGGTGTGCTTGATCAACAAGCTTCTGGACACAGCTTTTTTTATGTTGGCTTGCACTACCTATTGTTTTTACTACTAAAGTTTATTCACTTAACAGATCCACAAAATCAAATGTACGTGGTTCGTTTATTGCATGCACTACTCTCATTAATTGTTGTAGCCAGTGGTTATAAAATAGCCCTTAAAATAGCTGGAGAAAAACCTGCCAAGGTAGTGGGGATGATATTGGCTCTTTACTGGATTATACCTTTCCTAAGTGTTCGAAATTTAGTGGAGGTAGTATGTGTAATTCCCCTAATATATGCCACTTGGGTTGTTGTAAAAAATGATTCGCAGGATCGTTTATTACCATTTGTTTGGGCTGGAGTACTATTAGGCATTGCTTTTTCCATCCGTTTTCAAACAATTTTGTTTACCGGTGGCTTTGGTTTGGCACTATTATTATTGAAGCAGTATAAAGCAGCCATTGTAGTAGGGCTACTATTTTTACTTTTAGCAGCAGGGGTTCAAGGTGGAATTGATATACTAATATGGGGCAGGCCTTTTGTTGAGTTTTCGGAATATGTACGTTATAATTTGGAAAACGCAACTTCTTATTCTACACAGCCTTGGTACTTATATTTGCTCTTTCTGTCAGGTATATTAATTCCTCCTGTAAGTTTATTTTTCTTGTTTGGTTTTTTTAAGAGTTGGAAAAAACACTTGCTGCTTTTTTTGCCAAGCTTTATTTTTCTTGCATTTCATTCCTATTTTCCGAATAAACAAGAACGCTTTATCTATCCAATAATTCCATTTGTTATCACCCTTGGATATGTAGGTTGGTATGAGTATTCCAATGCATCCGGTTTTTGGCAAAAGAATAAAAAGTTAATGCGTGGGTGTTGGATTTGGTTTTGGGTGTTAAACATGATTTTGCTGCCCGTGATATCGACAGCCTATAGCAAACGAAATAGGGTAGAGGCCATGGTATACCTCTCTCAAAAAGATGATTTAAAAAGAATTGTAATAGAAGATAGTAATAGGGATGGGTTTACAATGCCTCCATTGTTTTACTTAGATAAATGGCAGAATGCCTATGGTATAACCAAAGTAGAACCAGCCGCTCATTTTTATAATACCTATAAGGCTTTACCTGAAATGGATAAGCCCAACTATGTGGTTTTTATGCAAAACGAGAATATTGACGCAAGGGTGGATAGTTTAACCAACTATTTTCCAACCTTAACCTATGAAACAACGGTGGAGCCAAGTGCTATTGATAAGCTTGTTCATTGGCTAAACCCTGTCAACAAAAACCAAACAACCTACATCTATAAAATAAAGTAGGAATGCGTATACCTTCCAATAAGGTTAAAGATATTATCCGGTTTTTCGAAGAAGAGTTGTCAAAACAATATAGCGCTTCAGAGATACAAGTATTTATCCAATATTGCTTTGAAGCATATTCAGGCATTTTGAAACATGAATTAGTGCTTAAGAAAAACGAAAGCGTTAATGAGTCCACCTTGTTGAAGTATGCATTTGCGGTAAAAGAGTTGAAAGCTAATAAGCCCATACAATATATAATTGGTGTGGCTGATTTTTATGGGTTGAAGTTTAAGGTAAACGAAGATGTGCTAATTCCAAGGCAAGAAACTGAAGAACTTGTTCAATTAATTATTAATGAAAATAATGGAGGTAAGCCTCAAGTTCTTGATATTGGAACAGGAAGTGGATGTATTGCCATTAGTTTAAAGAAAAATATTCCTCACGCCAAAGTATCAGCTTACGATATCTCACCATCCGCTTTAGCCGTCGCCAAAGAGAATTGTGATAGAAATAGCCTTGCAGTTGCTTTCAACCAAACTGATATTTTAACCCCTCAGGTTGATGATAAGCGTGTGTTTGATATCATCGTAAGTAACCCACCATACGTGCGTGAAAAGGAAAAACAAGCTATGCATCTAAATGTATTAAACTATGAACCTTCACTTGCCCTTTTTGTTAATGATCAAAATCCACTTGTTTATTACAAGGCCATAGGAGAATATGCATTAAAGCATCTTACTAAGGAAGGAGTTTTGTATTTTGAAATTAGCGAGTATTTAGGTGAAGAAACCAAGCAATTATTGGAAAAGATGGGTTTTTCCAACATCAGGATACATAAAGATTTAAATGGCAAAAACCGTATCTTGCGCTGTAAGAAATAACACATTCTTAAATGGGTATGGAAAACAGCTTAGAGAATAGAGTAGAGGAGCTTACAAAGCTGTTAGATGAGCACAATTACAATTATTATGTATTGGCCAATCCTACCATTAGTGATTACGAGTTTGACATGTTGCTTCAAGAGCTGATTCAGCTTGAAACGGCAAATCCAGAATTGCTAAAACCTACTTCTCCATCACAACGTGTTGGAGGTGAAATTACACAACAGTTTAGGAATGTGAAACACAAATATCCAATGTTGTCTTTGGGCAACACCTACTCTGAAGAAGATATTGTAGATTTTGACGAAAGGATTGCTAAAACAATAGGCGATACCCCAGATTATGTTTGTGAACTTAAATATGATGGGGTAGCGATAGCGTTAACGTATGAAAACGGAGAATTAAAGCAGGCGCTTACGAGAGGAGATGGGGAAAGTGGTGATGATGTTACTACAAATGTTAAAACCATAAAAACAATTCCTTTAACATTGAGGGGACAAGACTATCCGAGGAGTTTTGAAATACGAGGTGAGATTTTTATGCCTTTAAAATCATTTCTTGAAATTAATAAGGAAAGAGAAGAAGCGGATGAACCTTTATTGGCTAACCCAAGAAATGCTTGTGCTGGAACCATAAAAATGATGGACTCTGCAGTGGTAGCATCACGTAATTTAGATTGTGCTTTGTATCACGTACTGTGTGATGATGAATTATCCGACTCGCATTATCAAGATATCGATAGCGCTAAGCAATGGGGGTTTAAGGTTTCGGAATATACAGAGAAAGTTAGGGGTGTGGCTGGTATAATAGCCTATATTGATAAATGGAATATTAAGCGTGAACAATTGCCGTTTGAAATTGATGGTGTAGTTATTAAGGTAAACAATTATAAACATCAAAAGACCTTAGGGTTTACAGCCAAATCGCCACGATGGGCTATATCTTATAAGTTTAAAGCCCAAAAGGTAGCTACCAAATTAGAGGCCATAACGTACCAGGTAGGTAGAACAGGTGCGATTACCCCTGTTGCAAACTTAAATCCGGTGTTATTAGCTGGTACAACTGTAAAAAGAGCTTCTTTACACAATGCAGATATAATTGAGAAGTTGGATGTAAGGATCGGAGATACAGTTTTTGTAGAAAAAGGAGGAGAAATAATACCCAAAATAGTGGGTGTAGACCTAGATAAAAGACCGCTTGATGCCCACGCAGTTACTTATATTTCCATTTGTCCAGAATGTAATGCCCCTTTACAGCGATTGACTGGTGAGGCCAAACATTATTGTGTTAACGAGCAAGCATGTCCACCGCAGGTTAAAGGGAAAATTGAGCATTTTATTAGCCGAAAAGCTATGGATATTGATAGTTTGGGTGAAGAAACTATAGCGCAATTATATGAGAGCGGCTTAGTGAAAAGTATAGCCGACTTATACGAGTTAAAAAAAGAGCAAATACTTGCCTTAGATCGTATGGCCGAAAAAAGTGCAAATAATTTAAT
The DNA here is from genome assembly GCA_964014945.1 of uncultured bacterium. Taxonomy (GTDB): domain Bacteria; phylum Bacteroidota; class Bacteroidia; order 2-12-FULL-35-15; family 2-12-FULL-35-15; genus 2-12-FULL-35-15. The sequence continues at coordinate 5,281 of CAXHCC010000049.1, read as the reverse complement.
TGATGGAATAAAGGCTTCTAAACAAGTGCCTTTTGAACGGGTTTTATTTGGTATTGGTATAAGACATATTGGAGAAACTACAGCAAAAAAATTAGCGTTTTGTTTCAAAGATATTGATGCGTTGCGATCAGCATCGTTTGATCAACTAATTGCGGTAGGCGATATTGGAGAACGGACAGCAAATACGATAATTGAATTCTTTAATAATGAAACTAATAATCATATAATAGAAAGGTTAAAAAGTTATGGGCTTTGCTTTCATCTTTCAGAAGAGGAGTTGTTAAACACCAGTGATAAGCTTCAAGGGAGTACCTTCGTAGTGTCGGGTGTGTTTGCCAATCACTCAAGAGATGAGATAAAGAAGTTAATTGAAAAACATGGCGGCCGAAATGTTGGCTCTATTTCTGGTAAAACAAGCTATGTTATTGCAGGTGATAAAATGGGACCTGAGAAATTTAAGAAGGCACAAAAACTAAATATTACCATATTAACTGAAACTGAATTTATTGAGATGGTTGGGGAGGGCGAAAATGCTTAAGAAGGAAATCGCTAAATTCATAATAAAGAAACGGGTAGCAAAGGACAAGAAGTCGAAGATTGCAAGAGTGTTTAAATATAATGACGTTAAAAGTATACTCATTATAATGAATGCTTTAAATATTGATGATATAGAGAAGGTTAGGATGTTTGCCAGTAAATTGGAAACAGAAGGAAAGGAGGTGAGTGTTTTAGGTTATTATGAAACAAAGGAGCCTCCAAAAGTAACTTTGGCGAGTAATATTCACTTTTATGGAATTAATGATTTCACCTTAACGGGAAAGCCAAAACCTACGTTTTTAAAAGGATCTATTAAGAAAAGTGTTGATTTGCTAATCAACTTTGATATGCATTCAGCGATAATGGCTAATTATGTTGCGGCCTTGTCAAGAGCAGATTTCAAAGTGAGTAGCTTAAGTAGTGAGGTAGAAAATGTTGGTGATATGTTACTTGATATATCTAAAATGACAAGCTTAGATGATTATTTTGAGCAAGTAATTTTTTACCTTGAAATGATAAATAAATCAGTAGAAGAAGAATAATTAACGAAACGATGAACTATATACTATTTGATGATGAGGTAAGGGGCAATTTATTGCCTTTTACGTATACCAGACCAATTGCGGAAATTAGAATAGGCATACTAACTATCCGTGAAAAATGGGAAAAAATGTTAGGTGAAGAAACGTCAAGTAAAACAGAAGAATATTTACAAATAAAATTTCCACTGAAACAAACTGAGGATAATGTTTGGATTGCTGGGTCTGTTTGTCCGGATGATGTATTGTTAGAGGAAATTAAAGCCTTGCAAAATGAACAAGCTTTGTTTTCAGGTGAAAAACTTGTTGCATTTATAAATAGTGAGTTTAACCTTGAAGCTGTAAATAACTTCAGTCGAATTGAATCCAAAGCTAGCCTGTTTCTCATTGAAAACCCTTGGGATATTTTTGCTAAAAACGGAGAGGCCATGCAGCTGGATTATGATTTACTTACAAAAGGGAGGCAGTCTGAGCAAATTAGTAGTACGAATAAGTTAATTGCTCAGGAAAATATATTTATTGAAAAAGGAGCCAAAATAGAATGTGCAATTCTCAATGCAAGTTCTGGCCCTATTTATATTGCTAAGGACGCCGAAGTAATGGAAGGCTCTATAGTTAGGGGGCCTTTTTCGTTAGGGGAACATTCAACCCTAAAATTAGGGGCTAAAATTTATGGACCAACGACAGTTGGACCGCATAGTAAAGTTGGTGGAGAAGTGAATAACTCGGTAATAATGGGCTATTCTAACAAAGGGCATGATGGTTTCTTAGGAAACTCCGTATTAGGTGAATGGTGTAATATTGGAGCCGATAGCAATAATTCAAACCTCAAAAACAATTACGCCAACGTAAAATTGTGGAATTATGGGGCAGGTAGGTTTGTAAATACGGGTTTAACTTTTTGTGGTTTAATGATGGGCGATCACAGTAAATGTGGTATAAATACGATGTTTAATACAGGGACGGTTGTAGGCGTAAACGCAAATATTTTTGGAACAGGTTTTCCTAGAAATTTTGTTCCTTCTTTTTCATGGGGTGGAGCAAGTGGTTTTGCAGAGTATAAAATGAAGGATGCAATTGAAGTTGCCAAAAGAGTGTTTGAAAGAAGGTCGTTAGTATTTGATAAAGTGGAGGAGGATATACTATTGCATGTGTTTGAACAAACACAACAATACAGAAAATAATGTCAGCGCTAGATTACGTGTTTGCTTTCCCAGAAATATTGGGGTATTTAGCTACAATAGCTATTTTGGTTTCCTTTATGATGAAGGATATGAAAAACTTAAGAATAATTAGCGTTGTGGGCTGTACGTTGTTTGTGCTATACGAAGTGTTGGGAAAAATGTCTTATCCTATAATTATTACCAATGGATCCATACTCTTAATTAATTTATACTACTTATTGCTGAAGAAAACATAGTGAATCGGCAAGGTGCCAATATGTCTACTTAGGTGGATTGGCATATTCATTGGGTATAGTAGTGTATATTGAAAGAATTAAAGATAACTTAATCGTAAATTATGAGCGATTCTATAGATTTAAACGACTTATTACCAAGGCTTAGCGAAGGGTCTATTTCAGAAGAAACGGAGTTTATTCCATTATTATCTCCTGAAGACGAGGACCAAATGAATCAGGAATCAGTTCCTGAAGAACTGCCAATTTTACCACTTAGAAATACAGTTTTGTTTCCAGGAGTTGTAATTCCAATAACCGTAGGTAGAGATAAATCAATAAAATTGGTTAAGGATGCCAATAAAGGCGATAAAATAATTGGGGTTGTAGCACAACGCAATGATGCTATTGAGGAGCCTACTGCCAATGATTTACACAGAATAGGAACGGTTGCTAAGGTGCTTAAAATGTTAAAAATGCCTGATGGTAATACCACCGTTATTATTCAAGGTAAAAAGCGTTTTGAGCTGAAAGAAATAACACAAACTGACCCTTATTTTAGAGCGTCTATTACCCCAATTAAAGAAACCATTGAGGATAGGAAAGATAAAGAGTTTGTAGCGTTAACCTCATCACTAAAGGATTTAGCGTTGCAGATTATAAAGTTAAGTGCTCATATTCCAAGTGAAGCAGCATTTGCCCTTAAAAATATCGAGAGCCCTTCTTTTTTGGTGAATTTTATTTCTTCTCATATGAATGCCGGGGTTGAAGAAAAGCAAAGGGTGCTAGAAATACCTAAGTTAAAAAATAGAGCTACTGAAGTACTTTCTATATTAACTAAGGAACTTCAAATGCTTGAGTTGAAAAACCAAATTCAAACAAAAGTTAAGGTTGATATTGATAAACAGCAAAGGGATTATTTTTTAAATCAACAAATTAAAACAATACAAGAAGAGTTAGGTGAGAACGGATTTGCGGAAGAAGTGCAGGAAATGCGAGAGAGGGCCAGTTCTAAAAAGTGGAGTAAAGAAGTAGCAGAGGCTTTTGAAAAGGCTCTTGTAAAATTGGAGCGCATGAATCCTAACGCAGCTGAATACTCTATTCAAACCAATTATTTGGAGGTGTTGTTGGACTTGCCTTGGGATGAGCAAACCAAGGATAGATTTGATTTAAAAAGGGCTGAACAGGTTTTGAATAAGGATCATTTTGGAATGGAGAAAGTAAAGGAGCGAATTTTGGAACATTTAGCGGTACTAAAATTAAAAGGGAATATGAAGTCTCCAATACTTTGTTTGTATGGCCCTCCAGGTGTTGGTAAAACATCTTTGGGCAAAAGTATTGCTGAAGCGATTGGACGTAAATACGTTCGTATGAGTTTAGGAGGTTTACGTGATGAAGCAGAAATTAGAGGGCATCGAAAAACATATATCGGTGCAATGCCTGGTAGGGTTCTACAAAACATAAAAAAAGTAGGTTCATCAAACCCTGTATTTATTTTAGATGAAATAGATAAAGTAGGAAATGATTTTCACGGAGATCCTTCTTCAGCATTACTAGAAGTACTAGATCCCGAGCAAAACGCTGCGTTTTATGATAACTATGTTGAGTTGGACTATGATTTATCGGATGTGATGTTTATTGCAACAGCGAATTCTTTAAGCTCTATTCAGCCTGCGCTTAGAGATCGTATGGAAATTATCGAGATAAACGGTTATACCATTGAGGAGAAGATTGAAATTGCGAAGCGTCACTTATTACCGAAGCAGGTTAAAGAACAAGGTTTGAAAAAGAGTCAGTTAGCGTTGAGTAATACAGTAATTGAATCTATAATTGAAAGTTACACAAGAGAATCAGGAGTTCGTGGATTGGAAAAGGTAATTGCTAAGGTATGTAGAAACGCAGCCAAGTCAATTGCCATGAAGAAAAAGTACAACGTTAATGTGAAAAAAACGGATCTTGTGAAAATTCTTGGGCCAGCGCATGCCAAGGATAGATATCAGGGCAATGATGTTGCTGGGGTTGTAACAGGATTGGCATGGACATCAGTGGGAGGTGATATTTTGTTTATAGAAACTAGTATTACACGAGGTACAGGAAAACTTACTTTAACAGGTAATTTGGGAGATGTAATGAAAGAATCCGCAGTTATAGCGCTTGAATATTTAAAATCACACAGTGATATTTTGGGAGTTAATCCTGAAATATTTGATAAGTGGAATGTTCACATACATGTACCAGAAGGCGCTACTCCAAAAGATGGTCCAAGTGCCGGTATAACTATGATAACGTCAATAGCATCTGCTTTTACGCAGCGCAAGGTGAAAAAGAATTTAGCCATGACTGGCGAAATTACGTTGCGTGGCAGGGTGTTGGCTGTTGGAGGTATTAAAGAAAAGATATTAGCTGCCAAAAGAGCTGGAATAAAGGAAATTATTTTATCAGTAGATAATAAAAAAGATATTGATGAAATTAAAAAGGACTATTTGAAGGGGCTTAAGTTTCACTACGTTGAACAAATGATAGATGTGGTTAAATTGGCATTGCTTAAGGAAAAAGTAAAAAATCCTTTAGTGGTTAATATTAACCAAGATAAAAAGACCAAAGAGAAAGCAGCATAAACCAGCTTCAGGTTTGATTAATTACATTTGATTATTCGTAGATTTGATTAATCTGTTATGCGTGTAATTAAAAAGGGTTTAATCCTACTATCTTTTATGCTTTCACAACAAATATCTGCGCAAACAGATACGCTCATTTATGTAGCCTGTCTCTTATACACATCTCCGAGCCCACGAGACCCGGAATAATC
>CAXHCC010000048.1:0-15933 GCA_964014945.1 uncultured bacterium | reverse complement strand
ACAACGCACATCGTCGGCAGCGTCAGATGTGTATAAGAGACAGATTTTAAACTCTGTTCGTCTGTTACGCTGACGTCCTTCTGGATTATCAGAACCGTCTTCATTTCTGTTTGGAGCAATTGGTAATGACTCGCCATATCCTTTAGCAATTAAGCGATTATTATGAATGCCTTTAGCAACCAAATAACGCACAACACTTTCGGCGCGCTTCTGAGACAATCGATTGTTGTATGCTTCAGATCCTTTACTATCTGTATGTGCACGAATTTCGATTTTAAATCCAGGATTTTCAGTTAAAAGTATCACTAAAGTGGTATCCAATGTGGTTTTAGAATCTTCGGTTAATTTATCACTATCAAAATTGTAGTTGATCTTAGGAATAATTATTGGTTCTGGTGGAATGAGTTCTAAACTAATATCCTGTTTAGAACTATCCGATTTGGACATGTTTTCAGTTGAAAAGTCAACATGACCGGTAAAATACCCCTCTCTTTTCACCTCTACTCTATAGTTCATTCCTGGACGTAAATGCAAATCATAGTTTCCATCTTTTACCGGAATTATTTCTGCCAACAGCTTCTCCTCACCATCTACTATATAAAGTTCTACTTCAGCATTTCCTGAAGTTAGTTTTGCTCCAGTTTCTTGATCAAATATTTCACCAAATAATTTATGCTCAATAAATTTAGAATAGGTAAAATCATAAATATCGTAACAACAAGTGGGGTTATACATACTTTGCCCCCCTTCTCTATTAGAGATAATAAATCCACCCCTTGCCGAGGGTTTTAAGGCAAAATCCAAATCGTTGGCTGTAGAATTAATGGGCATACCTAAATGTTTATGTTTTTCCCATTTGTTTGTTTGGCCCACTGCCGAATAAACATCAAAACCACCAATACTTGGTTTACCAGTAGTACTGTAATAAAGTGTTTTTGTTTTTAAATCGTAGAACGGTGTTACCTCATCTCCAATTGTATTAATCTTCGAACCACATGTTTTAGGCTTTTTCCATGTTTTTTTTCGTTTATCATATACAGTGTACCAGATATCTGTTCCACCCTTGCTTCTTTCTCTATCTGACACAAAATATATAGCCTCTTGATTTTTCTTTGGCTCTCTACCTACTGTGGGGTGAGATGAAGTATACCCTTCCAAGTTTACCAACTCATTCATCAACTGTGGTTCTTGCCATTCCCCATTTACCTTCTCAGAATAATAAATTTTGCAGATAATTTTAAACTGCCAGTTTTGAGCGCATTTAGAAAAATAAAAACGTTTTTTGTCGATTGAAAAGGAGCCATTCGCAATATCCTCATCGTCCGAATTAAAAGGACCTTCCCACTCCCCTTGAAATTTCCAATTATCACCTTGCTTTTCCGCTACATAAAATTTTCTAGTTGGAAATGCGATAACCGAATCTTCATTTTCAACTTCGTAATACGTTTTTTCTTTTTCTTTTAATGAGCCAAAAACTATCTTATTATCTGTAACGGGAACAGGAGAAAAATCAATGTGGGGATTATTAACATCCGTTCCAAGATTGGCAATAACAGCGTTATCAGTAGAATCCTTTAGAGAGGTTGCCAAATAACAGCCTTCCAGCTCAATCTTGTATAATCTTTTAAATTTTCTATCCTCCACATTACGTGAAAGCTTTTTAAATCTTGTAAATGTAACGATAGCCGTATCATGTTTACCATTTGCCTTTTGCATCATACCTAAGTAATAAGTTGCTAAAGGAAATTCAGTATCGGCAGAATCAGTTATGTATGCATATTGCTCCTCAGCGAATTTATAATCACGCGTAATACGCAACATATCAGCCAAACGCATTCTATTCTTTAAGTTATTTTTTATCGTGTCAATTTCTACTAACTTTTTGTAGTAATCTAATGCGATGTAATAATTACCATTTCGCTCTGCCTCTTTTCCTAAGGCTTTAAGTTGTCGTTTATTCTTATCATCTAGCTCCAATACATCATTTTGCGCTAAGCCCACCACGGTGGGTAACAAAGCAATGACAATAAGAGTTAGTTTTTTTAACATCACCGATTAATTAATAAACATCGCAAGGTAAGGTCACAAACTTTGTTTCGGAACTAAACCCTGTATATACAATTGAAAATTCAAAGGCCCCTTTTCTATTTGTTTCTGCACTCAATGAAGAAACGTTAACATCATAGCTAAAACCAAAATCAAAACGTTTATAGCCAAAACCAACTATTGGAAATAGGGCATCTACATTTCTGCCAGCACCGCTTCGATAATAAACACCACCAAAAACCTTAGGTATTACTTTGTGTGCCAGCTTATACTCAACATTAGCCCCCATCAATAACTCATTGGCCTTACTGGTCCACATCCACACAAATTTTGGTTGTAAAGTAATGTTTCCTGATAAGAAATAATTCAATTCCGTATACAGCACCTTTCGTGCTCTTAAACGTTCAGTTGGGGAATCAAAATAAGTATCCTTTGGTCGGTTTATATGATTTATACCAACTCCTGCTTTTGGTTCAAATTTCCCCATTCGCCTGCTCCATTGCACACCTACATTCAAGTCAAAATAAGATTGTGCATCTTTAATCAGATTATCCTTATCTGGATCAGCTGCATCTGGATTAAAAAATCCAATACTGCTCAGTGAGGGGTCAGGATAATAATCCCATTGACCCGGAAATGTTTGTGGATCTAAATCTGTACTTTTAAATACCAATCCTGGTTGCAGTCCTACTCTGAATTTATGTCCTTTATAAGTATAAGCAGATCCTATAGATAGTAATACTTTGGTTGCTTTGGTTTGATATCCTGTAAATTCATCATGTGCTACTAAAATACCGTAATCGAATTCGTATGAATAAAAACGATATGCCTTATCAAATGAAGCCAAATAGGAATTAATGGGGTTGGAATTAATTTGTGCCCATTGGTTTCTATAATTTCCTATAACCCTGAAGTCGCCATCAAAGTCACCCACTTTGGCTGGGTTTAATAGGTGGTCGGCCGTGTAAAATTGCGATAAATGAATATCTTGTGCTGCACTTTTAAAATGCAACGTTACAACAATCATACAACAGATTAGATACTTATATCTTACCACGCATCAGGGTTTTGTAGGTAAGTACTCACCATTTTTTTATACTGTTCTTGCGTAAAGGCAAAGCCAGATTGGCAAAGGCAAAAACTAGAGTAGGAAGACATTGCATTCCCTACCAACGGCATGTAATAATCATCATTAATATCCTTTACTTCGGAAATATAAGTGCATCCACTAATAAAGTCTGACATATTAACTGGATTAAACGGATAATCGGCTGGCGTATCTGTTATCATATCTCCTGCCGTTGAAGCATTTGACCCATCTACCAACTCGTTTCCACCAGCATCCGTATCCATCAAACCAAACAAATGACCAAAACCATGTACAGTATTTTTTATAGAATTAGATGACAATATTAGACCACCATTACTTATACCAGAGCTTATAGAGTTTTTATAGAAATACGTATCCGAAACATTTATATTCTCAACATAATACAGATTAATTCTATTTTTTGCATTGTATAAAGCAAACATTTCATTCGCTTGATTTAAACTTGTAGATATGTTTAAATACCAATAGTTTTCAATAAATCTAATCTCGCAAACATTAAAAGATACTCCTATAGGAGCAAAATGAGCGTTTAAAGAATCAACAGAAATTTGAACTTGTGGAGCAATCGCATTATCGGGAGTTGTGCCAAACATACCGTTAGTTCCGGCACTATCTTTAACCACATGCACTACAATTGAAAACACCTTATTTACCTGTGGTAATCTATCACGTGTTTGACCGTAAATACTATTTGAAAATAGCACAATAGCGGCAACGAATACTTTATATATAGACTTCATGATTAAAAATTGCAATAACAAATATATAAAAATAGATGTGTTAAAAATTAGGAATTATAATGGAAACAATTATTAACTTAGCTTATTCATTTTAACCTTATTCTGGTTGACTTGAAACACATATTATTGGACACTATGAAAATTCGATTAATACCAGTTATTGCTTTTTTATTTTATTCCGTTTTTTCATTTGCTCAGTTAGCTGATGTAGATGAAGGCTGTACACCTTTAACCGTAAATTTCACCGCACCTGCAGGACCCATAACCTGGTTTTGGGATTTTAAAGACGGTGGAACCTCACCCAACCAAAACCCACCCCACACATTTACCAACCCAGGCACCTATATTGTGGAATTTAAGGAAACTGCCATAGGTCCATTAATTGCAAGTGACACAATTAAAGTATATGCAAAGCCTATAATCACGTTAGTAAATAACCCAGATAAGGGGTGTGTTCCGTTACCTATTAGCTTCACAGCTTCCATTCCTAATTTACCACTGGGAGTTGCCGTAAATAACTACACTTGGGCATATGGCGATTTTAGTGGAGAAAGCACTACTGATTCGACAAGTAATCACACCTATACAACAGCCGGTAGTATGGATATTTCTGTTGGAATATCAACCAGTGCTCCAACCTGTGATGTTACTACCACTTTTCCTGGAAGGGTAAACACCTCTAATCCTCCTTTTGCAAGTTTTACACCTACTCCCCCTTCAGGCTGTACCACTCCATTAACGGTTAACTTTACAAACAATTCAACTCCTGGTTCATTATCATATTCGTGGGTGCTTGATGGTGGAAGCCCAATAACAAGCGAAGTGCCACCTGCACAAGTTTATACAACAGATGGTGATTATACGGTTGCCTTAACCGTAACTGACACGAATAATTGCAGTGATGACACGGTGCAAGTTGTATCAGTAGGCTCACCTGTTTCTGACTTTACTGTTGCTGATACAGCCTGTATTAATTCACCCACCCTTTTCACCAACACTTCAACAACTGGGTCGTACTTTTGGACCTTTGATGCAGACGCTAACATTCCTACTTCAGGCACCAAAAACCCTACGATTCAGTATTCAACAGCTGGCACGCATACCGTAACCCTAAGAACATCCGCTGGAGGTTGTTTTCATGACACTACCAAAACTTTGTTTGTACAAGAACCAGCTGCTACGTTTACATCCACACCAAGTTATTCTTGCCAAACTTCCCAAGATTTTACATTTACTGGCAGCTCATCTCAAAGCGTCGCTTCTTGGAATTGGAAATATGATGTAGTTCCCAACGTTGATGAACTCGGTGGAATAACAGTACAAACAGCTGGCAATGTTAACGTAAATACTGTTATTATCGGCAATAAAGAGTACGATGAAAAGGGTGTACGTTTGGCCTTTACACATACGTTGAGTATGACTACTACAGCAGGTTGTACCTCACCATTTCAAAACATTCCGGATACGGTATTTGCTCCGTGGGCTAGGTTCATGCCTGATGTGTATGAAGGTTGTGCGCCACTTACCGTTACTTTTTCGGATTCAAGTAGAGCTGGTGAGGATATTGTAAGTTATACATATAACTACGGGGACGGAACGCCACCAAACACCTTATTAACCGATGCAGATCACACACATACATTTACCACTGCTGGAACTTACTCCGTTAATTTAACGATTGTAACTGCTGCCGGATGTAGTGACACCTCTTATAATATAGTTATTGATGTTGGAGAGCAAAAAGCATTAAGTTTTACCGCTGATAACTTAAACGTATGCCCTGGAGATACTGTAACATTTACCAATACTTCTGCCGACAAAACTGGATTTGATGCGTGGAATTATTCTTCAAATAGTGAGTTCTTATCACATTGCTTTCAAAACGACGCACCCAAGGTAGTATTTAACGATTCGATTGGGCAACAAACAATAATATTTACTGGTGAATATAATGGTTGTCAATCGAAAGACACTCTAATTAATTATATAAATGTAAGCGGGCCAATTGCGGATTTTACATTTTTGCAAGATTGTTCAACACCATTTGGTGAAGTTCAGTTTACAGACAAAAGTTTAGATGCTACTTCGGTTTCTTGGGATTTTGGCGATGGGACTGGTCCTTCTGCGGCTACTGGGACCTTTACACACACCTATGCTGCGGTTGGTGATTATAAAGTAGTACTTACTGCAACAAAGGCTGGTTGTAACCCTACCAAAGATTCTACTATTATTCGCATTAGAAATATTCAAGCCTCCTTTACTGCCGATACAACTGCGTGCAAAAACATTTTCAATAATTTCAATGCCAGTGCATCAGTTGACGTTGATGAAAGGTGCAATACTGGCTATACATGGATATTTAGTGACCCTAATAAGCGTCCGATAACAACAAGCGCATCTAATACATTTATTGATTTAGATACAACAACAAATGTAAGTTTAATAGTAAACGATATAAATGGCTGTAAAGATACTGCTTCACGAAAAGTTAGAATATCAGAATTAACGGCCAATTACATTATTGATGATACAGATAACAGTATATGTTTTCCAGACACCTTAACCTTTACCAGTGGTAGCAGTACTTCCGATACTACTTTGGCAAATTGGCTTTGGTACTACAATTGGGGTGCAACCCTTCCTGAAACACGAACGGATAGCGTACCGCATGAATTTACTTATGCTTTCCCGATTACCACCCCTACTTTTTCCGTTACATTAATAATTCAAGATGTTATTGGTTGTGTGGATACGGCAACCAAGGTTTTATCTACTTATAAACCAATTAGCGATACCAGCTTTACCCCTTCCCCTCCTAATATTTGTTTGGGCGACTCTATTATATTCTCAGCTAACGATTTTACCTCTAAAGGATCTAATTTAATATTTGATTGGAACTTCGGAAATGGTGTTTCGGCGCAAGGAAACAACATAAGCTATACCTACCCTGCTGCAAACACCTATTCTGGAAAATTAATTTATACCGAAGCAAGTTCTGGATGTAAAGATTCTATTCCGTTTACTACCAGCGTTCAAAATTATCCAGTTGTAGGATTGGCAAGTGACCCCAACATTGATAACCCTATTTGTTTTAATGACAACATTATTAGGTTTTGGGACACCACTAAAGTTGGTGGAGTACCTGCCACTACCTTCAACACAACTGCGTCATGGTATATCGACAATATTTTTAAAGTAAATGATAGCACATTTAATCCTAACGAATTCCCTAAAGGCACTTATTCTATTAAATTAAAGAGCTCCACAACTAATGGGTGTGCTGATAGTGTTGTAAAATCTATTAACGTAATTGGTCCGGAGGGCGATTACTCTTTTAGTAGAAATAATATTTGTAAAGGAGATTCTGTATTATTCACCCTCAACCAATCGGACACAGCAGATATAGTGGATTATTTTTGGGATTTTGGGGATGGTAGTCCAAATGTATTAAATACGGATTCGGTATGGCACCAATATAATTTCCTACCTCCTTCCGGTAATACCGTTGCCAAACTTGTAATGAACACTACTACTCCATGTCCAGACAATGTGGATACCACGATAAATATTTGGTACGTAAAGGCTGACTTTACGCGCAACAATGATATTGCAGCTGATACTGCTATTTGCTTAGGAGATAACACCTTCGTAAATAATTTATCCTCTCCCGCTTCTGATACATATGAATGGAGTATGGGAGATGGAACTAGCTATTCAAATAGTGGCACATTTAATCACACTTACGCTGTAGCAGACAGTTTTGACATACAGCTAATTGCTTCTAGAGCAGCCGTTGGCTGTTTAGACACCATGGTAAAACGTATGATCGTGTACAACCTTCCTGCTGCAACAGCTATAGGTGATAAGGTTTGTAAATTTGACACTGCATTTCTTTCGGTTGCAGAAGGATATAGCGCAATAAACAAATACCTTTGGACTCCGGGTGCAGAACTAAATGACGATACCTTGCATAATCCTGTAATTCCAAACGCACTGAACTCCAACACGTACACTGTTAGAGTTACAGATACTAGTAATTGTGTAAGTACATCAAGCGCTTTTGTGCATGTTGTGCAACCATTGGTACCAATTAATTTTGATACCACTATAGTAGTTGGAGATTCTATTCAACTTCCTTTAGTAAAACAAAACGAACAAGTAGTATTTTATTGGATTTCGGATTCAGCCGGTGTTAGTTGTACCCAATGTGATTATCCAACAATACAGCCTTTAGGTGATCAGGTTAGCTATGAGGTATTACTTAAAGATTCATGTACCGAAGCCACTGCATTATTAAATGTAAAAGTAAGGCCAGAGATGTTTATTGACCTACCAACTACATTTACACCCAACGGAGATGGGAACAATGATATCATTTATATAAAAGGCTGGGGTATTAAAGAGTTAATCAGCTTTGAAGTATATAACCGATGGGGAGAGTTGGTTTTTGAAACTGCCGACCTTAATGAGGGGTGGAATGGTTATTATAAAGGCCTGTTGCAAAACAATGATACTTATGCATTTAAAGTGAAGGCATTAACTTGGCGAGACACAGAAGTGTTTAAAGAAGGACACTTTAACTTAATGAGATAGAACGCATATAGTAATTTACTTAAGGTTTAACACATAAAAAAGCCGCTTGAAAAAATCAAGCGGCTTTTTTGTAATTAGAAATTACCTACTATTTTTCGTCTGTTAAGCTCGCTGATAAATACTCGCGATTCATTCTTGCAATATTTTCAATTGAAATTCCTTTTGGACATTCAATTTCACAAGCTCCAGTATTGGTACAGTTACCAAAACCTTCTTTATCCATTTGCTCAACCATATTCAACACACGTTCTTTACGCTCAACTTTTCCTTGTGGCAAGTATGAATACTGCGCTACTTTTGCAGCTACAAATAGCATTGCTGAAGAATTTTTACAAGTAGCAACACAAGCACCACACCCAATACATGTTGCAGCGTCCATAGCTTTATCTGCATCCGGTTTTGGAATTGGTAGTGCGTTAGCATCTTGTGTATTACCCGATGTATTAACAGAAATAAAACCTCCAGCTTGTTGTATACGCTCAAACGAACCTCTATCAACTACTAAATCTTTTACTACTGGTAACGCTTTTGCTCTCCATGGTTCAATGTAAATAGTTTCGCCATCCTTAAACATACGCATGTGCAATTGGCAGGTAGTCACTTTTCTATCCGGACCATGTGCTTCACCGTTAATATATAACGAGCACATACCACAAATACCTTCTCTACAATCGTGATCAAAAGCAACAGGCTCTTTACCCTCGTTTATTAACTGCTCGTTTAACAAATCAAGCATTTCTAAAAATGAAGAATGCTCGGATACATCTTTTATTTGATACGTTTCTAATGCTCCTTTGGCATTAGCATCTTTTTGACGCCAAACTTTTAAAGTTAAATTCATAGTTGTATTATTTGTATGAGCGTTGTTTTAATTCTATATCGTTAAATGTTAATTCCTCTTTGTGTAATACGGCTTCTCTTGGATCGCCAGTATACTCCCAAGCAGCAACGTATGCAAAGTTTTCATCATCACGTTTCGCCTCTCCTTTTTGCTCCCCATCTTGTTCTACTGATTCTTCACGGAAGTGACCTCCACAAGATTCATTTCTATGCAAAGCATCTTTTGCAAATAGTTCACCTAATTCCAAGAAGTCAGCAACCCTAGTAGCTTTTTCTAATTCTGGATTTAATCCATCTTTAGTTCCTGGAATACGAACATCTTTCCAGAAGTCTTCACGAATTTTTTTAATCTCATCCATTGCCTCTTTTAGCCCTTGCTCGTTTCTCGCCATACCAACATTATCCCACATAATTTTTCCTAAACGTTTGTGGAAATGGTCTACCGATTTTGAACCTTGAATGTTCATCAATTTGTCAATTCTTTCTTTTACCTCTTTCTCCGCTTGCACGAACTCTGGCAAATCTGTTGAAATTGGTCCGGTACGAATATCATCAGACAAATAATCACCAATTGTATATGGTAACACAAAGTAACCATCAGCTAAACCTTGCATTAATGCAGAAGCGCCTAACCTGTTTGCCCCATGATCTGAGAAATTAGCCTCACCTGCAGCATAACATCCTGGTATGGTTGTCATTAGGTTGTAATCAACCCAAATTCCACCCATGGTATAATGCACCGCAGGGTAAATCATCATTGGTGTTTTATAAGGATCTTCGTCCACAATCTTTTCGTACATCTGGAAAAGGTTTCCGTACTTTTCTTCAACTACCTTTTCACCTAATTCAAGAATTTGTGATTGTGAAGGATTATTAATACCCGATACCAACGCTTTTTCTTTACCATATCTTTCAATGGCTGATTTAAAATCTAAGTATACTGCCTCACCAGTCGCATTTACTCCATAACCAGCATCACATCTTTCTTTAGCAGCCCTTGAAGCAACATCTCTTGGTACTAGGTTACCAAAAGCTGGGTACCTTCTTTCCAAATAGTAATCTCTGTCTTCCTCCGCCAAATCAGTTGGTTTCAATTTCCCTTCTCGAATTGCCTTAACATCATCCATATTTTTAGGCACCCAAATTCTACCATCATTTCTTAATGATTCACTCATTAAGGTTAATTTTGATTGGTGATCACCAGAACGCGGAATACAAGTAGGATGAATTTGTGTGTAACATGGGTTAGCAAAGAAGGCACCTTTCTTGTGAATTCTCCACGCAGCAGTTACGTTACTACCCATAGCATTAGTAGATAAAAAGAAAACATTTCCGTATCCACCAGATGCAATTACTACTGCGTGTGCAGAATGTTTCTCAATTTCACCAGTAACCATGTTACGTGCAATAATACCTCTAGCTTTACCATCTACCAAAACTAGATCCATCATTTCATGGCGGTTATGCATTTTAATTTTGCCTTTCCCAATTTGACGACTCATTGCAGAATAGGCACCTAACAATAATTGTTGACCAGTTTGTCCTTTCGCATAAAATGTTCTTGACACCAATACACCACCAAATGATCTATTATCTAATAAACCACCGTATTCTCTGGCAAATGGAACACCTTGTGCTACACACTGATCAATAATGTTACCAGATACTTCTGCTAACCTAAATACGTTTGCTTCACGAGCCCTATAGTCACCCCCTTTTACCGTATCGTAAAACAATCTGTATATACTATCACCATCATTTTGGTAATTTTTTGCAGCATTAATACCACCTTGTGCGGCAATAGAGTGTGCTCTACGCGGAGAATCTTGGTAAGCAAAAGCCTTTACCTTATATCCCATTTCTGCTAATGAAGCTGCTGCTGCACCACCCGCTAAACCAGTACCAACAACAATAACATCTATATGACGTTTGTTGGCTGGGTTAACCAAATTAATTTTATTCTTATGGTTAGTCCACTTATCTTTAATAGGACCTTCTGGAATTTTTGAATCTAATTTTGTCATGTTCCTTAATTAAATTTATAGTGAATTAACATAATGAACTATCGCTATAAGCGAAAAACCTAACGCTACAATAATGCAAAACGCTCTACCAGCATTTTGGATTAGCGAATTGTATTTTTTGTGATTTAAGCCTAATGATTGAAATGCAGATTGAAAACCATGGTTTAAGTGAATTCCCAATGCAATAAAAGCAAACACATATAAACCAACATAAATAGGGTTGGAAAAAACAGCTAACAATAAATCATAATCACTTGGCAAACCTCCCAAGTCATTAAATTTAATTTCTACAAAAAAGTCTTTAATGTGTAAAATCAAGAATAGCAACACCAATAATCCTGTAATAATCATACTTCTAGATGAAAAAGAAGAGTTTACCTCAGGTTTATTGTAAGCATATTTAATTGGACGTGCTTCATTGTTCTGAATAGTTAGTTTAATACCCATAACAATGTGTATTATAAAACCAGCTGCTAACACATATTGCATAACCTGAATTAGTGGGTTGGTTGCCATAAAATGAGAACCCTCATTAAACAACTCTCTTCCATCCCAACCAAACCCTAGGCTAAAGGAATTTACCAACAGATGTACGGCAATAAATGTTATTAAAAACAAGCCAGACAGACTCATTACAATCTTTCTGCCAACGGAAGATTGAAACAAATTATTTGATGAACTACTCATAATTAAAATAAGTTATTATTTAAATGTGTTTTTCTTTAATCGGGCGCAAATATAGCCATTTCCATTTATCTTTTATAAGCATTTAGCAATTATGTTGTTTACGCTAGACCTAACCATAATCTGCCCTCTGATTTTTGGCAATAATTCGACAGATATTTGGAATAATTTTTGGCGTGATTGATATGACAAATGACTTTGGCATAAAAAAGTAACATATGTTACTTAATTAGGTATTCATCCCAACCTTCCGTGCAATTTTTTCGTCTTGTTTGCATGGAATTACCATTTGCTTATTTACCTTTCTCGCCACAATTAGAAATTTTTGGTTGATCATAATTAATGCTTCGAAATTATTCATATCTGTTTTTTACGTGTGCACTCACAATCCTTTTTAATAAAGGGGTTTCACAAACTACCGATACTTGTTTTACAACACCAGGTGTACACACTTTTACTCCTCCCCCAACTTGTGGAACTGTACCTGGCACACAAGTAGGTGTGCAAACCCAAGCATGGGGTGGCGGTGGCGGGGGTGGCGCGAATGAAGTAAACGCAAGAAACAATGGCGCAGGTGGCGGTGGCGGAGGAGCGACATCGCTTGGATATAACACATTGCTGGTAGGAACTACTTATACTGTTTTTGTTGGTGCTGGAGGTGCTGGTCATGATAATGATGGGCTTAACGGAGATGATGGTCAAAACTCCTATTTAGCGGATGCAGGAACACAATTGGTTATGGCTGAAGGTGGTAAAGGAGGATTTAGTCACCCCAATGGCAGAGGTGGCGGACCTGGAGGTGCTGCAGCAAACAGTATTGGGGACGTTTCTTTCTCTGGTGGCTTGGGTGGTTTAGGAAATAATGGTGCATGGGGCCAATCAGGAGCTGGTGGTTCATCAGCAGGGTTTGGAGCTAACGGTAATCCTGGAGGAACTGGTGATTATGATAATTGTAATTGTCCTGCACCTGGCACGCCCGCACCTAATGGAGGTGGTGCTGGTGGTCAAGGAGGAGCAGGTGGTGGTCCTGATACGCGATTAGGCGGTATTGGCGTAGCACCAGGTGGTGGTGGCGCTGGTGGTACCAATGGAGGGAATTCTGCAGGTCAAAATGGTGGCGATGGTAAAGTATGTTTGTCATGGGCCTCTTATAGAGATTTTTATATCCCTACTGCATACACTGTTCCAACTTACGTTACGAGAATTCAAATTGAAGCTTGGGGAGGCGGTGCTGGCGGAAGAGATAATAATGCTGGCGGAGGTGGTAGTGGTGCTTATGCTTCTACTACCATTAATGTTACACCTGGCTCAACATATACAGTTAACCCTGGTGCACCTGGTGCTGTTGGTGCTGCAGGCGGCGATTCCTGGTTTAGCATTACCGGTGTTCAGCCAACCAATGCTACCGAAGGTGTTCTTGCCAGTGGTGGAAGAACTGGCGGGCTTGGTGGAAATACAACGGTTGGACAAACTTCTATGAATGGTAACGATGCCGCTGGAAACGATGGTGGTGCTGGGCCGAACGGTGGTGGAGCAGGTGGCGCTGGAGGTGTAAATGACAATGTATTTGAAAATGGTCAACAAGGAGAGGCACCTGGCGGTGGTGGTGGTGGTGGACTAGGAGGTGCATTAGGAGCAGTTGGGGGCTACGGAAAAATTCGAATAACCAATGCAGCACCATTTTCTACCTTAGGAGATAACGCTGTGAATGCAGCAACGCTTTGCCCAGGTGATGCAAACGCTCCTATACACAGTATAGCTATTACAGGTTCAAATATTGGTCCTTGTGATGCTGGATATGATATTACACAGTTTACAATTAATACAGCCGGTTCGTATCAAGCAAGCGATATTTCCGCTTTACATTTATATTCAACAACCGTTCCTACATTTACCAACCCTGTATTGCTAGCAACAAATAATAATCCTACGGGAGCTGGGGCGCAAACTTTTACTGGTTTTAGCTATGGAATGAGTACCGGAACAAATTATCTATGGGTTACTGCAGACCTGTCGGGGACTGCCAACGGCAACAGAACTATTCTTGTAAATGCAACTCAGCCAGCAGATTTAACCGTCGGTACCTTACCTACTGGAACTAGTGCCGCAAGTGCTTCACAAACATTTGCAGACGTACCGGTATTATCCAGTGCAACTATTGATAGTATTTGTAGCGGTTCAACATTTAATTATACGGCAACCAGCAGCTTACCAGGTTCAACATTTACTTGGAATCGTGCTACTATTGCAGGAATAACTGAAGCTGGTGTAACAGGTGCTGGTAACGTATCGGAAGTATTAACGAATACTACTGCTGCGCTAGTGGATGTACCGTACGTTTACACTACCATAGCTGGTGGAGGTTCTGTATGTGCCCCTACCACTCAAACAGTAATGGTAACTGTACGACCTTTACCAACAGGCAGTTTAAGCAATGACACAATTGTATGTTTTGGCTCTGTTAATACCAATGTAACTTTTAGAGGTAATGGTGTTGCCTCCCCATACGTTTTTACCTACACCGTTGATGGTGGAAACCAACAAACCATTAGTACGGCAGCAAATACAAATACAGTTTCAGTGAGTGTTAACACTAATTCCGCAAATACCTACACCTACTCATTAGTAAGTGTACAAGATGCTAATACCTGTTCTCAGGTAAGTCCTGATGTGGCAACCATTAATGTACTTTCACCGTTAACAGCAACGGTGACTTCTTCTGACCCAAGCATCTGCCAAGGCCAACCAAGCACTTGGACCTTGACTGGAAGTCAAGGGACACCCCCATACGTTTTTACCTACACCCTTGATTCTGTAAATGCAGGCACCACAACCACTAATACCATTACCTCTACAGGAAGTACTGCGGTAATTAACTCCCCCAATACTTTTGCAGACACCTTGGTTATGACTATCACTGGTATTAGTGATGCCTCTGGCTTTACCTGTCCTACAGCAGGCCCTAGTTTTGACTCTATTAATGTGGAAGCTATACCATCATCAATAATTTCTGCTGACTTAAACGATGTTTGTGAAGGCGTTGGTGGTACACAAACTATAACTTTCGATGCTTCAGCTAATCCTGGTTTAGCAACCCCAATTACATTTAATTATTATACTCGTTTGGATGGCGGCCCACAAGTACCTGGTACGGTAACAAGTGCAGCGGGAAGTTTAACGGCAACCATGCAGTATAACATTCCTACCACTCCAGGACAAACCATATTTTACAACTCTACAGTTTCTAGTTCTTCTTGCGGTGGCGGTATTGGTGGTGGTTCGGATACAGTTAATGTAAACCCTTTAGCTACAGCTACTGTTGGGGGTACAGCTACTATTTGTGAGTCTGCTACAGGTACCATTACATTTACGGGAACATTGGGAACTCCTCCATTTACATTTACCTACAATGTAGATAATGGACCGGCACAAACGATTACAACTGCTGCCGGACAAAACACAGTAAGCATTGTTATAGATACAGTTCCAGGTACTTATACTTTCAATTTAACTGCTGTTAACGATTTTCATAATTGTAACCAAACGCAAAATGACAATGCAGTATTAACCGTTGAATCTATGCCTTCGGTAAGCATTACAGCGGGCGCTAACCCTACCATTTGTGAAAATGCTAATACTGATATAACGGCTACACCAATTAATGCAACTGTTACCAGCTGGACCGTATTAAGCGGACCTGGCACCATTGTGGGAACAGGAAATACAGAAACTTTTAATGGAGGTGGTGCTGGTACGGCAGGCACCTCAGTTGTAGAGGTAGAAGTTACCGGAAATGGTTCTTGTGGTGCAGCAACTGCCGTAGCAACTACTACTGTTATCACAGAAACTTTGCCTAACGTAAGCATTACCGCTGGTGGCAATGCTACTATATGTG
>CAXHCC010000047.1:0-16214 GCA_964014945.1 uncultured bacterium | reverse complement strand
GTATTGGCAGTGAAATTGTAAGACAAGCCATTCGTTTTAACCCTAAAAAAATTGTGTTGCTAGATCAAGCAGAATCTCCGTTGTATGACATTGAAATGGAGTTGCAGGAAAAATATAAGCAACAAGCTTATGAAATTGTAATGGGGGATATACGTAACATGGAACGCATGGAGAACGTGTTTAACACGTTTAAACCGCAAATTATATTTCATGCTGCAGCGTATAAGCATGTTCCAATGATGGAGAATAATCCTGCCGAAGCGGTATTAACGAATGTAACTGGCACCAAAAATTTGGCCGACTTAGCCATTAAACATAAAGCAGATCAGTTTGTTATGGTTTCTACCGATAAAGCGGTTAATCCTACCAATGTAATGGGTGCTAGTAAACGTATTGCTGAAATATATATTCAATCGAGAAACGAAAAAACAGGCACCAAGTTTATTACTACACGTTTTGGCAATGTGCTAGGCTCAAATGGGTCGGTAATACCTCGGTTTAGAAAACAAATTGAAGCTGGAGGGCCAATAACGATAACGCATCCCGAGATTACCAGATATTTTATGACAATTCCTGAAGCTTGTCAGCTAGTTTTAGAAGCAGGTGCGTTAGGGAAAGGTGGAGAGATATTTGTTTTCGATATGGGGCAATCTGTTAAAATAATTGACTTAGCCAAAAAGATGGTGAAGCTTTCTGGATTAACGCTTGATAAAGACATTAGAATTTCATTTACTGGTTTAAGGCCGGGGGAAAAGTTATATGAAGAGTTGCTAACAACCGAAGAAAATACCCTTCCTACGCATCATAAGCAAATATTAATTGCCAAAGTGCAAGCATACGATTTTGATAAGGTCTCTGCTTCAGTTGATAACCTAATTGGATTATTTGATTTACAAAATAATGAGGCCATAGTAAAGCAAATGAAAGGATTAGTGCCGGAGTTTAAAAGCAACAACTCCATATACGAGATGTTAGATAAATAGATTTGATATGGTTCCTTACAAAGTAAAATCTCCTGTACAAATTCGTTTTGTGGACAATGATATGCTACGACATGTAAACGCTACAGTATATTATACCTACTTTGAAGTTGCCAGGGGGCATTTTTTTGATGAAGTGCTAACGGGTGCTGACTGGAAGGAGCAACAGGATTTATCCATTGTAATAGCTCATTCTGAAATGGACTATAAACAACAATTACGGTTTCGGGATGAGGCGTATGCGTATGTCTGGATTTCGTCGGTTGGTACTAAAAGTTTTGAAGTAAGCTTTTTATTGGTGAAAATGGACGGTGGGGAGGAGGTTACTGTAGCCGAAGGGAAAGCGACAATGGTTTGCATTAACTTGAAAACAGAAAAAACCTTAGCAATTCCTGAGGATTGGAAGCAAAAGTTTAATCAACAGCAAGTCTAACATGAAGAAAATTATTTCGTACAACGTCAACGGAATTCGTGCGGCCATCAAAAAAGGGCTTTTGGAGTGGATAAAGGCAGCCGATCCGGATGTGTTGTGTATTCAAGAGCTTAAGGCAAATAAGGAGCAGGTTGACGTTCAGCTTATTGAAGATTTAGGCTACCACCATTATTGGCATTCGGCAGAAAAGAAAGGGTATAGCGGCGTGGCGATATTTTGCAAAACCAAACCAGATCATGTAGAATATGGTTGTGGTATTGATGACTATGATAGAGAAGGGAGGGTAATTCGTGCGGATTTTGGTGATGTATCTGTGATGAGTGTGTATCATCCTAGCGGCAGTAGTGGCGATGAACGGCAAGCATTTAAGTATAAATGGATGGATGATTTTGAGGCGTATATTGCTGATTTAAAAAAGGTTAGAAAAAAATTAGTGATAAGTGGAGATTATAATATATGCCATGAACCAATTGACATTCACAATCCTAAGAGTAATGCAAAAAGTAGCGGTTTTTTACCAGAAGAAAGAGCTTGGTTAGATGGTTTTATAAAATCTGGGTTTGTTGATAGTTTCAGATTTTTGAATCAAGAGCCACACCACTATAGTTGGTGGAGTTATAGGGCCAATGCCCGAGCAAAAAATTTGGGATGGCGTATCGATTATAACCTGGTTAGCGAAAACCTTAAAGACCAAATTGTCAGAAGTTGCATGCTACCCGAAGCAAAACACTCCGATCACTGCCCTGTGGTATTAGAAATCACATTTTAGCCATATTGGATTTTTATTGTCTAATATTGATGCTAAATATCATTATAACAAGCTGAAAAACAAGATGTTTGTTTAGATATTATTCTACAACAACAAAATTGATATACAATTGAGTACTTTGAGATAAATTTATTACATTTGCGAAGGTTTAGAGGAATTTTGAATTAAAACAACTAGTGTTCAGATAATATGAGAAAGTTAGTTTATTTATGTTTATCCATTGTTTTATTGTCTGCTTGTGGAGAGCCAGAAGATGAGAAAACTGTACTTGTAGAAGGGAAGGGAGGCGTATATTTAGGTGGTGTATTCAAGTCAAATGAAATAGAAGACTTTAGAAGCTTGTTTCCTGTAAGTGTTGCAGACGTGGCTTCTGATCATATAGCTAAACAAATTTTTGAAGGTTTAGTAAAGCAATCGCAAGAAGATCTTACAATTCGTCCTTCATTATCTGAGCGCCTAGCTTACAATACAGATGGTACTGTATGGACGTTTCACCTTCACAAAGGGGTAATGTTTCATGATGACGAATGTTTTGAAGGCGGGAAGGGACGTGAGATGAATGCAAATGATTTTAAATTTGCTTTTGATATGCTTTGTACAGCATCAGCTGACAATCACCATTTTGGAAATACTTTTAAAAACACCGTGAAAGGCGCAAATGAGTATTATCAATCAACATTAGATGGTAAACCATTAGAAGGCGGAGTGTCTGGTGTTAAAGTGATTGATAAGTATACCTTAGAAATTTCCTTAACGCACCCTTTTGCTGGCTTTATTAATATTCTTAGTACTCCAGGATGTTGGGTATACCCACCGGAGGCGTATGAAAAATATGGTGCTAGCATGCGTACACATGCAGTAGGTACTGGGCCATTTAAGGTTAAGTCTATTTCTGAAGGTGAATCAATAGTGCTTGTTAAAAATGAAAGCTACTGGCGTGAAGACAATTTTGGTAACAAGTTACCTTACTTAGATGGATTGAAATTCTCTTTTGTAAAGGATAAAAAATCGGAGTTCATGAAATTTAAGAACAATGATTTAGAAATGATTTTTAGATTACCAGTTGAAATGATTTCTGAAATCCTTGGTGAATTTGATAATGCGAAGGAAGTGAACGCGCCATTTGATATTCAAGTAGAACCAGCAATGAGTATTTTCTTTTTAGGTTTCCAACATACGGATAAAACCTTTGAAGATGTAAATGTGAGAAAAGCCTTTAACTATGCAATTAATCGACTAAAAATTGTAGAGAATATTTTGCAGGGTGATGGTATTCCAGGGTTTTATGGAATTGTTCCTCCAGCGTTTAAGTCGTATAAGCATAAAAAACTTGAAGGTTATTCATATGATTTAGCTAAAGCTAAAGAGTATATGGCAAAGGCAGGCTATCCTAACGGAAAAGGATTTCCAAAGATTACACTTCAAACAGATAATGGAGGTGGAGAAAGAAATAAATTAATTTGTGCAGCACTTCAAAAAATGTTAATTGATAACTTGAATATTGAAGTAGAATTAAAAAGTGTTCCATGGGGAGAGCATTATGAAAGCATAGAAAATAGAAGTACCATTTTTTGGAAGTCGGAATGGGTGGCAGAATACCCTGACCCAGTTACTTTCTTAACATTGTTAAGCAGTAAGCATATACCAAAAGACAGAATGGACAAACCATATTTGAATTCTATGCGTTTTGCAAATGGGGAGTTTGATGCCTTGATGGATAAAGCTATGAATGAGTTGGAGAGTACCAGAAAAAGAATGAAATATTACTTAATGGCCGACCAAATTGGTTTGGACCAAGCGGCAATAGTTCCTGTGTTTTATGATGAAAACTATCGTTTACTTAAGCCTTATGTGAAGAATTTCCCAGCTAATGCGATGGAATATAGAGATATGTCAGAAGTATACTTTGATAAAGATAAAATGGAAATGGCTAGAAACTAACTAGCTGAATTTTATACCTATTAAAAAGGTCATTTTCGATATCTGAAAATGACCTTTTTTTATGCCCATTATTTCCGAAAGCAATATTTATTAGCGTTCAACTGTTTATAAATATTGCAAGATGCATAATTCATACTGTATTTATATACATATTATTGTATTACACTAAGGTATAATCCAACATAATAACTTATGAAAAATTATGAAAAACAACATTTATAAAGTTTCTTTAATTGTGTTTGCGCTAACTATAGCGTCTTGTGTTCCACAACGTAAATTAGAAGAAGAACAAACCAAGCGTAAAAGCTGTGAGGAAGAGTTAGCGGAGTTGAAGACAAAAAGTCAAGATATGGAAGCAAGCCTATCGGAGGCTGAAAAAACAATAAAAGACGTTAATAGAGAAATTGATGGTTTAAGAAGAGATACAGCGGTATTTGGTATGAATTATCGCAATATCGTTGCTAAATATGATAAGCTTAACGAAGTAAATGAGCAATTGCTCGATAAGTATAATCGTTTACTATCAGGGAATATTGCCGATACACGAAAGCTGTCATCACAATTACAAACCACACAAGACGAACTGCTTAAGAAAGAGGATGCTTTGGACCAATTAGAAGCTGAATTGAAGAAAAGAGAAGCTCGTGTTGCAGAGTTGGAAGATATCTTAAAAAAGAAAGAGGAGGCGGTGTTAGCACTTAAGAAAAAGCTGACAGATGCGCTATATGCCTTTGAAGGAAAGGGCTTAACAATAACTCAAAAAAATGGTAAGGTGTATGTTTCTATGGATGAAAGTTTATTATTTGCCTCAGGAAGCACAACGGTAGAGAAAAAAGGCGAGGAAGCCTTAAAGGAGTTAGCACTAGTGTTGGAGCAAAACGAAGAAATAAATGTACTGATAGAGGGTCATACAGACGATGTGCCTATGAATGGTAAAGGAGCAATAAAAGATAATTGGGATTTAAGTGTAATGAGAGCAACTGCCATTGTGAAAATAATCGTGAATAATAGTAAAGTAAATCCGGTTAGATTAACCGCTGCTGGTAGAGGAGAGTACTTGCCTGTAGACGAGAAGAAAACGTCCAAAGCGAGAAGAAAAAATAGAAGGACCGAAATTATCCTAACTCCTAAGCTGGATGAGTTATTAAAGGTGTTAGAGTCAAACTAAAATTTTGCCTGTGAGACTTTTAAGTGTAGCTATATTCGTTTGTTGTCAGCTATTTGTGCGCGCACAAAATGTGGTAGAGTATTGGGATGCAGAGCAAACAAAGAAAAAGAGTGAGCAGGAGCTTAAAGGTGGTATGCAACATGGTAAATTCATTGCCTGGTATAAAAATGGGGATATTGCTAAACTAGGCAACTACACTGAAGGTAAAGAAGACGGTACGTTTACATTTTACTATCCTGGAAAAGTTAAAAAGGCCATTGCAAATTATGTAAATGGACAAAAGCATGGTGAGTGGACTTACTGGTACCAGAATGGTACAAAAGCCCAACAAACCTTTTTTAAATTTAACTTGGCGGATAGTGTGTGGAAAGGTTGGTATGAAAATGGTAACCTGAAAAGTGTAGAGAGCTATACGATGAATAAAAAGGAGGGAGAGTGGATTTATTATTATAGCAATGCTCAAATGGAGAGTAGGTGTAATTTTAGCGCGAATGAGGCAAATGGAACGTATACTGGCTGGTATAGCAATGCTAACAAAGAAATGGAAGGTGCCTATGCCAATGGTATTAAGCAGGGTATATGGAAAGAGTGGTATACTAATGGCAAGCCAAAACAAGAAACCAATTACCTTGATTCAGCTAATGAGCAATTAATGAATTTATGGCTTAAAGATGGGAGCCATATAATTAAGAACGGTAATGGGCAATTTACCATTGTATATGACAATGGTAAAACAAAAGGAGAAGGTGTTTATAAGGATGGTTACATGTTTGGCAATTGGAGTTTTTATATGCCCGATGGCGAAAAGGATTTTGTAGTGAATTATGATAAAGGCAAAAAGAATGGTGTTTATAAAAGTTGGTACAAAAATGGTAATGTTAAAAGCGTTGGTAATTATTTAAACGACGCTAAAACGGGTTACTGGAAATGGTATAGAGAAAATGCAAGTATTGAAATAGAAGGTGAATTAATAGCAGGTAAACGTAACGGAAAGTGGATGTATTGGTTTGGCGACAATCAAAAAGAAGCAGAAGGTTATTATAAAAATGATGTTCAGGATAGTATATGGATGTATTGGTATAAAACAGGTGAAAAATGGAAAGAAGGTAATTACCATGAAGGGGTAAAGAATGGTACGTGGACAACATGGTTTGAAAGCGGTAAAATATTACAGGAAGGAGACTATGTAAATGGTAAGGAGAATGGCTTGTGGCAATCTTGGTATGATAATGGAGTAATGAAAGATAAAGGAGAATTTAAAGCGGGTCAGATGCATGGGTACTGGCAAGGCTGGTTGCCAAATAAAACCCCTGTTTATGAAGGTAATTATGCCAATAATATGAAAAGTACCGCTTGGAAATATTACTTTCCCAACGGTAAGATTGAAAATGAAGGGGATTACAAAAATGGCCTAAAAAATGGGCTTTGGGTTTCTTGGTCGCCCTATGGGATTAAAATAACAGAAGGTAGTTATAAAGACGATTTGCCAGAAGGTAAATGGCTGTATTTTTTTGAAACAGGAGGTAAATCTGCTGAAAAAACCTATAAAGAGGGTAACTTAAATGGAACTTGTAAAACCTGGCATGAAAATGCATCTTTACAAAGTATTACCAATTATAAGCTTGTAAAGAATAGAACTACAGGTCGTTATGAGAGTAAGGCAGATGGGAAGTGGACCTACTATAATAACGAAGGGAAAATAATTAAAGAAATTATGTACAAAAACGGGAAAAAGATAAATTAATTTATACATTTGTTAGTGCCCAACAAATAGCACGTGGAATTGACGGGTTGGTAGCGTATAGAGGACGGCAATATGGGGGCAGAAAAAATTATAATATTTATTGACCTTTATTTTGTATTTTCAAAATAAAAGTCGAAATTCGCAAACGAAATTAGGTTTCATGGCAGTTAAACTGTGTAACTGATTTAAATTAAAAAAATGAAAAAGATAGTTTTTTCTATATTCTTAAGCTTCATTACAGTATTATCATTTGCAAATGGTGTAATTGTTATTGAAGGGGTTTACCAGGGGAAGAATGTTTATGTGAAGAATCCGTTTAGTGCGGCAGGGGTTGGTTTTTGTGTACAAGAGGTACGTGTAAATGGAGATGTTACCACGGATGAGATTGCCTCTAGTGCGTTTGAGATTGATTTAAGAAACTTTCAGTTTAAAAAAGGTGATCACGTTGAAATTAAAATAATTCACAAAGACGATTGTAAACCAAAGGTGTTGAATCCTGAGGTATTGAATCCCAAAAGTACTTTTGTTATCAAAACAATGGAAGTGGATGAGGATTTTGTGTTGAAATGGTCAACTACAGAAGAATCAGGAAAACTTACGTTTTACATTGAGCAATTCAGATGGAACAAGTGGGTAAAAGTTGGAGAAATTGAAGGTGCTGGTACGCCTGCATTAAACTCATATGAATTTAAAACGGTTCCGCATTTTGGAAAAAACAAATTTAGAGTTAAACAAGTAGATTACACTGGTCAACCTAAATTGTCTAAAACGGTTGAAAGAAAATCGAAAGTAGAAACCGTAGCATTTGCTCCTAAAAAAGTATCAAGCAATATAAGCTTTTACTATCCTGATGATAGTCCAGCGGAAACATTGTTTGAGGTTTACGATCAATACGGAAACATTGTTAAACGTGGTTTTTCAGCTAAGTTAGAAGCTGGAGACTTATCAAAAGGAGTATACTACTTGAACTTTGACAATGTAATGGCGCAGTTCATTAAAAAGTAGAACTTTCTTATCACGATATTGAAAATCCCGACCATAGTCCGGGATTTTTTTTTGTTAAAATCTTAAGCAAATAAAATAATTATAATGTTGAAAATTGAGCATATTGGTATAGCGGTAAAGAACCTTGAAAGTGCCAATAAATTGTTTACGAGTTTGTTTAATAATGCCCCTTACAAATTAGAGAAGGTAGAAAGGGAAGGTGTGTCGACTTCCTTTTTTAAAATGGGAGAAAGTAAAATAGAGTTGTTAGAAGCAACAAACACAGATAGTGCCATCGCAAAATTTATTGATAAGAAGGGAGAAGGGATTCATCATATTGCCTTTGAAGTAGAAAACATAGAAGATGAGATGAAACGTTTGTCTGCCGAAGGGTATAAACTGCTAGCTGATAAGCCTCAAAACGGAGCGGATAACAAGCTTATTTGCTTTTTACACCCTAAAGATACAAATGGTGTGTTAATTGAATTATGTCAGGAAATTAAGGAGTAGAATTGTACAATGCAATTTGATGATATAATAGGACAAGAAAAGGTTAAAGAGCGTTTAATTAACTCAGTAAAGGAGGGACGCATTAGCCATGCGCAGTTATTCGCAAGCGAGCCTGGATGTGGTGGACTACCATTGGCTGTAGCGTATGCCCAATACATCAATTGCCAAAATAGAAGTGATAATGATTCTTGTGGGCAATGCGCTTCTTGTATTAAATTCAATAAACTTATTCATCCTGATTTGCATTTGGTGTACCCACTTGCCCTGTCGGCAGATGTAAAAAAGAGTGATGATAAGGCCAAAGAATGGCGAACAGCTTTTTTAGAAAATCCTTATTTAACCCTGAATTCTTGGTTTGAACTATTAGATGCTGAGAATAAACAAGCCATGATTGGGGTTAATGAAAGTGATGATATACTTCGTAAGTTGAATTTAACCACTTATGAAGCAGAGTATAAAATAATGATTATTTGGCGTGCTGAAAAAATGAATGCAGCTGCAGCCAATAAACTACTGAAAATACTAGAAGAGCCGCCTCAAAAAACACTCTTTTTATTGGTATGTGAAAACGAGGAACAATTATTACCTACGATTACTTCACGTACCCAATTAATCGGTATTCCTAAAATTGCAGACAAAGATTTAATTGCTGCTTTAATGCAACGATATGAATTAAACGAGGACGATGCGCTTAATATTGCCAATTTGGCCAACGGAAATTATGCAGAGGCGGAATTACTCATTAATGAGGATAATAGTGCCAAACAACATTTAAGTAACTTCCAGCATTTAATGCGGGCGAGCATAAAGTTTAACCCAACGGAAATAATTGCGTGGATAGATGATATAGCAAAAGCAGGTAGGGAGCGGCAAAAGAGCTTTTTAATTTATGCCCTGCATGTAATGCGCGAAAGTTTAATACTTAACAATTCAGCTATCGAATTGTCTAAATTAAACGAACAGGAAATCGATTTTGTACAAAAGTTTTCTCCGTTTATTCATAGCAATAATGCGCAGCGCTTTGTAGAGGAATTAAACAAGGCCCATTTTCATATGGAAAGAAATGGCAACCCTAAAATAATATACATGGATTTAGCGTTTAAGTTTAACGAATTGCTAAATTTAGCCAAACCAAACTAAGAGATATATAACTATGGCATGCGCAACGTGTTCATCAGAGGCGGTAGAAACAGGTAATCCAGCACCAGGTTGCAAAAGCAACGGCAATTGCGCAACAGATGCGGATTGTGAAAAGTTGGAGGTGTTTGATTGGCTAACCAATATGGATTTGCCAAGCGGACAAGCAGAGTTTGATGTTATGGAAATACGTTTTAAGAATAGCCGTAAGGAGTTTTTTAGAAACGTAAACAACCTTAGTCTGCAGGTTGGCGACATGGTTGCCGTAGAATCCTCACCAGGGCATGATATTGGTATGGTATCAATTAGCGGTGAGTTAGCCCGTTTACAGCTCAAGAAAAAGGGTATTAAAGAAGATGCTGCTGACATAAAAAAGATTTACCGCAAAGCCAGTGAAAACGATATTGAAAAGTGGCAAGAAGCAAGAGCCTTGGAAAAGGAAACAATGTATAGGGCCAGAACTATAGCAGTGAATTTAAAGCTGCAAATGAAAATAAGTGATGTTGAATATCAGGGAGATAAAACCAAGGCTATTTTTTATTATACGGCCGATGAGAGAGTGGATTTTAGGCAATTGATTAGAGACCTTGCTGGAGAGTTTAAGGTACGTATAGAAATGCGTCAAATTGGTTCTCGCCAAGAAGCAGGCAGGTTGGGGGGGATTGGCTCTTGTGGAAGAGAACTGTGCTGTTCAACATGGTTAACGGACTTTAGATCGGTAGCAACAAGTGCTGCAAGGTATCAGCAACTATCTTTAAACCCAATGAAGTTGGCCGGGCAATGTGGTAAACTTAAATGCTGTTTAAACTATGAGTTAGATAGCTATTTGGATGCCATTAAAGACTTCCCAAATGTAAATAATGTAAAATTAGAGACGGCTAAAGGAAAGGCATTTCATCAGAAAACAGATATCTTCTCAAGAACCATGTTTTTTTCCTATGTAAAAGAACCAGATAATTTTATTCCATTGGAGGTAGATAGAGTCAAGGAAATAATTGAGTTAAATAAGAAAGGGGATAAACCACAAGACCTTAAAATGTTTGCAACGATTGCTGTGCCAGAGGTGAAGCAACCCGATTATGAAAACGTAGTAGGGCAAGATAGTTTAACACGTTTTGATAAATCCAAGAAGAGTAAAAAGAAAAACAAAAATAAAAAGCGACCTTTTAAAGCAAAACAAAAACAGAATCAGGATTCGGATCAAGCGCCAAAACCAAAACGTAACTTCAAAAACAAGCAGCATAAAAAGCCTAACCAAGATAAAAAGGAAAATGCATAGTAAACGTATTAACTACAATTATATGAACGCGGCAAAACAGTTAGCATTTATGCTTATCGCAGTAATCACATTTACGGCATGCGATAGTAATAGAATTTTTGAGGATAACGAAACCATCGATGATAACGTATGGATTCGTGAAGATGTAAAAACATTTGAAGTTGATATAATAGATACACTTTCTCCGAATAACTTTTATGTGAATGTGCGCAATGCGGATGGCTATCCTTACAGAAATGTGTACCTGTTTATACAAACAACGTTTCCACAAGGAAGCACAACCTTGGATACAATTAACTGCATAATAGCAGACGAGAAAGGGCAATACCTAGGAAGCGGGATGGGAGACATATTTGATA
The DNA here is from genome assembly GCA_964014945.1 of uncultured bacterium. Lineage (GTDB taxonomy): Bacteria > Bacteroidota > Bacteroidia > 2-12-FULL-35-15 > 2-12-FULL-35-15 > 2-12-FULL-35-15. The sequence continues at coordinate 4,910 of CAXHCC010000047.1, read as the reverse complement.
ATCAAATACTATTAAAGAAAAATGTAATATTTCCACAAAGTGGAAAATATACTTTCAAAATTCAGCATGGTATGCGTCGAGATAAATTGCCGCTTATTATGGATGTGGGAATGCGTATTGAAAAAGCTGAATAAACGTTAATGGCTAAAAAAACTGATAGCAACAAGAAGTACATTCGCATATTATGGGTACTATTTATACTACCTGTACTAGGTATCGCTTGTTTTGTATTGGGTGTACGTTATTTTACTGAATTGCCTGGAACGGAATCGCTCCGAAACCCTAAATCTAGTTTAGCTACAGAAATATATGCTAGCGATGGCGTTGTGCTTGGCAAATATTATCGTGAAAACAGGGTGGTGGTGGAGTATGAAGATATTTCTCCAAAAGTAATTGATGCACTTGTTGCCACAGAAGATGTTCGTTATTTTGAACATTCAGGAATCGATTTTAGGGCACTTGGAAGGGTATTAAAAGGTGTGCTAACTGGTAGTTCATCTGCAGGTGGAGGAAGTACAATAACACAACAGTTAGCTAAAATGCTTTTTCCTAGAAAGAAGCTTACCAAACCTGAAATGGTGGTAAGAAAAATTCAGGAATGGATTATAGCGGTTCGATTAGAACGAGAATATACCAAGGAGGAGATTTTAACCATGTACCTTAATAAGTTTGACTTTATTAATGGTGCTGTTGGGCTTAAATCTGCAGCAAAAACCTATTTTGGTACAACACCGGATAAATTAAAGCAGGAAGAGGCCGCTATGTTGGTAGGTATGGCCAAAAATCCGTCTTATTTTAACCCCAATCGATTTTACGAACGTTCGCAAGGCAGAAGAAATACCGTTTTATTACAAATGGAAAAGTATGAGTTCATAACTAAACAAGTGAGCGATTCTTTACAAGCCATCCCATTAACGCTTAATTTTCATCCTGAAAGTCATAATGAAGGTATTGCCACCTATTTGCGTGAATATTTGCGGGACGTAGTGCTGAAGAGGTGGTGTAACGAAAACCCTAAACCCGACGGAAGTAAATATGATATTTACCGCGATGGATTAAAAATATACACCACAATTGATAGTCGTTTACAAACCTATGCCGAGCAAGCCGTTAGAGAGCATATGACTGCCCTGCAGAACCGTTTTGATATTGAAGCTAAAAAGAAGAGATATCCGCCTTTTTCCTCTGATTTAACCAAAGAGGAAAGAGAAATGATTATGTATCATGGTATTCGTCGTTCTGAGCGGTATAGAGTGCTTAAGCAAGAGGCAGGTTATAGCAAAAAACAAATTTTAGAAAACTTTGATAAGCCTATTAAAATGAAGCTGTTTTCTTGGAACGGGCCGATTGATACGGTTATGTCGCCAAAGGATTCTGTTAGATACAGCAAGGGAATTTTGCAAACAGGTTTTATGAGTATGGAGCCACAAACAGGTTATATTAAAGCTTGGGTAGGTGGTATTGATCACAAATTCTTTAAATACGATCATGTGCAAAAGGGGCACAACCGACAAGTAGGTTCTACCTTTAAACCATTTGTGTATGCCATGGCCATTCAAAATGGTTTATCACCTTGTTACAAAGTGCCTAATGTACAAGTATGTATAGATCAGGGCGAAGGTGAGCCAGACTGGTGCCCTAAAAATTCGGATGACAAATTGGATGGTAAGATGCTAACATTGCAACGCGCATTGGCCAATTCTGTAAACTTCATATCTGCCCACTTAATTAAACGTTATACACCGCAAGCAGTGGCAAACTTGGCAAGGCAAATGGGTATAGAAAGCAAATTTGATGCAGTGCACGCTATTTGTTTAGGCACACCAGAAATATCAGTTTATGAAATGGTGGGTGCTAACGCTGCATTTGCAAATAAGGGTACTTGGATAGAGCCAACGATTGTTTCTCGTATCGAAGACAAGAATGGTAATGTGTTAGCCACTTTTACACCTAAAACAAAAGAGGTGTTAAGTGAGGAAAAAGCCTATGTAATGTTAAAACTAATGGAAGGGGTGGTTAAATATGGTACGGGTGTGCGTTTACGGTACAAATATAAATTGCTCAATCATATTGCAGGTAAAACGGGTACTACACAAAACCAATCTGATGGTTGGTTTATGGGCATAACACCAAATTTAGTTTCAGGTGTTTGGACCGGGGCTGAGGACAGGTCCGTGCATTTTGATAATATCAAATATGGTCAGGGGGCCAATATGGCTTTACCTATTTGGGCTTTGTATATGCAAAAAGTATATGCTGATTCTACGATTAATATTTCACACGATGATTTTGTAAAGCCTGCCAAGAAAATTAATATTCAGCTTGATTGTACCGAGGAAAATAAGAATGAAATCAAGCAACGGAAAGACCCATATCGAGGTTTTGGATAAAAAGGCACAGTGCTCATTATTAAGTGTTGGAGAATAAAAAAAGCCCATTCAATTCTGAATGGGCTTTTTTTATTTGTGTAATAAACTAACTATTCCGCTACTACTTCATATGTTACTTCGCAAGTAACATCTTTGTGTAAACGAATGGTAGCAGTATATGTACCAAGTGTTTTAACTGCTTCTTCGCCAAAGTTGATATCTTTTCTTTCAACTGTATGACCTAATTTAGCAATTGCATCTGCTAATTGTACAGAAGTTACAGAGCCAAATATTTTGCCTGTATCACCTGCTTTAGCACCTACCTTAATTGTTAGGTCTTTCAATTTAGCGGCAGTTTCTTCCGCAGCAGTTTTTAATTTTTGTTCTTTAAACGCACGTTGTTTAACGGTTTCCTTCAACACCTTTTTCTCCGATACAGTAGCTACTTTTGCTAATTTTTTCGGAATTAAAAAGTTGCGGCCATAACCTGGCTTTACCGTTACCAACTCATCCTTGTATCCAAGGTTGTCAACGTTTTCTAATAATATAACTTCCATGATAATTCGCGTGTATTAAATAATTTATTTTAACATATCAGCTACATAAGGCAATAAAGCTAAGTGACGCGCACGTTTAACTGCCTTTGAAACTTTACGTTGATATTTTACCGATGTACCCGTTAACCTTCTTGGTAAAATTTTACCTTGTTCGTTAACAAACTTCATTAAAAAGTTAGGGTCTTTGTAATCAATATATTTAATCCCACTTTTCTTAAAGCGACAATATTTTTTCTTCTTAACATCAACAGTAGTTTGTGTTAAGTATCTTATTTCTGATGTATTTCCAGCCATTTTTATTTAATTTATCTATTCGTAATTAATTAAGCGGTAGCAGCTTCTTTTGCAGCACCTCTTTTCTTAGCGTTGTAAGCAACCGCATGTTTATCAAGTGCTACAGTTAAAAAGCGTAACAAACGCTCATCACGTTTATACGATAACTCTAACTCTTTGATAAATGATGGTTCAGCTTCAAACTCGAATAGGTAGTAATAACCAGTAGTTTTTTTCTGAATTGGGTACTGCAGCTTTTTCAAACCCCATGCATTTTCATGCACAATTTTGCAGCCATTGTCTGTAAGCATCTTTTTGTACTTACTTACCGCCTCCTTTGTCTGTTCTTCAGACAAAACGGGAGTTAAAATGAAGACGGTTTCATAATTTTTTAACATTGCTTAAAATTTAAATTATTATTAATTGTCTACTTCCTTTTATTTAAAAGGGATGCAAAGATAATCTTTTTTGACTTTTGTGCAAATATTATTGCCACTTCATTATTATCGAAACAGGCAATTTTTTCGATCTTATTTCGCAGACTGTCAGTCTAATACATCAAGTAGCTTTTCTGGCGCGCTGTCTGAGAAAATATTATGACTTGTTTCAATTACGTGAAGCTGCTTCTTTCCTTTAATATTTTTTAAAAAGGAAACCCCACGTTTGGCTGGTATTATGAAGTCGAATTTACCAAATATCAACGTTATATCAATTTGGTGTTTGTTTATCAGATTAGTAACCCTTCGTAAATTGGGGTTTATGAACTTTAAGCTCGACATGGCATTGCGCATCAGTACCCGTTTCTCATGGGTACTCATATGAATCAACACTATTTTCTTTTGCTTTTCGGTAATCAATCGCATATCGCGTAAACGATTGATGGTATAAAAAATTTGTTTGGGATTGTTTATCGTCCATTTAGATAACATTTGCCCCAGTTTGGTGTGTGTGGTAAACGTTTCATATGGCCTTATTGATAGGCCGTCTGGAGCAATTAAGATGATACGATCAATATATTCCGGTAGTACTTCAAGAATTGATAATGCAAGGCGTCCGCCCAAGCTATAAGCCATTAATGAAAATCGCGTAGTGCCAAGTTGTTGTAACAAAGTTTGAAAAAGCATTGCGAACTCTTTTTTCCGTGGTTGGTTTTTAAATAATCGCTCTTCTGGATATTTCGTATTACCATGAAAAAAAATATTTATCGAAACAAAGGTGTATTGCTTACCTAATTTTTTTTCAAAAACATTAAAATCATCTGCACTTCTTCCCATACCATGAAAGCATAGCATAAATTTCTTGCCGCTTCCAAATACTTTGTAGTCAATTAAAAAACCGTTATGTAAAAAGCTGTGATTCATGAAATAATAGCGCGTTTTTAAGAAGTGCTTACAGCCCAAATAAACAAAAAATTAAACGCTTTCGCGCAATTGATTCGCAAAGGGGCAGTTTTAAAGAGTGAGCGGGAAAATAAATTGTGTTTTTTGCCTTTAAAATTCTATTTATTTAAGTAAGTTTGTCAGTTACGAAAAACATATTATACACACCTAATTTTAGAATTATAAAATGAGTACTCCAGAAACATTATCCGTTAAAGTTGAACGTATATTTGACGCATTGCCACAATTGCTTAAAAAGCACCCAAGAAAAGATGCTTTGGTGGCCAAAGAAAACGGTAAATGGATAAACTATTCTACGCAAGACTTTGTAG
>CAXHCC010000046.1:0-16736 GCA_964014945.1 uncultured bacterium | reverse complement strand
TACACAACGCACATCGTCGGCAGCGTCAGATGTGTATAAGAGACAGAGAATATAGGAAACGGAAAACTGGCTGATATTGCTCCAACTATTTTAAAAATAATGGGAATAGAAGTGCCAGCCGAAATGGAAGGAGAAATACTTGTTTAATGATCATGGAAATTACGGCACTACTCAATAAAATTAAGGAGAACCAACAGGATGCTACCTTTGATGAAGTTATAGCCTGCGTTGACGCTTATTATACCTTTACCCCAACTAAGTTTACCAACGGACAATTATTAAATGAAGCCGGACAAAATTCGGGTTCGTGTAAGGTGTTTGCATTTGGGAAATTACATGGGTTAAGTAAAGAACAAACCTTACATTGTTTTGGTGATTATTACAGAAAAGATGTGCTGAATGATCCCGAAGGCGATGGCCATCAAAACATAAGAAACTTTATAAAAACCGGTTGGGAAGGGATTAATTTTGAAGGAGACCCATTAACTGAAATTGAAAGCTAATATGATGGATAAGACCATTAGCAATTACATACAAGAGCATAAGGATAAATTCATTAAAGAATTAATTGAACTCTTAAAAATTCCATCAATTAGCGCCGACCCTGCTTATAGCAAAGATGTTATAAAAACTGCACAGGTAATTAAAGGAAGGCTAGAGGAAGCAGGCGTTGCCAAGGCTGAAATTTGTGAAACAAAAGGATACCCTATTGTTTATGCAGAGAAAATAATTGATACTAGCCTGCCTACTGTATTGGTTTATGGTCATTATGATGTACAGCCAGCAGATCCTATAGAGCTATGGGATTCGCCACCTTTTGAACCTGTAATAAAGGATGAGAAAATTTACGCGCGTGGTGCTTGTGATGATAAAGGGCAAATGTACATGCACATAAAAGCGTTTGAGTTAATGACAGAAACAAATAGCTTACCGTGTAATGTAAAGTTTATGATTGAAGGGGAGGAGGAAGTTGGTTCGGATAACTTGGGTGATTTTGTTAAAGCTAATAGGGAGAAGTTAAAAGCTGATGTAATATTAATTTCAGATACAGGAATAATAGCTAATGATATACCTTCAATAACTGTAGGTTTAAGAGGGTTGAGCTATGTTGAGGTGGAGGTTACTGGTCCAAATAGAGATTTGCACTCGGGTTTATATGGTGGAGCCGTTGCTAACCCAATCAATATTTTGTGCAGCATGATTGCGAAAATGAAAGATGATAATGAATTTATAACCATACCAGGTTTTTATGACGATGTGGAGGTAGTAAGTGATGAAGAAAGAGAAGAGATGGCTAAGGCACCGTTTAGTTTAGAGGATTATAAAAATGCCTTGGCGCTTACTGATATACATGGCGAGAAAGGTTATTCAACTAATGAACGTTCTTCTATTAGGCCAACCCTTGATGTAAACGGCATTTGGGGTGGTTATATAGGTGAAGGAGCAAAAACCGTAATACCATCAAAGGCATATGCAAAAATTTCGATGCGTTTAGTACCGAATCAAAACAGTGATAAAATAACAGAGTTATTTACAAGCTATTTTAACAAGATTGCTCCACCTTCTGTTAAAGTGAAAGTTACACCTTTTCATGGTGGTGAACCGCTTGTTACCCCGAGCAATACACCTGCATATAAAGCGGCTAGCAAAGCCATGGAGATTACTTTTGGGAAAAAGCCAATACCCGAACGTAACGGAGGTAGTATTCCAATTGTTGCTATGTTTAAATCGGAGTTAAATTTAGATTCGGTGTTAATGGGTTTTGGTTTAGATTCGGATGCTATACACTCACCAAATGAGCATTATGGAGTATTTAACTTCTTAAAAGGCATTGAAACCATTCCTTATTTTTATAAATATTTTAATGAGTATTGTAAAGCAGATGAGTAAGATCAAAATATTATTACTAGTTGTAGTTACATTAGGTCTAACTGGATGTAATTTTCAAGAATTAAGTTTTGAAGGGGTAGAGGACGTTAAAATTATTAAGGTTGATACTAAAGGGGTTGAAGCACAAATTAGTGCTGTGATTTATAACCCTAACAAGGTATCGTTTACGATTTACAAATCAGAAGTGGATGTGAAACTTAACGGAATAGATGTAGGGCGGGCATTTTTAACGGAGAAAGTTAACATTGAAAAACAAACCAAAAAAGCTTATACGTTTAATGTTGAATCAGATTTTTCGAAACTAAGCGTAATGGAGTTGCCAAAAGCCCTAGGGATGGCATTACAAAGTAAATTAAACGTTTCTTTATCTGGTAATATAAAAGCGGGTAAACTATTTGTCAAAAAAAATATTCCTGTTAACGTAAGTAAAGTGGTACCGCTAAATTAATGGTTACTTCATTAGCTTAATAAACATTGCGTATAGTCCAATTAAAGCAAAGGTTATGATCATTCCAAATGTATCTACCTTAAGCCCAAGAACAATTGTTGGTACAAATAGGCTGGCTAAATTTGATAAGGCATAAATATGAAAGCCAATTTTATTTAAGTGCCACATTTGATATGCTCCATATGCAGAGCCTAATGTTAAAAGGAAGTTGGTAAGATGGAATGAATAACCCGCTTGAAAAACCAATATTAACATGCTTTTTGCCTCTTCAGGGAGTTGGGTGTTAGCAGTCGTGCTTGCAGTTAAAATAGGCTCCAAGCTAGGTACAAAAATGGTAAATGCCGATATGCCTGCTGATATAAAGGATAAAATGCAGAGCACAGTTAGGGGTTGCGGGCGTTCGATGGGATTGTTTTCACTCATTAAAATTCGTTTTTACTCCAAAGTTTGAAGTTGTTTTTTTGTTCTGCATTCGCCGTACTACTTTTTGCAATACTTGCCGTTTCAAAATAACTGTCATCATTAAAAATGATGCTAACTTTTTTAATCATTTTATTTGATGACAAGGTAACTGTTACCTGTTTATCACCTCTTTCTGAGAAATAGTTGCACCAATTAGAGAAGTTCGTAGCAACACCTTCTTGACGAATGAGCACATTATTAATGGCAATTATTTCATCGCTAACAGCAATTCCGGCATTATCTCCAACTGAATTAGGTACAACGCTACTTACTTTGCAAATGCCATTAGTTTCTATGGTTTTAATGCCAACTCTGTTTTCATGACTATGTGTTGAAATAGTTTTTTTGATTTCACATCCAACAAAACTCATAGCTTCATTTAATATAGGAGTGTAGTCAGCGGCACCGTTTATGTAATTATCAAAAACGTTATCAAAAGATGCGCCAGCAAACAATTCAATGGCTTTTTTGTATTCCATATCCGAATAGCCTTTATTGTTGAGGTAATACTCTGCGTAAAGGTGTTGCATTACATTATCTAGGCAATGTTTGTTATTACTATTTTTTCGGATAAATATATCAGTAACAAAGGCTAACAAACAGCCTTCGCCATATATGGAAGTTTTACGGTTAGGAACGCCTTTCACATAACCATCCAACCAAGTGTCAAACGACGAATCTGCTACGGATAAATTGAATCGGCCGTAGTTGTCATAATGTCTTTGTAAGCGTTCATTAAAGGTTTTAAAATATTGTTCTTCGTTAAACACCTTGGACCTGAACAAAAAGAAATCACCATAATAGGTGGTAACACCTTCTGCTACGTAACCTAGTTTAGAATAGTTTTCTTTAGAATAATCATAAGGGTACATCTCCACCGGACGAATTGTTTTTATATTCCAAACATGGAATAATTCGTGTGAGCACACACCTAATAAATCTTCATAAGTTATACCTTTCATTAAACTATGACCTGGGCCTAATGCAATAACTGTACTTGTGGTATGCTCTACACCATGATAGGTTCGTTGGGGAGTAACTTGCACCAAAAAGTGATATTCATTTATTGGTACTTTCTTCATTGTGTTTAACTGTTCGCTTGCAAACAGGCTAAAATCGTTGCACACTTTTTCCCAATTAGGATTACACTCCCCTTGTAACCATACATTAAATTTTATATCCTTAACTATAAAGGAGCCATGCTTTAAAGAATTGCTAGCGATAAAGGGATTGTCTGCTAATTCGTGAAAGTTGTTAAAAACGATATTGTGAACACCTTTTTTAGAAGAATTTACCAAGGCTCCAATTGCTACTTTGTAGTCTTCTGGAAGGTAAAGCTCAACTTCACACATTTCGTTAATCCTTTCGGGTATATAAATACAGCAATTTACAGGGTTCATGTATAGTTGCTCCTCATTTAATAGGGTTGAACCTGCTGTTAACTCATTTGCGTAATAATTGTACTTAACTATTATTGTTTCGCACCCTGTGCTTATTATTTTCCAACAGTCTTTATTTACTTTTTGAAATGTTAATACATTCCCTTTGGTATCAAATGCATTCCATTTTTGAATGTTCTTAGCAAAATTCCCAAGTTCATACCTACCAGGTCGCCATGACGGAAGTTGTATAATTACTTCGTCTTGATTTAAATTGTCAATTACAACTTCAAAATCGATAAAATGCCGATGTGCCTGCTCGTATGAAATTTTGTATTTCAAGGTAAATTCAAATGGAATGATTTGTGCAAATTTACGAATTCGTATGTATATGATGTAGGGTTTGATAAAATCCCTTATGAATTGATTTTCACAGATACGATTATGCATAAAAATTATTACATTCGTTGCAAAGCACATTAAACACAAAGTACTATGAGTTATGATTTAATAGTTATTGGTAGCGGTCCAGGAGGATACGTTGCTGCAATTCGCGCGTCGCAATTAGGTTTAAAAACTGCAATTGTAGAACGCGAAAGTTTAGGCGGCATTTGCTTAAATTGGGGCTGTATACCTACAAAGGCGCTATTGAAAAGTGCACAGGTGTTTAATTACATTAACCATGCTGCCGATTATGGAATATCCGTTGGTGCCGGTAAAGCAGATTTTGGTGCCATTGTTAAGCGCAGTAGAGACGTTGCAGAAGGTATGAGCAAAGGTGTTGCGTTTTTAATGAAGAAAAATAAGATTGATATTATAGAAGGAACAGGTAAAGTGTTGCCAGGTAAAAAGGTGGAAGTTGATAGTGGGGATGGAAAGTCGCAAATATATGAAGCCAATAATATTCTAATGGCTGTTGGTGCTAGGTCACGTTCGTTACCAACTTTACCACAAGATGGGAAAAAAATTATTGGATATAGAGAAGCAATGGTGTTGAAAAAACTACCGACTTCAATGGTAGTTGTAGGTTCAGGAGCAATTGGAAGTGAGTTTGCATATTTTTATGCTTCTATGGGAACCAAAGTAACCTTAGTAGAATACATGCCAACCATAGTTCCAGTTGAAGACGAAGAGGTGTCGAAACAATTAGGACGCTCGTTTAAAAAGATGGGCATGAAGGTAATGGTAGGAGCAAGTGTAGAGAGTGTTGATACGAAGGGTAAGGGTTGCAATGTAAAAGTTAAAACAAAGAAAGGGGAGGAAGATATTGCATGTGATATTGTTTTGTCAGCCGTGGGTATAGAAACAAATTTGGAAGGGCTGGGATTAGAAGAGGTTGGTATAGCAACGGATAATGGAAAAATTTTAACTAACCCTTATTACGCTACGAATATGCCTGGTTACTATGCTATTGGTGACTGTGTTGGCGGACCTTCTTTAGCCCATGTAGCATCTGCTGAAGGTATAATTTGTGTTGAAAAAATTGCTGGCCATAACCCAGAAGCATTGGATTATGGGAACATTCCAGGGTGTACATATTGTCAACCTGAGGTAGCATCTGTTGGCTTAACTGAGGCAAAAGCAAAAGAAGAAGGTTATGAAATAAAGGTTGGTAAGTTTCCTTTTTCTGCCAGTGGAAAAGCTTCTGCTGCAGGTGCAAAAGATGGTTTTGTGAAATTAATTTTTGATGCTAAGTATGGTGAGTTATTGGGTGCACATATGATAGGTGCCAACGTAACTGAGATGATTGCAGAAATTGTTGCAGCACGTAAACTAGAAATAACTGGAGAGGCGTTAATAAAAACTGTTCATCCTCATCCAACCATGAGCGAAGCAGTAATGGAAGCTGCTGCCGCTGCATACGATGAGGTAATCCACTTATAATTAATTGAAGAGGAGTTAGCTGAGAACGACTATTGTACTCGGTTAATTTTCTTCGGTAGGTTCGCTCTTTTCCTCGGGCTCAACCTTTCTTACCTGAACAGCGTTCATGCCTTTAACGCCGCGTTCAAGCTCAAAACTTACTAAGTCGCCTTCATGCACTTCATCAATTAAGCCATGTACATGAACGAAATATTTTTCTACGGAATTCGTTTCTTTTATAAAGCCAAACCCCTTTTGTTCATTGAAAAAATCAATTTTTCCAGTTCGCATGGAACTTAGCGGGTTAGTACCTTTCTTAGGGATGCTAATTTCAATAAGATCAGCATTTATTTTTTGTTTCTTGATAGTTGGGTCTGGCGGCGTGTCAGTAATGTTTCCATGCTCATCAACATAGGCAATCATGTCTTCAAAAGAGTCTTTTGGTTGCGATTTTCGCTCTTCCCTTCTTGCCAATTTTTCTTGACGCTTCTTTAAACGTTTTTTTTCCTTTTCCTTTTTGTTAAAGGTTTCTTGTGATTTAGCCATGCTGTTATTATTGTTGCACAAATATACTCATTTGCGGGTTTATTTTAAAACAAAAAAGCCCTGCAATTTTGCAGGGCTTTTTTTATATAAAGCAATAAAATTTATTGTGCGTCTTTGCTTTTGAAATAGGCCAAAATGGAATTAGCTTCTTCTTCAGATATTCCAAGGTTGGCCATTGGAACATTATTATACTCTGCTAATAATGCTTTTGCATCTTCATCGTTAGCTAACATTTCCGTTGGGTTAGTAATCATTTTTATTATCCACTCATCAGTTCTTCTTTCTGTTACGCCAGACATTGCAGGGCCAACACCTTTTGTTTCCCATTGGTGACAAGCAACACATTTTGTTGTAAACGCAGCTTCACCAGCAGCGATAGCAGCATCGTCAGTTACTTCTTCTTCTGCAGCAGCAGATGGTTCTTCAGCAGCTGGTGCAGCTTCTTCTACTGCAGGTGCTTCATTTGCTTCTGTCTCTGATTGTTTTTCGTTACCTCCACAAGAGGAAATTACCGCTGCACTAGCAAATAACATTGCTAAAGTTGTTACTTGTACTTTTTTCATGGTTATAGTTTTAATTATAAAATTGATTGTATTCTTACTGGAACAAAGCTAATCATTTTAGTTGGTATCAATCATGATGTGCATCAGTCAATATCATATATAATTCCAATTCTTTTCTGTGTAATTAGTTTTCCTATCTCATTAATGGTCGTGTTCATGGTGATCATCAATTATAGATTCAGAACACCTGATTTCAGTATGTCTAATTTCACCTCCCAAATTGCCAACCTGTACAAACGCAACAAAAGTTGCAATTCCAATTACACACGTTATAATTGTTGCTTTTTGCGCTATGGCTAATTCAGCGTTAACGGCATACAAGGTAAATGCTGCGAACACTCCTAAAATAACCATTAGCCAAATTGCTTTTTCTGCAAGCTCTTCATGCTCATGAATGTAGTGTTCTTCAACACCAGGTAAATGTTCAATACTTTCTTCTGCCTCTTCACCTGTAAGGAAAACTGGCGCACTTATGAATGCCATTACCAGCAGTGTGAATAGCGCTACTTGGCTAACTGCTTTGTTATTTTTAACTATGCTGTACGCAAGTATTAAAGTTCCAATAACGGTACCTACAATTGGTACGTGAGTTAGGGCAAGGTGTACGTGGGTTGCATCCATATATCTATAGTTTAGTTATGCAAATGTACTACCAAGTTATCAATTAGATAACCAAAAAAGAGTCCTTTTTTTTCATTTCGCTTGCAAGTTGTTTAACGGATTTGCCACTAAAAACTTTTTGCATGTGTTCACGAGATTTTTTAAAGTCATCATGAAGCGGACAAGGATGTTTATCCGAGCATTTTTCTAATCCTAATCCACAGGTAGAAAAATAAGAAGGTCCATCTATAGCTGCAATTATATCTATAAGCGGAACCTCCAAATTTTCGTTTGAAAGATAAAACCCTCCTGTGGGACCTTTGGCTGAAGTGATAATATTCTTTGGAGCCAGCTCTTGCAAAATTTTGCTCAGGTAAGGAGAAGGGATTTTGAGAGCAGAAGAAAGTAGTTTTGCGTTGAGCTTATGCTGTTCATTACTTTCAGTAGCCAAATAGAGTATGGCCCTTAAGGCATATTTACATTTTTTCGATATCATATTAATTGGTGGTTGTTGAACGGTTTAGCACTTGCTAGCCCAATAACTCCTCTTCTAATTTTATTGCTTTTGGAAATAAAATGTTGTTTTCTAAATGTACATGCTGGTGTAAATTGTTTTCAAATTCTTCTAGTTTAGCATATAGTACTCGGTATGTGTTGCAAGCATGTTCTGGCGGAGTATAATTATTACTTAATTTATTAATACTGGTCATGGTATTTCCCGCAATGTCATGCTCCTGCTCCATCATAGTTATTGGGTTGTTAATTGTGCCAAAGGGTGGAGGTGGGGCAGGTTCATTATTATTCTTTGATGATGCAAGCTGTTTTATAAACGGGAACAATACAATTTCTTCTTTATGCATGTGTTGGCCTAACTCTTGTTCTAATGCTGTAAACTCATTAAATATTTCTACGACTTCTGGATTTGCATTACCATGAACCCTTGCAACTTTCGCACTGAACTCTGCTATAAGTGGCAACGACTCTTTTACATAGTCATGATGGGTAGTAACAATATGATCCACTAGCTCATCTAGTTTCATTGCATTGTAATCCATGTTATGGTCATTCTCTTGAATATCTACTTCTTCAAGCGCGGTTATTAATGCATGTGCATCAATTTTCTTGTCGCTACAAGCTTTTTCCACACTTTTTTTTCCACCGCAACAAAAGTCTAATCCAAATTTTTTAAAAACCTCCGCTTTGCGGTAATCTTCCGCTACAATTTCAGCAATCGTGGTGGAACTGTAGTCCGTGTTAATTTCTTTAGCTTCCATTTTCTTCATATTAAATTCATAACAAATGTAAGTAATAAATATAATAAAAGATAAAAAGGTCTTAAATTATTTAATGAGACGAAAAGTTTGTACATGAAATATTGAGGGGATGTGCTATAGAATTATATACCTTAGTGATTCACTGAGTTGAGTCATTTATATTTCAGTAAGAAAAAGCAACATTTTTTGACGGCAGCCAATAAAAATATTGTGTTTATGGTAACCAACGATATTAGTGGTGACCAACGCATGCATCGCATATGTAATACATTAACGGAGCATGGTTATTATGTTTCATTAGTAGGTAGAGTGTTATCTTCTTCTCCGCCATTAGCATCTTTTCCGTTTGAACAAAAAAGATTGAAATGTTGGTTTAATAAGGGTAAGTTGTTTTACTTAGAGTTTAACGTAAGATTAATATTATACCTATTGTTTAAGCCTTATAAAATAATAGGTGCAGTTGATTTAGATACATTGCTGGCAGCTTATATATTAAGTAGGATAAAGAAGACAGCGTTGTTTTATGATGCACATGAACACTTTACTGAACAATTTGAGATTGTAGATAGACCAATTGTTAAAAGCATATGGCTTGGCATGGAAAATTGGCTTGTTCCTAAAACTACTTGTTCATACACGGTTAATGAGTCATTGGCACAATACTACAAGAAGGTTTATGGTATGGATGTAGCGTATATTAGGAATGTTCCTGTTTTAGAACCTGTAAGAAGTGGGGTAGGTAAGGATTATTTTATTTATACAGGAGCCGTAAATGAGGGTAGAGGTTTAGAATTACTTATTAAATGTATGAAGCACTTTCCTCATAAATTGTATATATGTGGGCAAGGTGACATACTAGAAGAGCTAAAAGGATTAGTCAATAAGTTAAAACTGCAGGAGCAAGTGATTTTTACAGGTTTTTTACAACCTGATGAATTAAGACTGATGACACAAGAAGCTCTACTTGGATTTAATTTATTAGATAAAAGAGGAAAGAGTTATTATTTATCATTGGCTAATAAATTCTTTGACTATATACATGCTGAGATTCCTCAAGTCTGTATGGATTTTCCGGAATACCAAAAAGTAAACGAACAATTTGAGGTGGCTTGTTTGGTAAATTTAAATGAAGCGGAAGTTGTTGGTGCAATTACAAATTTGGTTAGAAACGTGGATGGCGTTTATGATAAACTTAAGAATAATACCTTAGTTGCAAAACAAAAATATAATTGGCAACGTGAGTCTACAAAATTGCTAGATCTATTTCTTATTCCTTTTGCTGATTAACAAAACGTAAAAGGATATTTACGATAAAATGAATAAAACATGGCTGCATTGAGTATTCAATCGTTAAATTTGTGCAAAATTATGAATAAGAATTACAAGCATGTCTAGTCTTAATCCATCTGTTTTAGAAATTTTAGCAACAGTACTTTTTGCTTTTGCCATCCTTCATACTTTTATGGTAAAAAAGTTTGAGGAAATCGCACATACAGCCCCTGAAGGATCCATGAAGGAAAATCTCTTCCATTTTTTAGGAGAAGTAGAGGTGGTGTTTGGAATTTGGGCTGGGCTTTTTATAATAGGCATGGTAATTTTGGATGGAGGACATGAGTCTATTGTGTATTTGGAGGGCATTAACTTTACCGAACCACTTTTTGTATTTGTAATTATGGCTATGGCCGGTACAAGGCCAGTTATTAAGTTTACGGAACAAGCAATACTATTTTTTTCAAAACTCATACCATTAACTGGTAAAATGAGTTTCTACGTTTCGGCATTAGTTTTAGGGCCATTGCTAGGCTCCTTTATTACAGAACCTGCAGCTATGACTGTTACAGCGTTAATACTGCAAAAAAACTTTTACTCTTTACCAGGAATGTCTACCAAGTTTAAGTATTCCACCTTGGGCTTGTTGTTTGTAAATGTTTCCATCGGCGGAACCTTAACGCATTTTGCAGCACCACCAGTATTAATGGTTGCTGGCAAATGGCATTGGGGCTTTATGCATATGATAGGTACATTTGGTTATAAGGCTGCCATCTCTGTTATTTTGGCAACTTTAATCGTAGCTATGATGAATAGAAAAGAATTAAAAGGAGGATTTGAAACACGGAAGAATGACCCTTCGTTAATGGTACCTCCAAGTTGGATTACTTTTATTCATTTTTTGTTCTTGGCTTTAGTTGTTATAACCGCACACCACATGGTAGTTTTTACAGCTATCTTTTTGTTTTTCTTGGGGTTTGCAACGGTAACGCAAGAATATCAAGATAAAATTAAATTAAGAGAATCGTTGCTGGTAGCATTTTTCTTGGGCGGGCTCGTGGTGCTAGGTAGCCTTCAGGCCTGGTGGTTAAAGCCACTCTTGGCTTCACTTGATACTATGCCATTGTATCTTGGAACTACCGCTTTAACAGGTATAACAGATAATGCTGCTTTAACTTACTTAGGTTCGTTGGTGGAATTGTCGGATGAACAAAAATATTATTTGGTTGCGGGTGCAGTTACAGGTGGAGGTTTAACGGTAATTGCCAATGCTCCTAACCCTGCCGGCTTCGGTATATTAAAAGGCGATTTTGGCGAGGATGGAATAAGTCCGATTCGATTATTGATATCTGCTTTAATCCCAACCGGTATGGCACTAATTTGCTTCCGTTTTTTGGTAACAATTGTGTAATAATCCCTTAGTTGAAATTTGCGTTTATTTTCTAGGTTTTTAGTTGGTTAAAACAATTATCTTTGATTGTTTTCAAAAAATAATACACGCCATCACTTAAAAATAGATGAAAAAAACAATACATTTTTTACCCAATAAGCTATTTGTTATAGCCTTACTTTTTGTTGTTTCTACCTTTTCTTCATTCTCATTATCTGCAGCTGAGGATAAGGGTTTAGATAAAATTATTGATGAAAAGTTTGGCGAATGGACGGGTGGATTTGTTGGGTTAATTTTTGACACGATAGACGTGTCCGATTCTGTTAGCATTCCTTGGGTGCTAATTGTGCTAGTATGTGGTGCTTTATTTTTTACAATTTATTTTAAGCTTATTAATATTACTGGTTTTGGAACTGCAATAAATATTGTTAAGGGCAAATATGATAATATTGAAACCGGAGGAAAAAATCATATTGAAACTGCTAGTGGGGTGCACCGCGTAGAAGGGGATATTCTTGAAACGGCGAGGGTGGAACAAAGTACGGAGCATCATGGTGAGGTTAGCCATTTTCAAGCACTAACAGCAGCGCTATCTGCAACGGTGGGCTTAGGAAATATTGCAGGAGTTGCAGTTGCAATATCTATTGGTGGACCTGGGGCTACTTTTTGGATGATCGTGGCTGGCTTAATAGGTATGGCGTCTAAATTTACAGAATGTACCTTGGGGGTTAAGTATCGAGAAATTGATGCATCGGGAAAGGTATTTGGCGGCCCTATGTATTATCTGAAAAATGGTCTTGGTGAAAAGGGATTAGCAGGGCTAGGAAAGCTTTTAGCTGTGGTGTTTGCTATTATGTGTATTGGAGGTTCATTTGGTGGGGGTAATATGTTTCAATCTAATCAGGCGTATGCTATGCTTAGGTCTGCAACTGGAGGAGAAGCAAGTCCAATTGATGGTTTAGCATTTGGTATTGTAATGGCTCTTTTAGTTGGAATTGTGATAATAGGAGGTATAAAGAAGATTGCGAATGTAACGGATAAAATAGTGCCGTTTATGGTGGGCATTTATGTGCTCGCAGCGGTTTTTATTCTAATATTTAATATTAAGCAAATTCCAAGTGCTTTTGCACAAATTATTGAAGGAGCTTTTACTGGAGGAGGTATAGCTGGGGGTGTATTAGGAGTGATGATTCAAGGATTCAAAAGGGCGGCATTTTCTAATGAGGCGGGAATTGGTTCTGCTTCAATAGCTCACTCGGCCGTTAAAACCAGGTACCCTGCAAGCGAAGGTTTGGTAGCCTTGTTAGAGCCTTTTATTGATACGGTATTGGTATGTACGATGACGGCTTTGGTGCTAATAATTAGCAATGGTAACGGAGAAGTGATGACATATGGTCAAAAGGTAGCAAGTGGAGTAGAGGCTACCTCAAGTGCTTTTCAAGCGTCTATAATATGGTTTCCAGTTATTTTAACTGTTGCGGTTATCCTTTTTGCATTTTCCACAATGATCTCATGGTCTTATTATGGATATCAAGCATGGAGTTATTTGTTTGGGAGGTCAAAAAGTGCTGAATATGCTTATAAATTTTTGTTTTGTGTTTTTGCTGCTATCGGAGCTCCAATCAAGCTTGATTCGGTGTTGAACTTTTCAGATGCCATGATTTTTGCCATGTTGGTACCCAATATGATTGGTTTATTTATTTTGGCACCAAAGGCGAAAGAAGAATTGCACAGGTTTATGAACGCAATTAAATCCTAGGCCGTTGAAGGATGAAAAGCTTTTTAAGAGCCTATTTTAGTTTTTCATCATCTGAGAGAAATGGAATAATAGTATTGCTTGCTATTATATTGCTCTTGCTCGCGTTTAGGATATTTTACACACCTTCTAATGATGTCTCAATAGATTTTTCTGAATTTGAAAAAAAAGTAAGTCAGTATAAACAGGCTGATAATGTAGCACCTAGATGGGATGATGGAAATCAGCGTAAATCATATTTAATTCCCAAACCTGCTAGAACATCGGATGTTATCTATTTTGATTTTAATCCCAACAACTTACCTGAAGAAAAATGGAAGGCATTGGGCTTGAGCCCCAAACAAATTAGGGTGATTAAAAACTACGAAGGCAAAGGTGGTAGCTTTAAAAGTAAACTGGACGTTAAAAAAATGTATTGTTTATCTGAAAGTGAGTATGAGTTGCTGGCGCCTTATATTGTTATACCAAAAAAAGGGGTAAATGAAAATTTGGTAGTAAACCTGAATAAGGCAGATTCAGTAGAATTATTAACTATTAAAGGTATTGGGCCCTATTATGCGGGTAAAATTATTCGGCTTAGAAGTAAATATGGCGGCATAAGTAATTTTGCACAGTTATTGGAACTGTGGGAATTTGATGAGGAAAAATTAAATGCGTTAAAAGATCAGGTTAGTATCGATATAAATGATATTAAAAAGGTAAACGTGAATACCTGTACAGTTAAGGAATTAAAACACCCTTACCTAAGTTGGAATCAAGCAAATGCTATTATTAACTACCGTAATAATCATGGTAAGTTTGTTAAATTAGACCAATTATTAGATACCGATGTGATTAATAAAAATACCTTTGCCTTAATTACCCCATATTTGTGTGTTGAATGACATGATGTTACAAGAAAAGATAAATAACACAATTAGAGATGTACCAGACTTTCCGAAGGAAGGTATATTGTTTAAAGATATAACACCGCTGTTTCAAGATCAACCTTTGTGTACTGAAATAACAGAAAATTTTGTTCAGCAGTTTCAAGGAACTCCAATAGATGCCGTGGTAGGTATTGAAAGTAGAGGTTTCCTATTTGGGTTTTCGTTGGCCAATAAGTTAGGAGTGCCATTTGTTTTGGTTCGTAAAGAAGGTAAATTACCATATAGAAAAACCGCTTATAAATACGATTTGGAATATGGTTCCGCGGTTGTTGAACTACAAGAGGGAGATGTAAAACCTGGTTGGAATGTGCTTATACATGATGATTTGTTAGCAACAGGAGGTACGGCAATTGCTGCCGCAGAATTAGTGAAAAAGCAAGGTGCTAGTGTTGCTGGATTTGCTTTTGTAGTAGAGTTAGATTTTTTAAAAGGTAAGGAAAAGATAAACACTTACGCCAGTAAGGTTTATTCAGTGGTAAATTACTAAAGTTGTAATTGATAACTTTAGTGTAATTGTAAAAGAATAGCATGGACTTTAGTATTAACGAGAATCAGAGAATGATAGCTGATGCCATTAAGCAGTTTGGAGCAAAACATATTGTGCCCAATATAAAAAGGTGGGACGAGGCGCAGGAATTTCCAATTGATATGTTTAAAGAATTGGGTGAGCTTGGAGTAATGGGTATTGTTGTTCCTAAGAAGTATGGCGGTGCTGGTTTTTCGTATACGGAATATGTTACCGCTACAATTGAGTTAGGTAAAATTTGTGGGTCCATAGGATTGTCCATGGCAGCGCACAATTCTTTATGTGTAGGTCATATTTTAACCTTTGGTAGCGAGGAGCAAAAAAACAAGTATTTACCCAAATTGGCTTCAGGTGAGCACATTGGAGCTTGGGGTTTAACCGAATCGGTTACTGGTTCAGATGCTAGTAATATGATTACACGTGCCGTTAAGGATGGTGACCATTATATTATTACAGGTTCTAAAAGTTTTATAACACACGCTATTAGTGGTAATGTGGTTGTAATAATTGCCCGAACTGGGGAAAAGGGGGATTCAAGGGGGATGTCTGCATTTATTATAGAGGAAGGTACACCTGGTTTTACAAGAGGGAAGAAAGAGGATAAGTTGGGTATGCGGGCATCAGAAACTGGTGAGTTGATTTTTGATGGTTGTAGAGTTCATAAAAGTCAGATGATGGGAGAAGAAGGGGAAGGTTTTCAGCAGGCTATGAAAGTGCTTGATAGTGGGAGGATTTCTATTGCTGCACTTTCCATAGGTATAGCCAAGGGTGCATATGAGGCTGCGTTGAAGTATTCTCAGGAACGCGAACAATTCAATCAGCCTATTTGTAATTTTCAGGGTATCGCATTTAAGTTAGCGGATATGGCCATGGAAATTGAGGCCGCTGAGTTGCTAACATTTAATGGGGCTGAAAGAAAAAAGCAAGGCTTAAAAATGACCAAGGAAGGTGCCTATGCTAAGTATTATTCTTCTGAAGTTGCCGTTCGATGTGCAACCGAAGCTGTTCAGATATTTGGTGGATATGGTTATACAAAAGATTATCCCGTTGAAAAGTTTTATCGCGACGCAAAATTATGTACAATAGGCGAAGGGACATCGGAAATACAAAAGATAGTTATTGCGCGTAAAGAATTAGGTCGTAAACGTTTTTCAAAAGATTACTAAAACCATAATGGTTGCGGTTTAATATTTTTGCATATATTTGCCGTCCGTTAAAGGAAAAAAGAAGATTAAAATACTATAACAATGTTAATTATTCCAGTAAAAGAAAGCGAAGCAATTGAAAGAGCGCTTAAACGATTCAAGAAAAAGTTTGAGAAAACAGGTGTAGTGAAAGAGTTACGTGCTCGTTCGCAGTATACTAAAAAGTCTGTTATTTTGAGAGAGCAAAAGAAAAAGGCTGTTTATATTCAAAAATTGCATAGAGAAGTAGAGGGTTAATCCTCTAAGCTAGTCTCCATAAATAAATTTTAAAGGAGTTTATTACTTTAATTATAACTTTTTAAAGTTATTATCGTTAAAGGAATAAACTCTTTTTTTGTGCCTTAATTATGGATGTACAAACGTGTCAAAACAATTTTATAGATTACGTCCAATTCGAACGGCGCTTATCCAAACATACCGTTACAGCTTATAAGAACGACTTAGCGCAGTTTATTGGCTTTATCAAAGAAACTTATGATCAAGCTACAATAACGGACATAAACCATTTGTTGGTTAGATCGTGGATCGTACAATTGATGGAGCACGGGCTTACCTCCAGATCGGTAAACAGAAAAATCACCTCACTTAAAAGCTTCTTTAAGTATTTATTGCGTCAAAAAGTGGTGCCTGAAAACC
>CAXHCC010000045.1:0-16798 GCA_964014945.1 uncultured bacterium | reverse complement strand
CACAACGCACATCGTCGGCAGCGTCAGATGTGTATAAGAGACAGCTTAGGGGTTAAATCTATTGAATATACTACTGAAATACATCATGGTTTTACGTTACCAGGAACGCAAGTTGCAGCTACTGATCCAATAGGTTCTACCTTTTGGAACTATTATTATTTAATGACGGGGCTTCATGGAGTTCACGTAATTGTAGGTATGATTATACTATTTGTTGTATGGTTAAAAGCACGTAAAGGCATTAACTTACAAAGAGTAGAAGCCGCTGGGCTGTATTGGCACATGGTTGACCTTGTTTGGATTTTCTTATTTCCACTATTGTACATCGCTAAATAAAATTAAAAGACATGTTAACAACAATAATCGTTATTACGGCCATATTATTCTTAGTAGTATTATCTAAAATAAGTCAAATAGACGCTTTGTATTATGAGTTAAAAAATGGTGAAGCCATTAGAGAGGCTGAAACATTAGCTGCAGAGGAGGCTAAACCAGCACCACCAGTTGAAGAAATGTTGGCCCATGAAGTTGCCATACCAGTAGAAGGAGGCGATTACCATGGACATCCAAATTACTTATATGTATGGGGAGGCTTATTGGCACTTTTTGGTATAAGTCTCCTGGGTGACTTTATTGATAGCAAAACAGCAATGGTATTGTTAATCTTTGGAACAGCATTAATTAAAGCTCTTATGGTTATGATTAAGTTTATGCATCTACAATTTGAGCCTAAAATAATAGCTATTTTCTGTTTTGCTGTATTCTTTTGTTTATTCGCATTCTTCTGGGGCGTTTACCCAGATATTGTTATGGAAACCTTGGACCTTGCCAAAAAATAAACAGTTATGAACACCAGCACCAACCTTACAATGTCAAAACCGTATTATAACGAAAAGGTACCTAGCGGTGCCATAGGCATGGTAATTTTGTTGTTTACCGAGCTTATGTTTTTTGTAGGCTTGATAAGTGGTTTTTTGGTAAACCGAATTGGCGCGGTAAGTTGGCCACCTGTTGGTCAGCCTAGATTGCCCATTGAAGCCACTGCCGTGAATACGCTATTTTTATTAGCAAGCGCAGTTACCATTTACTTATTCTTCAAAAAATATTCGAATAATAAAAAGTCTAAAAGCTTATTGTATGCAACCATATTTCTTGGTGTTTTATTTTTAAGTATACAGGGGTATGAATGGGTACAATTGTTAGGATACGGGTTAACGACTTCATCAAGTTTATACGGCGCCTACTTTTATGGCATTATTGGTGTTCACGGTTTTCATGTAATAATTGGTGTTATTCTGTTATTTTACATGATGAGCAAGTTCAACAAAAATGCTTATGCAGATATAAAAGGCGTGGTGCTTTCATGTACTATGTATTGGTATTTTGTAGTAGCCATATGGCCTTTTCTTTATTTCTTAGTATACCTAATGTAAATGCACATGCTATCAAAGTATAAATACATATTACTAATAGGATTTATAATAATGCAGCAGGCATCCTATGCTTGCAGTGTTTGTGGTGGCGAACTTTCTGACGAAAAAGTAATAGGTTATAGGATAATGACAGCACTACTGGCCTTAATACCTATTTGCTTATTATCCTTATTGTTTTATTTGGCATACAAAAAATACGGAAGCACAGATTAAGGATTAATAGCAACGATCCGTTGTATTATTATAGCAGAATGGTATCACCCAGCCTTAGAAGCGTTATTGGCATTACACTATCCACTTTATTATTGGCTTGCAATAATGCGCCTCAAAAAGATCTTCCTTTTATTGGCAATCATACAATTAATAAAGATACTGTTAATGGAGAGGTAGTAACAGACACTTTATTGTTTAAAGTGCCTCATTTTGAATTTACCGACCAACATGGACAAGCATTTTCTTCCCATGAACATTTAAAAGGTAAAACACATGTTGCCTATTTCTTTTTTACTTCTTGTCCATCTATTTGCTTTCAAATGACCAAGCAAATGAAACGTGTGCAGGATATGACAGAGCGTTTAAAAAATTTTGAAATTGTGGGATTTACGGTAGACCCAAAACGAGACAATCCAGAACGTTTATTAGAGTACGCACATAAATTTGATGCTAAAACTAATAAGTGGCATTTTCTTACCGGAGTTGCCGATTCTATTTACCATTTAGGTTGGAATGGATACGTAGTTGGCATGGGAAAAAATGATAGTGCTCCAGGTGGTTTTATTCACTCGGAGAGATTTATACTGGTGGACAAAGATATGCATATACGAGGTATGTATGACGGCACCAGCGCAGCAGAAGTAGCTACCCTAGTAAAAGATGCTGAGCGTTTAATCGATAGCTATAAGCCTTAATTTTTCACCCCTTTCATAACGAAACCTACAATGCTTAGGTCGTCTTGTATTGTGTATACCATTACGCCCATAAAACATGTTCATATAATCAATAAGAAGAGTTAAAGATTGTTGTAACTCAGTAAAAACAAAAAAGGCAGCTACCTTTTCAGGAAACTGCCTTTTAAAAATTACCGTTAAGGATTAAATGTGATGGTGTAAACTTTCCTCCATATAAGGATGATTCTTTACCATTAAAGGAGACTTAGCCAATGCGCTGTGTATAACAAACAACATCAAACCTAAGAAACCTAAGCCCATTCCAATTTCCATCCAACCTAAGTGCCAATCTGCTTTTACTGTAGCTGGCATTACCATTAAGAATGTATCTAACCAGTGCCCTACTACTATAATACAACCAACGGATACAAGCAAGAAATAATTTCTTTTTGCATCTCGGCTCATTAATAGAATTAATGAGAAGAAGAAATTCATGAAAAACACAACCCATAATAAAGTCATGTATCCAAAGTCATGCAATCTCTCTTGATAGTAAATAGTTTCTTCCGGAATATTTGTATACCAAATCAATAAGAACTGGCAGAAATATAAATAACTCCACAATAAACTTGAAGCAAATATCCATTTACCTAAGTCGTGGATATGGCTATCGTTTACTTGTTCTAAGTACCCCTTACGTTTTAGATATAATACCATTAACGTAATAACTGTTAAAGATGAAGCAAACATTCCAGAAAATGCATACCAGCCATACATGGTACTAAACCAGTGTACATCTAAACTCATCATCCAATCCCAAGCAGAAGTAGAAGAAGTGTATGCAAAGAATACAACAAACAAAGCAGCTTTACCCATTTGTTTAAAATGTAATTCCGTTCCACCTTTCAAATCTTGTTCTTTTGAACGCTTTACAAAAGCTCTTTGAAACATAACCCAAATACCTAAATACAATAAGGTTCTTAACCAGAAGAACCAAGGAGTAAAGTAACCAGACTTTCCTGCAATTACTTCATCATAGTGAGGAGAAGTAGGGTCAATAGTTGCAGGATCCATCCAGTGATATAAATGATGCATATGTGCCTGACCTGCACCCAAAACAATTAACATAACAACCGCACCCCAAGGCAAGTAAGCGGAAACTGCTTCAAAAACACGTTTAACTACAACAGACCAACCTGTTTCAGTAACATACTGAAGCATCATAAAGAAGGTAGCCAAAAGACCAATTCCCATATAGAAATAGCCATTTACCAATAGGTTGGCCCAAAACCTTGTACTAGCAACGCCACCATGACCATGCCCTGCATCATGTGCCGCTCCTGCGCCAGATAATCCAGCCGCAATTGTAATTACACCAATAGCAATTAATACCAGTAATATTAATTTTGTTCTTCCTGAAAACTCGTAATTGTCCTTCATATCTCTATTCGTTTATCAATTAGATCTGAATATTGCTTTTTATTCTTCTTTTTGAACTTATTGTCTTTTTTAAAATCAGCTTAATTAGTTACCCTGCAATTTTTGTACATACATTACAACTTGCCATCTTTCCTCTTGCGATAATTGGCTTGAATGAGAACCCATTAAACCTTTACCGTAAGTAACTGAGTGGAAAATTTGACCAGCAGGTAAATCTTTTAATACTGTTTTGTACGATGGTGGCGGACCAGGTAGTTTATCTCCCACTTTACCATCACCTTCTCCATTTTTACCATGGCAAGGTGAGCAGTAAATACCATATAACCTTTTACCTTCAGCCATGTTCGCATCCGTTTTTTCCAGCATCATTATTAAGTCCGCAGCGGCTTTATACCCTTCGTAAGTATTAGGCAATGCGTAAGGCACGTTACCTCTAGATATAGTTCCTTCAACCGGCAATAGGTTCGATGGAATGGTATCAAAAGTACCGTCTTCATTTTCTACCACGTTAAACAAGTTTGTTTCCAAGGATGGAGAGCGATACATATCAGGCATATACTCAACACCTGGGCTATTAGGGTCATTCTTTGAACAAGACATTAAGCCAATTACAGCTACGCCGTAAATTGCAATCAAAGAGAAAATTTTTGTTACCTTATTGTTCATCTTTATATAGTATTCTTTATCTATTCAAGTTAACTAATCAACATACACTTCTGACGCTCCTCCCTCTTTCAGTAAGGCCTCAACATTATCCGCCTCATCTTCAGTGGTTTCTACTACAACCATAAACTTATCATCAGTTGTTCGTGGGTCTGGGTTTTTAGCTCTAACACCTGGCAACATTTTACAACGTAAGTAATAAGTAATTACCATACCGTGAGCAGCGCATAAAACTGTAGATTCAAAAGTTACCGGAATAAATGCCGGAACATTCATGTAATAGGCAAAACTTGGCTTACCCCCAATATCAGTTGGCCAATCAGAAATCATCATGTACCACATCATTAATGTAGCTAAACCAGCACCGGTTAATCCATAAAGGAATGCGCAAATTGCGAGTCTAGTTTTTGGGGTTCCAATTAAATCGTCAATTCCGTGAATTGGAAAAGGCGAAAAAACATCTTTAATAGCAATTCCTTTATCACGAAACGTTTTAGCGGTAGCCATTAATGGCTCCTCATCGTCATAAATTGCTTTAACTACTGTATTACTCATAATTACTTGTATTAATTATAAACCTATCTAATAACCTATCCGTGGTGTATCGCTTTTTCTTTATACTCTTGTCCTGATGATTTCAAAATTGACTTCAACTCAGCTTGTGCAATCACAGGGAAATAACGAGTAAATAATAAAAAGAATACAAAGAACATTCCGATTGTTCCGGTGTAAATACCTATATCTACAAACGTTGGTGAATACATGTTCCATGTAGAAGGTAAGAATGTTCTACACAAGGTTGGAACAATAATCACGAAACGCTCAAACCACATACCTATATTAACAATGATAGACATGAAGAATGTAAAGCCTAAACTAGTACGTAATTTTTTAAACCAGAACAATTGTGGTGAAACAACGTTACACGTCATCATCAACGCATATGCCCACCAATATGGACCCGTTGCTCTGTTTAAGAAAGCGTATTGTTCATATTCTACACCAGAGTACCATGAAATAAATAACTCTGTTAAGTAAGCAACACCAACTATTGAACCTGTTACAATAATAATGATGTTCATGTACTCCACATGTTTAACGGTAATGTAGTTTTCCAAATTATATATCTTTCTTACAATAAGCATTAAGGTAAGTACCATAGCAAATCCAGAGAATACCGCTCCTGCTACAAAGTATGGAGGGAAAATGGTTGTGTGCCATCCTGGTAATAATGCAGTTGCAAAGTCCATAGATACAATTGAGTGTACTGAGAATACAAGAGGCGTAGATAAACCTGCAAGTACTAAAGATACCTCTTCAAAACGATGCCAATGACGTGCACTTCCACCCCATCCAAAACTCATAATTCCATACATACGTTTCGCCAAAGGCTTAACACTTCTATCACGAAGCATAGCAAAATCGGGTACTAATCCTGTGTACCAAAAAACTAAGGATACAGAAAAATAAGTAGATACCGCAAATACGTCCCAAACTAACGGTGAGTTAAAGTTAATCCATAAAGAACCAAACATATTAGGTAATGGAAATAACCAGTAATCTAACCAAGGACGACCTGTATGAAGTGTTACAAATATCGCTGCACACATTACGGCAAATATAGTCATCGCCTCAGCAGCACGGTTAATTGCCATTCTCCATTTTTGACGAAACAATAATAATACCGCTGAAATTAAGGTTCCAGCATGACCGATACCGATCCACCATACAAAGTTGGTAATATCCCAAGCCCAATCAACACCGTTGTTCGAACCCCATGTTCCAATACCCGCTCCTATAGTATACGCTAAACATCCTAATCCCCAAATAAATACAATTACCGCCAAGGTAAATAGCATG
Organism: uncultured bacterium; assembly: GCA_964014945.1. GTDB lineage: Bacteria > Bacteroidota > Bacteroidia > 2-12-FULL-35-15 > 2-12-FULL-35-15 > 2-12-FULL-35-15. The sequence goes on along the minus strand of CAXHCC010000045.1, from coordinate 10,515 downwards.
TACCAATACTTTGATGCTTTTCCTTCAATTGGTCTGGCGATATCCCTAGTAATGTCTGCATAAGACTTCTTACCAAGGATTAACGGCTCTCTAATTTCTGATTCGTGCTGCATATTATTAAAACTTAATGTAAAATTTAAATCTCTTAATTGTTCCTTCTAAACATCATTATCCATGTGCATGCTCATCTTCATGCGATTTAACAGGCTCCTTCTTTTCTACTACAGGAGCTTCTACATTTCTTACTTTAGTTAGGTAAGAAACCGTTGGCTTAATACCTGTTTCTTCAAGCATGTAATAATCTCTTCCTTTCGCTTCTGCTTTTCTAAGTTTCGCAATCTCGCTGTTCTCATCATTCACATCACCAAAGTATATTGCATTAGTAGGGCAAGCTTGTTGACAAGCTGTTTTGATTGCTCCATCTTTTAATGGTGCCCCTTCTGCTTTCGCATCTAGTTTACCTTCCTGAATTCGTTGAACACACATAGAGCATTTTTCCATTACACCACGTGAACGAACAACTACATCCGGATTTAATACCATTCTTCCTAAATCATCCTGAGTTGGATTCAATGCAAAATCTTTGTTGCCGTTATAGTTAAACCAGTTGAAACGACGTACTTTAAACGGACAGTTATTTGCACAATATCTTGTACCTACACATCTGTTGTAGGTCATCATATTTAATCCATCAGTACTATGGTTTGTAGCAAGTACTGGACACACGTTTTCACATGGTGCGTGGTTACAATGTTGACACATTATTGGTTGGAAAACAACTTCAGGGTTTTCTGTTTCTGGATTCTCCAAATCCAAATACATATCTTTAATAGAAGTTCCCTGCTCAACCGCTTGCTCTTTAGCATCGTCTACATCTTTTGCCCAGTTGGTAGAATAATATCTATCAATTCTAAGCCAATGCATTTCTCTTGTATTCATCACCTCAGCTTTTCCAACTACGGCAACATTGTTTTCTGCAGTACAACTTACTACACAACTAGCACAACCAATACAAGAATTTAAATCTATTGTTAAACCCCAACGATGACCTGGTCGTCCAAATTCGTCCCAAAGGTCAATACTAGAGGCTTTAACCGTTCCTGAGTGGGTAACAAGCATTTCGTCAGGATTACCGGACTTAGGATCAACCTTATATTCTTCTAAGGTTGTTTCTTTTACCATATCACGGCCCATCAATGTGTGATGGATTTGTGTACCAGCAATCATATATTTCTCTGCTGTGTCAGCTACACTCACATCTAAAGCTCCCATTAAAATGGAACCAGCAGCAACTTGCGCTAATGGATATGCATTTTTACCAACAACAGTGCCTGTTTTATCGCTTAAAGAACCCGCTTTATCTCGGCCATATCCAACAGCAATTCCTATTGTTCCTTTTGCTTGGCCTGGTTGAGGAACAGCTGGAAGCGTTATGCTTTGTCCTTGAACTTTTACTGTTACCAATGAAGCTTCTCTATCTTGTCGCTCCATCATATTCAGGTCTAACCCATTTGTACGCATGTCGTCTGGAGACATAGTAACATAGTTATCCCAAGTAATCTTAGAAATTGGATCTGGTAGCTCTTGTAACCATGGGTTGTTAGCTTGGTTACCATTACCCATTCCTACTTTTTCATATAAAGCAAGTTCAAATGAACCACCTTTTACTTTGTTTATTCTATCAGCTGAAGCATTTAAATCAGCTTCAGAGGCCGATGGTGCAGACTGCGACTTAGCCGTTGAAACTACACCATCATGTAATGCGTGATTCCAAAAATCCGTAAATGATGCGCTATTAGTTGTTTTTGTCTGAACGTCAGATTTCCAAAACCCTTTTATTCTTGTAGCGTAGTCTTCTTCACTTCCTATCCAAGCCAATAAAGAATCCTGCGCTTGACGCGTACCTCTATGGCGTGGCTCTGCAAATAATGGGTTTATTGTAGGCTGTCCTAAACTATATTCTCCTGCTTTCGGACTTGCATCATTCCACGATTCCAAATAATGAGCATCAGGACAAATAAACTTTGCATGTTCAGCCGTTTCGTCAGCTCTATCAGCAAATGAAACAGTTAAACCAACTTTTGCATATGCTTCTTTAAACTTTAATGCAGCTGGTGCACTGTAAACTGGATTCGTATTATATGTAATTAAGGCGCCTACTTTTCCGGCAGCCATTTCTTTTGTTAATTCAATAAATGCGGCATCATCACCTTGGTGCATGTTACTTGGGTTAGCCACATCAATCGTAGCCCCATAACTTCCTAACAACTGATTAATACCATTAATCACTAACTGAACATCAGTATCATTTGATCCTGATACAACTAGTGCTTTACCTTTTGCTGCAGTTAACGACTTAGCTGCTTTTTCAATTGAAGCTTGACATGCCAGCTTAGATTCAGCAATAGTTGTACCTCCAACTATTTTAGCAATGGCATTGTACAAATTAACTGCTACTTTACCCTGATCAGATAATTTTACCGGCGTACGTACATCCGCATTAGCGCCAGTTAATGAAAGGTTGGTTTCAAACTGAAAGTGTTCCGACATATGTTGCTTTTCGGCACTTACTTTACGTGTTTCAGCATACTGTCTTGAGTATTCAATTGGCGATAACCAGTTAGCTAGGAAATCAGCACCTATACCAACTATAACATCCGCTTTATCAAAATTGTACGATGGAACAATTGGAGTGCCAAATGTTTGCGCATTGGCATTAAGAATTCCTGCATAAGAAACCTCATCATAAGTTATATGCTTAGCTGTTGGATACTTAGCTACAAAATCTGCAATAACCGCTTTCGTAGACGGGCTAATAATTGTAGAAGATAATATTCTAATAGCTCCAGCTTTAGCAGAAACAGCTTCTAAACCTTTAACTATACCCGCATCCACTTTATCCCAAGAAGAATCTTTTCCATCAGCTTTTGGACCAGTTAGTCTAGAAGAATCATACAATGAAAGTACCGAAGCCTGAACACGAGCATTGGTTCCTCCCTTTGTTACTTGAGATAAATCATTACCCTCAACTTTAATAGGACGACCTTCACGCGTTTTAACAATTAGCGAAGCATAATCATTACCATCAAAATAAGTTGAAGCATACCAATTAGCAACACCAGGAGTAATTTCATCTGGTTTTACTACATATGGAATTGCTTTTGTAACTGGTGTTTCACATGCCGCTAAAGAAGCTGCAGTAACACTAAAACCTAAATACTTTAAGAAGTCTCTACGTTTAGTTCCTTTACTTTCATCAGCAAGACTGTCATCATTCAACAATTCATCCACAGGTAATTTCTCTGCAAACTCATTGTTTGAACTTTCGATAAACTCAGCGCTATTATTTAGCTCTGTTAGCCCTTTCCAGTATTTTTTTGTTGCCATATTTATATTAATCTTATGCTCGTTTTCTAATATATGTGATTGAGGTGCTAATTAGTAGTGGCATTTTGCACACTCAATACCACCCATTTTATCAACCGTTAGTTTGGCATCTTCGCCGTACGTTTCAGCTAAATTTTTATGTAATTTTTCGTAATAAGGGTTATCGCTCATGCCCGGAACCTCAGTTTCTCTATGGCAATCAACACACCACTCCATTGTTAACGGAGCAAATTGTTCAACAGTTCCCATGCTTTTCACATCACCGTGGCAATTAGCACAATCCTGCTTACCAACTTTAACGTGTTGTTTGTGCGAAAAGAACACAAAATCAGGCAGATTATGTACTTTAACCCACTTAATTGGTTTTTGTGGTTTGTTGTATTCCCCTTTGTTTGGATCCCAACCAGCTGCTTCATAAATTTTAGCAATCTCTTTAGTACCCGTAGTTGGCCCTTCAGAAATTCCTCTATGGCAGTTCATACAAACGTTAACCGTTGGTATACCAGCTGTTTTACTTTTATCAACACCAGCATGACAATACTTACAATCGATACCATTATCACCTGCATGTATTTTATGAGAGTAATCAATTGGCTGCGTTGGATGATAACCAGTGTAAATACCAACATCTTCTTTTAATGTATACCAGCATCCTCTCATACCTAAAAACACAAGAATGATTATTATAACGGCAGTTGGAGTTCTGTGTGTATCTATCCATTGTGCCAATTCCTTAATAGGTCCTACTCTTTGAACTGGAGGCAAACCTGCTTCGCCGTTTACTTTGTCTTGTAAATCATATCGTGATTTTCTAAGTATAGAAATCAAGATGATTAATGCAACAATAACAACGCTTAAGATAAGCGCTGTGTTATCTTCACCTTCCGGCTCTTCCGTTCCTTTATCTACTACAACCGCTTTTTTCTCCGCCGGAGCAGGAGGGTTTTTAATGAAGGCTACTAAATTTGTAATTTCCTCATCACTTAAATGTGTGAATGGTGGCATTGCACCAGTTGGGTTTAATGACTTTGCATATTCATCACCCTTATCAATAACTGACTTGTTATCCTTAATCCAATCAAACAACCATTGATCATCAGGAACCCTATCACCTATCCCTTTTAAACCTGGGCCTACAATTTTTTTCTCTGTTAAGCTATGACAAGAACCACAGTTAGCTTTAAACATTTTCGCCATTGCTTTATCCTCTGCCGACTCTTCTGAAGCTGGTTCAGCCGCAGCAGTTTCTGCTTTAGCAACTGGGTTTTTAATATACTCTACTATTATATTAATCTCCTCATCACTTAAATGTGTAAATGGAGGCATTGCCCCTGTTGGATTTAGCGACTTAGCATAATCATCTCCTTTCGCAGATACCGCTTTATTATCTTTAATCCAATCAAACAACCATTGATCGTCAGGCACTCTATCGCCAATCCCTTCCAATCCGGGACCAACCAACTTATTAGCTTTTAAACTATGGCAAGCACCACAGTTTGTTTTAAATAACTTAGCAGCATCTTGAGCCGATACCGTATTAATGTTTGCGAAAAAACATAAAAACAAAAATGAAAATGCAACCAGAAGCTTCTTTTGAGGCATAGCAGATAATGTATTCATATAACTTATTTATTAACTCCCACCCTAAGCATTTTGCGTTTACCTACGATATGGAGGTTCAGTTTACGCGGCAAAAGTAGCAGAAACATTTATTTTGAATTAAAATTTCTTTTATTATTTTTTGTAAAAAACGTAATTTATAATGGTTCTAAATAAACGCTTTCTTTCTCCCTTTTTAATACCAGCGCTTTTACAGATTGCACTGACAAAAATCATATTAATAGCAATACTCCTTTCTCATATTTTCACTTCTACTATCTCCCAAATCAAAAGCCTTTACCCAATCAGAGCAAGCTCCTTCATTATCTTGCAAATTGTATTTGGCAATTGCCCTATTGTAAAAAGCCCTAGCGTTATTAGGGTCTATCGCAATTGACTTATCAAAGTCTGCAAGAGCCGCGGTAAAATCTTTTAACTTAAGGCGGCATTTACCCCTACTATTGTATACCGTTGCCTTGTCATTTTTTAACAAAATCGCTTGGTCATATGCATATAAAGCTCCACGATAGTCCTTTAATGCGAATTTACTCCGAGCCATGTTCACAAATGCAGAAAAATACTCTGGCTTTAACGCTATTGCTTTTTCAAAATCTTTAATTGCCTCTGCATATTTTTTTACTCTAGATTTACATTTCCCTCTATCGTTATACAGCTTTGCATTTTCTGGCGCAATCTCGATGGCTTTAGAGTAGGAATCTATAGCACCCTGATAATCCTTCATTAGGTATTTACTTAAACCCAATTTGATATGCGCTCTTAAATTAGTTGGATCTTCGACCAATGCCTTTTCATAGTGTTGGATAGCCGTTTTGTAATCCCTTTTATGCATAAATTCATTCCCAATTTTTAAATGTTCGCTGGTAGATTGAGCAAAACACAGCGAAAAATTTATCATTAAAAGTAGTAGAACAGATGGTTTCATTCGGAGGTAGTTTAGGCGGTTAATTAAGTATTTCTATGTTGTGATTACGCAAATGTAAAATATTAAACCAACCACCAAAATTATTTGCCAATCAATTTATTCAGTATGTTTCCATGTGCCTGTAACAGCATAATAAGAACGTAACACAAAGAGCTATTTGCATCAAAAAATTACGCTGTATATCATCTAATACAATACAATCTATCAATATTTTCATTATTTTCGCCCCGCTATGCAAATTGAAGTACTAAAATCGAAAATACACAGGGTAAGTATTACACAGTCGGAGTTGGATTATATTGGCAGCGTTACTATTGATGAAAATTTAATGGATGCCGCCAACTTAATTGAAAATGAAAAGGTTGATGTATATGATTATAATAATGGAGAACGTTTTACTACCTACGTTATAAAAGGCGAAAGAGGTTCTGGGGTTATTTGCTTAAATGGGCCCGCATCTTTAAAAGTAGAAGTTGGACATCATATAATTATAGTTTCCTACGCTATGATGGATTTTGAATCTGCGAAAACCTTTACACCTAGCGTAATATTTCCAGATACGGATACCAACACCCTTCGGTAAAAGTGAAATTAACATCAGGCAATATAATCAAGTTCTTGATTTCTGTTGGGCTAGCCATTCTACTTATTTGGCTGGCTGTTAAGGATTTAGATAGCCAAAATATTGCCAATATTAAAATGGCGTTTCGTGACGCTGGGTATTTCTGGATTCTCCTATCTATGGCACTGGCATCTGTGAGCCACGTTAGCAGATGCGTAAGATGGAATATCCTATTAGAACCACTTGGCTACAAGCCCAAATTACTTAATACCTTTTTTGCCCTTATGATTGGTTACACAGCCAATTTTGCCATTCCACGTTTGGGTGAAGTATCAAGATGTAGCGTATTAACGAAATACGAAGGTGTGCCTTTTACCGAGGCTATTGGCACGGTTATAACCGAACGAATCATTGATTTAATTTGCATTATTATAATCTTTGTTGCAACGCTCGCCATTCAATATGAACGGCTGTGGGACTTTTCAAATAAAACAATTATAACACCTATTACAGAAAAGCTAAAAGTAATTTTTGGTGACGATTTATACTTGAGTTTGTTCTCTTCTATAATGATTGCTTTAACCATATGGTTTGTGCTTCATAAGAAGAAAACAGGCAAAAAAAACGAATCTAATAAAATACTAGATATTGCTAAAGGACTTTGGAACGGGTTAAAATCTGTAAAAGAAATTAAAAAACCGTTTTGGTTTATTTTTCATACCCTATTAATTTGGGTATTTTATATCGAGTCATTGCAGGTGGCTTTGTACTGCTTTGATGAAACGGGCGGATTGGGATTATTTGCAAGTGTAACTGCGTTAATATTTAGCACCTTAGGAGTTATAGTTACGCCTGGAGGAACTGGAGCCTCGCAAATATTTGTTACCAATGCACTTACTACTATATTTAAAGTATCACACACCTTTGCATTCGCGTTATCCTGGTTAATGTGGGCGGCTCAATTTGTAACACTGGTGGGACTAGGAGTTATTTCACTCATATTTTTACCCCTTTATAACAAAGAATCAGACAACTAATTGTCTGCTCAAAATTCTTACATTTACATTCATAAATTCCTTAGGTTTTATGAGCGTAAATACTTCAAGTAATATAACCAATGCAAAAATTTTGGTTACAGAAACTATTGCAGACGTTATTGGTAAATGGCAAGCAGAAAACAAAAGTATAGTATTTACCAATGGGTGTTTTGATATATTGCACCTAGGCCATGTAGACTATTTGTCGAAAGCTGCCGACCTTGGGGACAAATTAGTTGTTGGTTTAAACAGTGATGCCTCAGTAAAAAAACTAAACAAAGGCGATACCAGACCAATACAAGATGAATGCTCACGTGCTACAATATTAGCTGCACTTCATTTTGTTGATGCGGTAATTGTATTTGAAGAAGACACACCGCTAGTGTTGATTGACCAAATAAAACCCGCAATTTTGGTAAAAGGGGCAGATTATGATGAAAATGAAACTGACCCAAATAGTAAAACGTATGTGGTAGGCTCAAAAGAGGTGAAAAGTTACGATGGAATTGTAAAAACCATTGAATTTTTGGACGGATACTCAACTAGTAAGATTGAGCAAAAAATAAAAGACAGTACAAATAAATAGAACACCCACTTTGGCTAAAACCAAAACAACATATTTCTGTCAAAATTGCGGTGCGCAATCTGGTAAGTGGATAGGCAGATGCCCTTCATGTAATGAATGGAATACATATGTGGAGGAAGTTGTTTCTAAAGCTGAATCAACCCCTGGTATAGCAAGTTCATCCACACAACGGTCTGCCAAACCACAGTTAGTAAGCGAAATAAGTTTAGCGCAACAGAAACGTATTAGTATTTCAGATTCCGAATTATCAAGAGTGCTTGGAGGCGGTATAGTGCCTGGTTCATTGATTTTATTCGGTGGAGAACCTGGCATTGGCAAGTCTACCCTTCTGCTCCAAGTTGCTTTAGGTATTAGCGACTTTAAAGTTTTGTATATATCTGGAGAAGAAAGTGAGCAACAAATAAAAATGCGAGCTGAAAGAATTAATATCAGCAACCCTAACTGTTATATTCTAACAGAAACCTCTACACAAAACATTTTTAAACAAATAGAAATTCTTGAACCCAATATTTTAATTATTGATTCTATTCAAACATTGCATACTGCACATATTGAATCATCACCTGGCAGCATTTCTCAGATACGAGAGTGTACAGCAGAATTATTAAAATATGCCAAGGAAAGTGGAACAGCCGTATTTTTAATTGGTCATATAACTAAGGATGGGAATTTGGCAGGACCAAAAGTATTGGAACATATGGTTGATACTGTACTGCAGTTTGAAGGCGATAGAAATCATGTGTACCGTTTACTTCGTACAGCAAAAAACCGTTTTGGTTCTACAAATGAATTGGGAATTTACGAAATGCAAGGAGATGGTTTGCGTGAAGTTTCAAACCCTTCGGAAATTTTAATTACTGCTCGTGAAGAGCTTGTAAGTGGAGTAGCTATTACTGCCACCATGGAAGGCATGCGCCCAATGCTTATTGAAACGCAAGCCTTGGTAAGTACCGCTGCGTATGGTACACCTCAACGCTCATCTACAGGTTTTGATTTGCGAAGATTGTCTATGCTTCTTGCAGTATTAGAAAAACGTTGTGGCTTTAGGTTGGGTGCCAAAGACGTATTTTTAAATTTAGCAGGAGGTATTAAGGTGGAAGATCCGGGTATAGATTTAGCCTTGGTTTGTGCAATTTTATCAAGCAATGAAGATATACCCATATCTCCTAAAACATGTTTTACTGGTGAAGTTGGTTTGAGTGGTGAAATTAGACCTGTAAACCGCATTTCGCAAAGAATTACCGAAGCAGAAAAACTAGGCTTTGAGCATATATTTATATCTAAGTACAACAAGAAAGGGTTATCCACCTCAGATTACAACATTCAAATCAGTTTTGTTGGAAAGGTAGAAGAAGTATTTGAGTTGTTATTTGCCTGATTAATCATTAAAAAGTAAGCTGACTCCTTATTTTTTCCTGTTGAAGGAAAACAGCAAGAAGGCTAACCATATTAATCGTAATTTTCGAATTATGAAGGCTTTTAAAAGGGACTATAAATATTTATCCGTTTATTCAATACCCCTTTTCGCGATTGCATCATTTTTAGCTCCTGATTGGTGGTCTTTCCTATTGCCATTATTGGTATTTGTTTTGGTTCCGTTAAGAGAAATTTTTACGCCAAACGACACCTCCAACTATTCTAAAAATGACGAAGAAAGGGTGTTAGCAGACAAGTTTTACGATCGACTATTATACGCACTTGTACCTATACAATATGCCATAGTTTTTTACGGCTTATTTATTTTAACTAATAATAATCAAGATTGGAGCAATATTGAAATTGCTGGAAAAGTATTTTCGATTGGTATATGTTGTGGAATAATTGGCATAAACGTAGGACATGAATTAGGTCACCGTTCTAATAAAAATGAGCAATTAATGGCTAAAGCATTGCTTTTATCGAGTATGTATATGCACTTTTATATTGAACACAATAGAGGCCATCACAAAAATGTAGCAACTAAATTAGATCCGGCCACAGCTCAAAAAGGTGAAATAGTATACTTCTTCTGGTTTAAATCTATGATATTGGGCTACATATCTGCATGGAAATTAGAAATGAAAAAATTAAGAAAACTGAGCTTGCCATTTCTTTCATTCAGAAATGAAATGATACATTTTACAGTAATTCAGGTGCTGTTTGTGGCAATAATATACCTAATCTTTGGTTGGAATGGCGCCATATATTTTTTAAGTGCCGCATTGATCGGTATTCTGATGTTGGAAACTGTTAATTACATAGAGCATTATGGTTTAGAAAGAAAAATGAAAGAAAATGGAAAATATGAGCGGGTGTTACCAACCCATTCATGGAATTCAAATCATGAGGAAGGAAGAAAATTTTTGTTTGAATTGTCTCGCCATAGTGATCATCACTACTTAGCAAGAAGAAAGTATCAAGT
>CAXHCC010000044.1:0-16927 GCA_964014945.1 uncultured bacterium | reverse complement strand
CAACCAATTCATGCAAGCGGGTTAATGCGGGTTTTTTTAAAGCGCTACTTTGACTCATCAGGGTTATTACGAATAAAGTTATACACCCCTTTTCCTTCGGCAATAAGCATATTGCTATCTTCTTGAAATGCTTTCATCTTCACCACTAATATCCGATTGCCCAACCTCACTTCTTTTGCTTCTACAATAATAGAAGAGGCCTCTGCCCCTTTTAGGTAGTCAATACGCAAATCAATGGTAGCAATGCTATCATCGGGGCTGGTATAATGCGTGCCGCCAACCATGCCACCCAAGGCATCCATTACCGTAGCAATGATGCCACCATGCCACCTTCTTTTCTTTTTATTGCCAATTACATTTTCGCTAAAGGGTACACGAACCTTTATAAAACCTGTACTAATCTCTATTGTTTGTAAACCCAAATATTTATGAATGGGCACACTTTCTTCAATAACTTTCTTAATATTCTCTTTTATTATTTGCTCCCTAATATCCATATCGCACCTTGTTAGTTAAAGAAACAAATTTAGAAAAGTAAAAGAGTTTTGGGTGGTTTAGCAGATAATAAATAACTTCGTAGCCCTATGGCAGCAACAGCAATAAATAACAAAACCTTGGGCATACTAGGTGGCGGACAACTGGGTAAAATGTTGTGCACACCCATTAATAATATGCACATTAAAACCAGCATATTAGACCCTACCCCTAACTGCCCAGCCAGTGTTAGTTGCAATGATGTTAGGCAAGGCAGCTTTACTGACTTTGACACGGTATACAATTTTGGTAAAGAAGTGGATGTGTTAACCATAGAAATTGAAAATGTAAATACAGATGCCTTGCTTAAGTTACAAGCCGAAGGAAAAACAGTGCACCCTAACCCTAAAGCTTTATCAATTATTAAAGATAAGGGCCTACAAAAAGAGTTTTACGATCAGCACCAATTACCTACATCTGCTTATACCCTATATAGCAATAAGCAAGAAGTGTTGGAGGAGATAGAAAAAGGAAACATTACTTACCCATTTGTACAAAAAGCACGTACCGAGGGCTATGATGGTAAAGGAGTTGCTGTTATTAATTCGGCTGAGGATAATGTTTTGTTGTTAGACACGGCTTGTGTAATAGAGGACAAAGTAGCACTGAAGAAAGAATTGGCCGTAATTGCAGCACGTGATGAAGCAGGTAATATTGTTTGCTTTGACCCAGTTGAAATGTTGTTTGACCCTAAAGCCAACTTGGTAACCTCCTTAATGTGTCCAGCAGATATTTCGGATACTGTTGCACAAAAAGCCACGGAAATGGCCAAGGCATGTATTGCTGCCTATGACATAGTTGGCCTGTTGGCGGTTGAATTTTTCTTGGATGAAAACGATAATCTACTCATTAATGAGGTAGCACCACGACCACATAACAGCGGACACCATACCATTGAAAACTGCGTAACATCGCAATATGAACAACACATAAGGGCGGTAATGGGCTTACCATTGGGTAACACGCAAACCATTATACCAGCTGTTATGATTAACTTGTTAGGCGAAGCTGGCTATACAGGTAAAGCGGTATACGAAGGACTATCGGAATGTATGCAAGTAGCGGGAGCTAAATTTCATATATACGGCAAAGAAAACACTAAGCCTTTCAGAAAAATGGGACATGTAACCGTATTGGATGATACGGCACAAGGTGCATTAAATAAAGCCAATCACATACAAAAAACATTGCGCATAATTGCATAATTTTACCTCATGAGCAAATCAGCATTGGTAAGTATTATAATGGGAAGCAATTCTGACTTCCCCATCATGAAAGAAGCGGCAGATGCCTTGGATAAATACAATATTCCCTTTGATATTAATGTAGTATCGGCACATCGTACGCCTGAGTTGATGTACGATTTTGCGAAAACCGCACATACCAAAGGCTCCAAAGTTATTATCGCAGGTGCTGGAGGTGCTGCTCATTTACCTGGTATGGTGGCCTCTTTAACACCCTTACCCGTTATTGGTGTGCCAATTCGCTCGTCCAATAGTATTGACGGTTGGGACTCCTTATTATCCATCATACAAATGCCTAGCGGTGTACCCGTAGCATCGGTATCAGTTAATGGGGCTAAAAGTGCTGGTATGTTGGCAGTAAAAATGATGGCCGCCGGCGACGAAAAAGTGCACCAAGCTTTAGAGCAAGCCGAGTAGTTATTCTGCCTTAGGTGTTTTTACCTTTTCTTTGGTAGAGCGGTGCTTTAATACCTTAGCTTCTATGTAAAAAATAATTTCTTCGGCCATGTTTTTAGCCTGGTCACCAACACGTTCTAATTTACGAATGGTAGACAATAGGTACATAGCTTCATCAATTTGATCTACATTTTCACGTATGTAATTGGCAATTGTTTTATTCGCCGCTTCATTAATCTTATCCAATAAGCCATCTTGTTTAAACACGCCCCTTGCCTTTACCGTATCCTCGTTTTCAAAGGCTTCTAACACATCTTCCATCATATTAATGGCTGCACTATACATTTCATCCACACGAGTTAAAGTAAGCAGTTCTTTATCAAAGGAGTTGTCAACGTTCACCACAAACTTGGCAATGCCTGCCGCAATATCACCAGTACGTTCAATATTGGTGTTTATTTTTAACGTCGCCAATACAAAACGTAAATCAACTGCTACCGGGTTAAAAAGCGCAAAAATGTTTTCGCAATCTCTGTCTAGTTTTAACTCATAAGCATTCACCCTTTTCTCGTGCGATATTACTTCATGAGCCAAGTCTTTATCTAAACTCAATAATGCCTCTTGTGCCTTGCGCAATTGGTTATTTACCAAGGCCCACATTTTAATTATTTCTGCTTTAAGCTCTGTTAACTCTGTATCTAAGTGCGACATGTGTAATGTTAAATTAATGTAAAGAAATCACTTAGCCAAATCTACCTGTGATATAGTTTTGTGTACGTTCTTTATTAGGGTTGGTAAATATTACTTTGGTGTTATCGTGTTCAATTAACTCGCCCATGTAAAAGAAGGCGGTTGAATCACTAATTCTACCTGCTTGTTGCATGTTGTGTGTAACTACTACAATGGTATAATCGCTTTTAAGTTCGTACATCAACTCTTCAATTTTAGCTGTTGAAATTGGGTCTAATGCAGAAGTAGGCTCATCCATTAACAATACAGATGGCTGAATGGCCAAGGCACGCGCAATACACAAACGTTGTTGCTGACCACCTGATAATTCAAAGGCCGATTTTTTTAATTTATCTTTTACCTCATCCCAAAGAGCAACTTGTTGTATAGATTTTTCTACGCGCTCGGCAATTACTTGTTTATCTGATACGCCATTTACGCGCAAGCCATAGGCTACATTTTCAAATATGGTTTTTGGAAATGGATTGGGTTTTTGAAACACCATGCCCACATTTTTACGCAACTCATCCACGTTCACATGCTTATCATAAATGTTTTTCCCATCAATGAGCACCTCCCCTTCTACACGTGTATCATCAATTAAATCGTTCATGCGGTTAAACAAACGCAGGTAAGTTGACTTACCACAACCCGACGGACCAATAAGTGCTGTTACCGTGTTTGGTTTAATAGATATGTTAATGTCTTTGAGCGCTTGTGTTTGCCCATAAAAAAAGTTAACGCCTTTTGATTCTATCTTATTCATAACTAATTAGTTCATTTTAACTTTTTTGTTAAAATACTTTCTGAGCGCATTGGCCAGTAGGTTAACAATAAGTACAATAACAATTAATACCAAAGCTGTACCATACGCAATTGGGCGCGATGCCTCTATATTGGTACCGCTGGTAGATATAACGTATAAGTGATACGGCAATGCCATAGCTTGGTCAAACATACTTTCAGGTAGTTTAGGTAAGAAGTAAGCCGCAACCGTAAATAATATTGGAGCTGTTTCGCCCGATACCCTACCTACGGAAAGTATTAAACCTGTAATGATATTTGGGAAAGCAATGGGCAACACCACCTTACGCGTAGTTTGCCATTTAGATGCACCCAAGCCAAAACTTGCTTGCCTAAAAATATCGTCAACTGCTTTTAATGATTCTTCCGTAGTTCTGATAACAATTGGTAAGGCCAACAAACCTAAGGTTAAAGAGCCTGCTAATATGGATGCACCAAACTCCAATTTATTTACAAATAAGGACATACCAAATAAACCAAATACAATGGATGGCACACCCGATAAATTATTGGTCATTTGCTTGATGAATTTTTTTACGAAACCATCTTTTACATATTCGTTCATGTAAATGCCCGCCATAACGCCAATAGGAAAAGAGAACAATAAACTACCACCCACCAAATACAGGGTACCTATAATAGCAGGGTAAATACCCCCTTTGGTCATGCCATCGGTAGGCATTTCAGTAATAAAATCCCAACTGATAACAGATATGCCTTTATAAATAATAAAGGTTAAAATGATAAACAATATAGCTACCACAAAATAACTTAAGCCAGCCAATACCCCAAAGGCTACCTTTTGGTTACGGTTTTTTCTTTTGGCCAATTTTGCTGCGTTATTCTGTTCCATTAATGTCCTTTGTTATGCTTGGTTCGTGAAACAAATTCAACCGCCAAATTAATGGCTAAGGTTATAATGAACAATATACAACCCAATGCAAATAGCGCCTTGTAGTGTAAGCCACCGTGTGGTGCTTCGCCTAATTCTGCAGCAATAGTAGCTGGTATGGTACGTACAGGTTCTAATAAGCTATTAGGAATAACGGCAGCATTACCCGTAACCATTAATACGGCCATGGTTTCACCTATGGCTCTTCCTATACCTAAAATAGCAGCAGCCGAAATACCCGATGCAGAATAAGGAATTACCACACGGTAAATGGTTTGCCATTTACTAGCGCCCAAACCTAAGCTTGCTTCGCGCATAACACGTGGGGTGTTTTGCATAGCATCTTCTGATATGGTAATAATAGTTGGTAGGGCCATAATGCCCAAAATAATAGAACCCGCTAAACCGGTTTCACCAACAGGTAAACCAAAACCTTGTTGAATAAGTGGTACTATAATTACCAAGCCAAAAAAGCCATATACCACCGAAGGTATACCTGCTAATAATTCAATAATGGGCTTCATGTATTTACGGGTTTGCTTGCCGGCAATTTCGCTCATATAAACTGCCGCAGCTAAGCCTAGTGGTAAGGCCAAAAGTATTGCGCCTAAACTAACCCAAAGCGTACCTAAAATAAGTGGCTTAACGCCCATTTGTGCCGCTGGTTCTGCGGTAGGAAACCACTCTTCTCCTTTTAAAAACTTGCCTAGACTTATTTTATCCAAGCCTACTTTCTTACCCACAAAATTCTCTTCGGCATACTTGCTTGGTATAAATCCAATGATACCTGTTAAGCTATCGGTAAGGGTATTAATACATTGTGGTATGTTTTCAAAACTTGCGCCTAATTGTTCTTCGGTAAAGTAGTCGGCAATATCATCAATATAAAAAGTGGTAATAGGCATATCCTTGCCACCCAACTCTTTCCAATTGGTTATTTTTTGATCAAAAACTAACTTGATATCCTCAGGTGAAATTGAATCAACAGGGTTGGTAGCGTGTATCACTACAAGATTCCCTTCCTCTACTGGTTTTTCATGAAAAACCCCAATACCTTCGTTAAACAGGAAAATAACAATTAAGAGTACCGTTAAACTGGTAACAGTACCACTAATCATTAAAAGGCCTTCAATTACCTTTTCGCCTAACTTATTTAAAAACTGCTTCAATTTGTGTGTGCTTGTAGCGCAACAAAGGTAGTGGACTAATAGCACAACTCCTCCGTGGTGTGGATATTAAAAGGTTATGCTTATGTTAAGTCAATGTTAAGGAATTGTTAAGACAAAGAAAAGGCTGCCTGGTATTACCCTGACAGCCTTTACTTTACGATAACTTTTAATTAACTAAAACTCTGCTATTATTGTAATGGAACGTAGCCTACAGCCGCTACAATTTTTTGCCCTTCGGCAGATAAAGCATAATCAACAAACGCTTTTACTTTAGCTTCGTTTTCTTTGTCGTAGATGTAGTACAACGGGCGAGAAATTGGATATGATTTATCCATTGCCGCAGCTACACTTGGAGCAACAAAGTTGGCACCTTGATCGTATGATACAGCTAATGATTTTACCTCGTCAGTTTCATAAGCTAAACCAATGTAACCAATAGCGCCTTTAGTTTGGCTAATAGAAGTAACAATACCGCCTGTTGCAGGCATACTTAATACAGTAGCAGCGTAGTTTTTCTTTTTCATTACACTGCTCTTAAAAAACTCATAAGTACCTGAGCTCGACTCACGCGAGTAAACAACAATTTCTAAGTCTTCCCCACCAACTTCTTTCCAGTTAGTTATTTCGCCAACAAAAATACCTTCTAATTGCTCGCGGGTTAATTGATCAACTGGGTTAGTAGGATTTACAATTACCGATAGGGCATCAAAAGCAACTGTTTCTTGTACAATTTCTTTTTTGCTTTCCGCAATTTTCAAACGCTCTTTTGTTTTTAAATCTCTCGACGCCATAGCAATATCAGTAGTACCATCCATAAGTGCTGTTATACCAACACCCGAACCACCACCAACTACGGAAATAGAAGTGTTAGCATCTACTTTATTGTACTCCTCCGCTTCTTGCTGACCCAATGGCAATACCGTATCGCTGCCTTTAAGTGTAATGGTTACACCTGTTTTTTCTGCCGCTGCTTCGTTATTTGCTTCTGCGTTTTCTTCTGAATTACCTCCACCGCAGCTCATTAGGCCCATTGCAGGTATTAGTAATAATGTTGCTAAATTCTTTTTCATGATTGTTGTGTTAAATTTTTTGTCAAAGGTATAATTGTAATGTTAACTAAATGTTATTTTAAAAAGCCATCTCTACTTGAAAACGGTAAACTAATTCTTCTGTTGGGTTGTTTTCTGTAACCTGCAAAGTAATATCGGTTTGTACTTTTAAACTATGGCCAACTACGTAGCGCGATAAACCTAAAGTATACTGCTCTACTTGGTTGCCAAAAGTAGTGCTAGTTGCACCAGTAACAGCATCTACATTTATGCTAAACGGACTCACAACAGTATACCTACCTGCCAACTCCCAGTTAGATTTTAATAAGTAACCAGCTTGTAAGCTAAGTCCTCTACCTGTGTAAAACGAATCGCCGTTAGCAAATTCAGACTGTGGGCTTGTTTTATGTACCATTTCCGACATCAATGAAAAACCATTGTACTTGTACATAATATCTAACATCCACGATTCTAAATCAGTTTTACTTGTAGTAAAGCTCCCTAACTGACCACGCTCTCTATTGGTATCATCATTATAATCATAGTTAATCCCTACAGATAATTTTGGACTGCTTTCACGTGCTAAATCACTTCCAAAGTAATCACCTTTGCTCGTAAACTTACCCATTGGTAACACCTCTACCCTACCCGTATATGCAAAGCCACCTGTATTAGCGATGGTAACGTTACGTCCTTCACCAGACGAAATAGAAGCAATTTCACGAATTACTGCCTTCCCTAATTTAAAAGTATGGCGCAATTGAATACCTCTATCACGGTCTAAGTTAAACTTTGAGTTAACCATACTACGATCTACAAATTGTAATTGTTGCGATGAAATTACACGCTCACGGTTACTTGGTAATTTTGTTTGACCAATCCAAACTTGAAAACCAGGAGCAAACTTCCATTTTAACACCGCATCTAATATCATGTTAGGTGCATTGTTTGTTTCAGGTTTTGCACTGCCCCAATCTCTATTGGTTAAACCTAACTCCATTTTATATGTTACGTTTGGGTTAAAAGCAAAGCCATTAAACTTTAATCGCGCTCTTCGTGTAAAAATTTTTGCATCTGCATAAGTAGCACCATCGTCAAGCGTTTTGTCTAATGTTAACAATGTTTGAAAACGACCGTGCATGGTAATTTTAAATGTTGAGTCGGCCGCGGCAAACGTTAATCCTTTACCAAAGGTAGGAACCGTTATAGCTGGCATTTTTGTTTCTTTCTGTGCCATTACTGCGCCTGCAATAGTAAGCAAACCAGTTCCTGCAATTAGGGCAATTTTGTTTTTGAGTTTCATTGTAATGAGTTTTCTATTTGTAAAATTTCTTGGCGCAAATGTATTTTACCCGTTTGCATTTAACGTTAAGCTAATGTTAAGCAATTGTAATTTTTACTTTACGTTAATATTTAGTTAACCTGTTTTTAAATGGCGTTAATTTTATGAAAGCTTTGTTTTTTCGTTTATCTTAGTCGCGCAAATTTGGGTTGCTCCTAAACCAACATGAGTTATCCTAATCTTTTTTAACTCTTCTTGCGGCCCTCATTTGGTTAAATACAATTAACTATTATGATACCTACTAATACTAAAGACCCGGAGTACTACCACAAGGTTGTAGATTGTCAATATGCTTGTCCAGCACACACGCCTGTACCAGAGTATATTCGCTTAATTGCCCAAGAGCGTTATACGGAAGCGTATATGATTAATTGGGAGTCAAATGTGTTTCCAGGCATATTAGGGAGAACCTGTGACAGGCCGTGTGAGCCTGCTTGTAGAAGAGGCCGTGTAGAAGAAGAGCCCGTTGCTATTTGTAGGTTAAAGCGTGTTGCGGCTGATAATAAAGACGATATAAAAGGATTATTGCCAAAAATTCCTAAAAAGAAAAACGGTAAAAAAATAGCCCTTATTGGTGGTGGGCCGGCAGCCTTAACCGTTGCCCGTGATTTAGCGCCATTGGGTTATGAAATTGACTTATACGATGAATTGGCCAAAGGGGGCGGTATGATACGCTCACAAATACCTTCGTTTAGGTTGCCTGATGAAGTATTGGACGAAGAAGTAAACTATGTATTAGACATGGGTATTAAGGCGCATTTTAATAAGCGTGTAGATAGTTTAAAAGAGGTGTTGGATAGTGGATACGATTCGGTTGTTGTTGCAACAGGCGCTCCAAAAGGACGGGATTTACGTTTGCCAGGCAGAGAAGAAGGAGATGCCAACATACATATAGGTGTAGAGTTTTTAGCCAATGTTGCCTTTGAGCACATGAAAAAAATTGGCAAACGCGTAATTGTGCTAGGTGGTGGTAATACGGCAATGGATTGCTGTAGAACCTCAAGAAGAATTGGTGGTGAAGATGTTAAAATTGTTGTTCGTAGTCCGTTTGAGGACATGAAAGCATCGCCATGGGAAATTGAAGATGCCAAAAATGAGGATGTACCATTTTACAACAACATGTCGCCAAAAGAATATGTGGTGGAAGATGGCAAACTTAAAGGCATGCTATTTGAAAAAGTAGAGGCTAAATACGATGAAGATGGTAAACGTAAATTAATACCAACCGGCGAATCGGATGTGTTTATTGAAGCAGACGAGGTAATTGTAGCTATTGGGCAAGATGTTGCCTTTCCTTGGATTGAAAAAGATTTAGGCATTAAATTTAACGAATGGGGCTTACCTATTGTTAACAAAGAAACGTTTCAGTCGTCATTGCCAAGCGTATTTTTTGCGGGTGATGCAGCCTTTGGTCCTGAAAATATTATCACCTCTGTTGCCCACGGTCATCAAGTAGCGGTATCTATTGACTTGTATTTAGAAGGGGAAGACATAAACGACAGACCTGAACCAATTACCAACTTGTATCAACAAAAAATGGGGATACATGAATGGTTGTACGATAGTGCAGTAGCAGACGATGAACGTTATGCCGTTCCGCATGAAAAGAA
The DNA here is from genome assembly GCA_964014945.1 of uncultured bacterium. GTDB lineage: Bacteria > Bacteroidota > Bacteroidia > 2-12-FULL-35-15 > 2-12-FULL-35-15 > 2-12-FULL-35-15. The sequence goes on along the minus strand of CAXHCC010000044.1, from coordinate 7,158 downwards.
AGAAAAAGTATTAAAAGATAGAAAAACAGAGGTGGAACTTGGCTTTAGTTTACCAACCGCCTTTAAAGAAGCACATCGTTGTTTAAACTGCGATGTGCAAACTGAATTTACTCTATCTAAATGTATTGAGTGCGATGCTTGTGTAGATGTTTGCCCAACGGCATGTATCACCTTTACCAAAAACGGTAATGAAGATGACTTGCGTCAAAGATTAAATGCACCTGCAGAAAACTTATCACAAAGCTTATTGGTATCAAACGATTTGCCAACAGAGCGTGTAATGATTAAAGATGAAGATGTGTGTTTACATTGTGGCTTGTGTGCAGAGCGCTGCCCAACTGCCGCATGGGACATGAAAAAATTTGAATATAACGTAACTAAGGCAACGCCAATATTATGAGTAGCAAAGTAAAAATAAACGATGTTGTTATCCGTTTTGCAAACGTAAACGGTACCGGTTCGGCAAGTGCCAATGAGCTTTTTTCAAAAGCAGTTTTTAGAATGGGTATACCCCTTTCATCTAAAAACATATTTCCATCAAACATTCAAGGCTTGCCTACATGGTTTGAAGTGCGGATTAACCAAGATGGTTATATAGCCCGCCGTGAAGGTATTGATATTATGGTGGCGGTGAACCCGCAAAGTTTTGATGACGACGTAAAAAGTGTTCGCAAAGGCGGCTACTTAATTTACGATAGCACCAAACGTTTACACCCTGATAAAATAAGAGGCGATATACATTACATTGGTATACCAATGATACAGCTTTGTATGGATAATTACGAAGCCGCACGTAGTCAGCAATTGTTTAAAAACATTGTTTACGTTGGCGCACTTGCCACCTTATTAAACATGGATTTGGAGGTGTTGCAATTGATACTAAGAGAAAATTTTAGTAAAAAAGAAACGCTATTGCCACCTAACTTTTTGGCCTTAGAATTAGGTGCTAATTACATTAAAGAAAATTACGAATACCCCTTAAACTTACGCTTAGAAAAAAGGGATCAGATAAAAGACAAAATATTAATTGAAGGGAATGATGCCATGGGACTTGGGGCCTTATATGCAGGTGCTACCGTTGCCGCTTGGTACCCAATTACACCGTCTACCTCCGTTGTTAATTCATTTGAAAAGTATTGCAACGAATTACGAATGGATCCGGATTCTGGTAAAAAGAATTTTGCCATTATTCAGGCAGAAGATGAGTTGGCTGCTATTGGTATTGTTATTGGTGCTAGCTGGAACGGGGCAAGAGCCTTTACATCTACCAGTGGTGCAGGTATTTCTTTAATGAGTGAGTTTTTAGGCCTTGCTTATTTTTCTGAAGTGCCTACCGTTATATTAAATGTACAACGTGGTGGCCCTTCAACAGGTATGCCTACCAGAACACAACAATCAGATTTAACTATATGTGGCTATGCATCGCATGGCGATACTAAGCATGTATTGTTGTTTCCAAGTACACCAGCCGAATGTTTTTCACAAACAGTACAAGCCTTTGACTTAGCAGAAATGTTACAAACACCGGTTATAGTTATGTCTGACCTTGACCTTGGGATGAACTATCACCTTTCGCCACCATTAGAATGGAGCGATAGTTATAAGTACAACAGAGGTAAAGTATTGGATAAAGCGGGCTTAAATAAAGTAAAAAATTATGGTCGTTATTTAGATGTAGATGGCGATGGTATTTGTTACAGAACAATACCAGGCACCCACCCATCGAAAGGTGCCTTTGTTACCCGTGGTACTTCGCGCGATGAGTATGCTAAATATACCGAGAGTAGTGCAGAGTACATGAATAATGTTGACCGTTTAACACGTAAATGGGATACTGCTAAAACTATGATGCCTGCATCGGAATTTTTTCAGAGTAAAAACACCTCTAAATTGGGTGTAATTTGTTTTGGCACTTCCATTGAAGCGTCAGAAGAAGCCCGCGATTTATTAAAGAAGGAAAAAGTAAAAGTAGATTTAATGCGTGTTAAATCTTTTCCGTTTAACAAAGACGTAGGTGATTTTATTGATAAACACGATACCGTATTTGTTGTAGAACAAAACAGAAACGGTCAGTTACGCAGCATGTTAATTGATGAGTTACAAACCAACCCTCAAAAACTATTATCAGTATTGCATTATGACGGTATGCCTATAACGGCCGACTCCATTATGGATAAAATACATGCACTTTTAAAAACAGCCGCTGAAGCAGTAGCATAATAATATTAGATTTTAATACATACAACTATGTCATTTGTAAAACCAAAATTTCGCCACCCTTCGCAAACCAAAAATAAAGTTGGTTATGTAAAATCTGATTACGAAGGAGCAATATCTACCTTATGTGCTGGTTGTGGGCACGATAGTATTAGTGCCGCCATTGTACAAGCCAGTTATGAAATGAACATAGAGCCACACAAGCTGGCCAAGCTTTCGGGTATTGGTTGTTCATCTAAAACCCCTGCTTACTTTTTAGGTAACTCCCACGGGTTTAATACCGTTCATGGTCGTATGCCATCCATTACAACTGGGGCTAATGTGGCTAACCGTGATTTAATGTATTTTGGTGTTTCGGGCGATGGTGATACAGCTTCTATTGGCTTAAGTCAGTTTTGCCATGCCGTGCGAAGAAACGTAAACATGGTATACATTGTAATGAATAACGGTTGCTATGGTTTAACAAAAGGGCAAGATTCTGCTACGGCCGATTTTGGTTCTATTAGTAAGGCCGGTGTTGAAACAAACATGCCTGGTTTTGATTTGGCCAGTTTAGCGGTTGACCTAGGTGCAACTTATGTGGCACGTAGTTTTTCTGGAGATAAAGGACAATTAATACCGTTAATACAAGGTGCACTTACGCATAGAGGGTTTTCATTTATTGATGTTATTTCACCCTGCGTAACCTTCAACAACAACAAAGGTTCTACCAAGTCCTACGATTTTGTTAGACAACACATAGATGCCACCTCAGCGTTAGATTTTGTGCCAAAAGAAAAAGAAATAACCGTTGAATATGAAGAAGGCGAATCGATTGATGTGAAGATGCACGACGGATCACGTGTCCATTTATCTAAACTATCGCAAGAATGGGATATAAAAGATAGAAACCTGGTACTGCATAAACTACAAAAAGCCAAAGCCAAAGGTGAAATTTTAACCGGTTTACTTTTTGCAGACCCAATAGACAGGGATATCCATAAAGTGTTGAATACGGTAGAAAAACCATTGAACACACTAACCGAAAAAGAGCTGTGCCCAGGTAAAGAAATGCTGGACGAATTAAACTTGTTGTTTAAGTAGTTCTCTTCAACTGGATAGCTCCTACCTTAAGTAACTAGTAAATTACTGGCTGTAAATAAATGCTTTTATGATTAGGCAACTTTTATGTTGGCTTCAATAGCAGCTTTTACAAACTCCGTAAAGAGGGGGTGAGGATTGGCTACAGAGCTTTTGTATTCTGGATGAAACTGCACACCTACAAACCAAGGGTGCTCTTTAATTTCTACAATGTCAACTAAGTTGCTTTCTGGGTAAATACCAGAGGCTGTCATGCCTGCTTCCGCATAAGCATCAAGGTATTTATTGTTAAACTCATAACGATGCCTGTGGCGTTCCATTATGTTTTTTTCTTGGTATACTTCCCAAGCATTACTTCCTTCTATCACCTCGCACGGATAAGCGCCTAAACGCATAGTACCGCCTTTATTTACCACCTCTTTTTGGCCATCCATTAAAGCAATAACAGGGTTGCTGGTGGTGGCATCCATTTCAGATGAGTTGGCGTCTTTTAAGTTTAACACATTGCGTGCAAATTCAACCACAGCACATTGCATGCCCAAGCAAATACCTAAAAATGGCACTTTGTTTTCACGTGCATACTGTACCGCATGTACTTTACCCTCAATACCACGTTTACCAAAACCAGGAGCTACTAATATGCCATCTAGTCCGCTTAACAAGTCAGCAGCGGTGGCAGGCATTACTTCTTGGGAATGTATCCACTTAATTTTTACTTTACAGTAATTAGTAGCACCCGCATGAATCAATGATTCTGAAATAGATTTATAGGAGTCTTTTAGCTCTACATACTTGCCCACCAAACCAATGGTAACTTCTTTTTCAGGGTTTTTTAAACGCGTTAAAAAGTCTTTCCAATTCGTTAAATCCAAGTTGCCAGGGTTGGCCACTTCCATTTGTTTCAATACCACCTCATCCAATTTTTGCGCTTCCATTAACAAAGGCACTTCGTAAATCGTACTCGCATCACGTGCTTCAATAACAGCATCCGCATCTACATTACAAAAACGCGCAATTTTATCTTTTAAACCACCGCTTAATTCATGTTCGGTACGGCAAACCAATATGTTGGGTTGTACACCGTATTCTAATAATGTTTTAACAGAGTGTTGTGTAGGTTTGGTCTTTAGTTCGCCTGTAGCCGATAAATAGGGAATTAAGGTAAGGTGTATTACTATCCCGTCTTTTCCTAACTCCCATTTTAACTGACGCACCGCTTCAATATAGGGCAATGATTCTATATCGCCAACGGTACCGCCAATTTCTGTAATGATAAACTCATACTCCCCTGTTTCGCCTAATAGCTGAATGCGGTGTTTTATTTCATCGGTAATGTGTGGTATAACCTGTACCGTTTTACCTAAAAAATCGCCTTTACGTTCCTTATCTATTACCGATTGGTATATACGACCGGTAGTTACATTATTGGCCTGTGAAGTAGGTGTATTTAAAAACCGTTCGTAATGTCCTAAATCCAAATCCGTTTCGGCACCATCGTTGGTTACAAAACATTCGCCATGCTCGTATGGATTTAAGGTGCCAGGATCAATATTAATGTAAGGGTCAAGCTTTTGAATGGTTACTGTATGCCCACGCGCTTGTAATAATTTTGCTAAAGACGCTGCTAATATGCCCTTGCCTAATGAAGAACTTACCCCTCCGGTAACAAAAATATACTTTACGTTTGACGACATAAATTATTGGGTGTAGCAGAAAATTTAGTGAACCACCCAATTCATCTGAGGGTCGTACAAAGTTAAAAAAATATCCTGCCCTAAAATGAAAAATAAACCCTGTTTATAAAAATTTAATACGGGTTTTAAATGTGATAAATGTCATAATCTGTTTTGACTGGTATCATGGTGTATGCCACAAACTGGTGTTACCTTTGAAATAAAAAGAAACACATAATACATGGAAAAACACGATATCTTACACGAGTTTCCTAACATGAAGGAAGAAATTCATGAACTAAAAGTTAACGACCACCATTTCAGAAAAATATTTGACGAATACCACGAAGTGGATCATGAAATACACAGCATTGAAACGGGCGCACAAGTTTCGAGCGACGATTATTTAATAAAGTTGCGCATAAAACGCTTGCATTTAAAAGATGAGATTTACGCTATTTTAAAGAAGCAGTAAATTAACATTGTTGTTTGTGCAAAGCCCTTGTAGGCAATAGCACATTTTGGTTTACTTTTACAGTAATTGTATTAACATTAAGGAGTAAACAAATTGGCACTGCAACAGCTTAAATCATTAGAGCATTATTTACGCCATCTCATAAACAAACATTTATGGGCCAAGGTAATGTTTGCCCTTTTGTTGGGTGTGGGTGCTGGTGTGCTGCTAAGTCCTAATGTGGGCATTGTGCCCGAAAATATTTCTACTCCACTGGGTAGTTGGTTAGCATTACCCGGCAAACTGTTTTTAAAGTTGGTGCAAATGATTATGATTCCCTTAATATTTGCCTCCATCATATCTGGTATTGTAAGCAACACTGGTGAACAGTTAAAACAAATGGGCTTGCTCACGGTTATTTATTTTATCATAACCACGGTATTTTCTATTGCCCTGGGCGTAGCCATTGCCCTGTTTTTTAAGCCGGGCTCTTACATCTTTAACAAAGGTGCTTTTGAGTTGCCCGAAAGTTCACAATCCTTACAAAACAATACCAACATTGCCACCAACATACCCGATGCCATATCCAACCTCTTGCCCGAAAATCCTTTGGCCAGCATGGTAACTGGCGAAATGCTAAGCATCGTTATTTTTACCATCATAATTGGCATTGCGGTTTCTCAATTATCAGATACCGCCAGGCAACCTATTATGAAATTGTTGGCTGCCATTTTGGAAATATGCATGACCATAGTACGCTGGGCCATGCTTATTGTGCCTATTGCTGTATTTGGACTCATTGCCCAATTAATTGCCAGCATTGGGGTAGATAGTTTAACCGGCATTGGCTTTTACGCCGGAGTGGTATTGTTGGGCTTATTGGTGTTGTTGGTGTTTTATATGGTATTGTTAACCGTGTTAGGGGGGCGCAACCCCTTTACCTTTTTAGCCACTATTACCGAAGTGCAGTTGTTGGCCTTTTCTACTACCAGTTCGGCGGCCGTAATGCCACTATCTATGAAAACGGCCGAAGAAAAATTAAACGTAAGCCCTAAAGTGAGCAACTTTTTAATACCCATTGGTTCTACAATTAATATGGACGGTACGGCTTTGTACCAATGCGTATCTACCCTGTTTATTGCCCAAGCTTATGGTATTGATATGACCCTATCTAGCATACTATTGGTGATGTTTACCATAGTAGGAGCCTCTATTGGTACGCCTGCCATACCCGGTGGTGGTGTGGTGGTATTAGCAACCGTTTTACAAAGCGTAGGCATACCTGGCGAAGGTATTGTTATTATTATTGGTGTAGAACGTATTTTAGGTATGTTTAGAACGGTGTTAAATGTAACCGGCGACTTAACCGCATGCGTTATTTTTAACCGTTGGATGCAAAAAGAATAGGCTCATTTTTTCTTTTTCTAATTTTGTAATACAATATTATCAACCACTATGAAATATTTAAAATATATACTTGGACTTATAGCCATCTTGGTTATTGGTTTTTTTTTAATAGGAATCATCAGCCCTAAATTGAACTATGATTGTGAAGTAATTGTTGAAAAGTCGGCTACTGAATCGTGGGCCGTACTCCAAGATGAAGAGAAAATGCCAGAATGGTTAATTGGGTATCAAAAAACTGAACACCTAAGTGGCACGCCTGGCACGATAGGCGCAGTATCACTTATATATTTTGATAATGACGGGCAGCAGATGAGCATACAAGAAACT
>CAXHCC010000043.1:0-17003 GCA_964014945.1 uncultured bacterium | reverse complement strand
TTCCGGGTCTCGTGGGCTCGGAGATGTGTATAAGAGACAGATATAAACCATTTGTTCCTGTTTCATATGTACCAACCACTCCTTAGCACCTTGCTCTTCTTCCAAATAAGCAATTGATTTCTGCAGTATTTCCTTTTTAACGGTTAACATATGTATATAACAGCTTTAAAACTTAATTATTGTTCTTACGTTAAGTTGTCGGCTTGTTAAAAAGTTAGGAACAGCATATTTCCTATTGGTAACATCCTCCACCCAAATGTAAGAAACGGTATTGTTCGTTCCCAACAAATTAAACACCTCAACACTCACCCATAATGATTTAATGTTTTTGGAAAACCCCGTTGTACGCTTATCCCTAGTGGATTTTAATGCTTGGTAAGAGAAACCAACATCCACCCTTCTATACATGGGCATGCGTAATATTTGCTGATACCGTTCTGCATTTGGAGGCCCAAAAGGAACACCAGATCCGATCAAAAAATTCAAATGAACCTTTAAATCGGGTACTAGTGGCATTTGATCTTGAAAATACATTCCAAAATTAATACGTTGATCGGTTGGTCGTGGAATAAATCCTGGCTCATGTCTTGTGCTATCCACCGCAATGCTATTACTTGTGAACCCTGGTATAATTTCAACGCCATCACTATTAACGTAGGTGTAGTAAAAGTCACCAACAATATCCTCTTGTGTTTGCATAAAAGATAGGGAAGCCCACGATTCTAATCCTTTGATAAATTCTCCATTAATTTTTAAATCTATACCTGTTGAATAACCATTCGCGTTGTTTTGAGCAGAGTACCGAATACGTACATTATCCACCTCGTAAGGTACAATGTTCTCCAACTTCTTGTAATAGGCTTCCGCAATAAATTTAAATGGTCTATTCCATGCGCTAAAATTATGATCACTTGATAACACAAAGTGTATCGAGGTTTGCGCCTTTAAATTATAATTCAGTTGCCCCGCTCTATCTCTAAGTTCTCTATAAAAGGGTGGCTGATAATAATAACCGGTTGAAAACTTAAAGAGGTAGTCTTTCTTCCAGTTAGGCTTTACCCCTACAGAAGCTCTCGGACCAACCAATGCTTGATCATTCAGATCCCAATAATTGGCCCTAATACCTGCTATTAAATATAAAGTGGTAGTATCCTTTGTTTCTTTTTCCAACTCACCTTGCAAGTAGCCTGAAAAACGGTTTGAAGAAATCTCTATTTGTTGTTTTACTACGTCATTAAGAATTATTTCTTGCGGGTTGCTAACTGGCAAAGAATAGCCTGCACTATCCAAGTATGTCCATTCGCTCAATTTATCACTAATATTCTCGCGAGAATACTTTATTCCCCATAACAGTTTCTTATCATCCATATCATAATAACCCTTATGTTCTCCGCTAATAACATAAGCTTGCAGCGCCGTCCTAGCATGATTCAAAAAGGTGCCAACCCCAATGTTTTCAACCGAATCTCCAAAATTATCACTAGCCAAGTCTGTTTCTAATTCTGATAAAAAATATTGTCCTTGTATATCAAAGCTTTCTGATTCATTAGTGGCAAACGTAGAGCTAATAAAACGCAACATTAGTTTATCGTTAAGTGATTTATAGGTTGCTGACAAAGCACCTAAACCAGTGGTAAACCTATCTACTTCTTGCCCATCAAAATATATTTTCAACTTTAATGCTTGATTTACAGTTCCAAAATCTGTTTCTCTATTTTCAGGCACCACTTGGTATTTGTTAGAGGAAACATTACTTAACAGCTGTAATTCCCATGTGTTGCTAACGTCATAAGTTAAATAGGTTTGTATATCCCCAAAAAAGGGTTTGTACTCGCCATTTGTGTTTAAGCTATTAAGTAAATATTGGTTGGTTTTATATCTTGCCCCAACCAACCATGTAAAACGATAGTTCTCTGATGCACCCTCAAAATGCAAATTAGAGCCTAAAAAACTAGCAGATGCAGTACCTGAAAATTTCCTAGGTCTCCTATATGTAACATCTAATACTGAAGACATCTTATCACCATACTTTGCCTCAAAACCTCCTGCAGAAAAAAGAACGGAAGACACTAAATCAGGATTCACAAAACTCAAACCTTCTTGTTGTCCAGATCTAATTAAAAACGGACGATATATCTGAATACCATTTACATAAACGAGGTTCTCGTCAAAGTTTCCTCCTCTAACGGAATATGAACTACTTAACTCATTTCGGTTAGATACACCTGGAAGTGTGAACAATATTGCATTAAAATCTTGACTAACAGTGGGTAAATTTGAAACGTGAATTGGGTCGATTCGTGTAACCGGAACAAAACGCTTTTTATTCTTTACCTGAACAACTGCTAATTGATTCTTTAATGTCATTTTAGGAGAAAGCTCATAACGCTCACCCACGCCTAGATTAACTGTATGTTTCTGGGTTGTATAACTTAAACTCTGAAATAACAACAGCACATCTTGATTAGCCGGAATAGTAATACTATACTTCCCATTTTCATCTGTATAAGAAGGGGCTATATTTTGTCCTTGAATGGATACAGATATAAACTCTACAGGCACCGCATCTGCATCCTTAACTATTCCAAAAACGGTAGCAGAATTTTGTGCTTGAAGACAAAAGGAGATCAGCACAAAATGTATACAAAATAAAAAGGTTTTACTTCCCATTAAATGATATGGCATTTGGCCAATACTAAATTGTTACGATTAGGAATTGTTAACGCTTTAAATCTCCTTGCTTCCATGCCTTAATAAACTTAGCCCATGCCACGGGGTTTAGCAAGTTATTTGGTGGATATTGACCTGCATAATAGAGCCTGCTTTGTCGTTGAGCACTTGCATATTTGTAATTTAAGCTAGCATCACTTGCCATACCGTACATTTTGCTAGTTTTTTCTGACTTGTTTAAATTCGAATTAGCATAGGCAATATCGTTATCTGCCATTTCTAAATTCAAAAATGCCTGTTTAAAGTTTTCCTTGCTGGGCCATGGATGAATTGCAACCGTTTGTAGCAAAATGGTATCTGAAGTTAAAACTTGTATTAATGAATAGGTATTGGACGTTAAGGTATCTGGCACAACAAAATTAGATGAGCGATACCCTATTGCAGTAAACTCAAGAGTATCATTTGGTTTAGCCACAAATGAAAAGAATCCAAAATAATCACTTATGGTTCCTCTACTAGTATTCTTTACTAATATACTTGTATACGGGATTGGCGATAAACTGTCCGCCTCTACAACAACACCAGAAAACTGCAACAATTGGTTATTGTTTGCTTGTAACGAATCGATAGATTGTGCTTGCAATGATATTTGACTACATATTATTATCGCAGCAATTAGCAAGTGGATAGTAAGGTTTTTCATATTAATACTTTTTAAGTAATTAAGAATTCAAAAGTACTGAATTATTGGTGCAAATAAGTTTATTCGTTAAACTCCGCAACAAGCATTTTATTGTTACAGCAAGTGCCATTCGTTAACCTAACTCTTTTGCACTTATCTTTTATTAATGGTATTATTGCACCATCAATTAAACACTAAACAATATGTCTCGATTCCATTCTTTAAAAGTGACAGATGTGATCATGGAAACAAAAGATGCAGTTTCCATTGGGTTTGAAGTTCCAGCAAATCTTCATGAAGACTTCAAATATAAACAAGGGCAATACCTAACAATAAAACTTAACATTGAAGGGGAAGAGCTACGCAGGTCCTACTCTATTTGCAGTAGCCCTACTGAAGAAGGACAACTACGTGTTGCAGTAAAAAAAGTGACTGGAGGAAAAGTATCTACCTATATTAATGATAATATTAAAGTTGGTGATGTACTGGAAGTAATGGTACCTATGGGTAGTTTTTATACCGAGATGAACGCGAATAATACAATCAATTACGTATTGTTTGCGGGGGGTAGTGGCATCACACCAATGATATCTATTCTTAAAACAGCATTAAAAGAAGAACCAAACAGCAAGGTTGATTTGTTCTATGCAAATAATGCTGAAGCTAGTATTATCTTTAAAGATGAAATAGCATCACTTGCCCAAGCTAATAAAGAAAGGTTAAGGGTATACCTTATTTTGAACGAAGCACCTGATGGGCAACCAAACTTGCTAAAAGGTATTATGACCAAAGAAAAAGCGCAAGAGTTAATTAAAACACATGTAACTATTTCAGAAAGCAATGAATATTTTGTTTGTGGTCCCGGGCCAATGATGGAAAATGTATCTACTGCATTAAAATCCTTAAACCTTAACGAAAACAAAATTCATATCGAATATTTTACTTCTCCTGTTGCGGAGGAATTAGACAACACATCAACAACCGTTTCTGCGGTAAACGACAGTAAGCATTCAGCTACCATTGTTCTTGACGAAGAAACGCATCAAGTGGAATTGGAAGAAAACGAAAGTATTTTAGATGCAGCTATTCGTATTGACATAGATCCGCCATATGCATGCCAAGGAGGTTCGTGCAGCACTTGTAAAGCACTATTAGAGGATGGCGAAGTGAAAATGGACGCCACCTTTGGATTGTCGCCAAAAGAAATTAAGAAGAAGTATATACTTACATGCCAAAGTAAACCTACTACCCAGCATGTAACTGTAAACTTTGATAAAGCATAGGTAATAGGGTAAATGATAACCTGAAAAACATTGTACTAATTAGAGCAGTGTTCTTCAATTAGTTCGTTAACCTCATCATCGTAATGGTCATTATAACCTAAGGCAATTGCTTTTTGAAGGTTCTCACAAGCAGCATCATTCTTGCTTTCTGCCAATAATAGTTGTGCTAGTGTCTTATAGGCATATGAGTTCTCTGGGTCCAAAGCAAGTGCTTTATTTATATCCTTTCGTGCCCCTTTAAAGTCACCTAATTTAAGTTTAGCATATCCCCTATTGTTATAAGCATAGGAAAAATCTGGTTTCAATTCAATGGCCTGGTTAAACATCTCAATTGCTCCTTCATAATCTCCTTGCTCAAATTTTATAAAATAACCAATATTGTTCAGGCCAATCCAGCGTAAAGTGGTATCAATATCCATTCCCAGTTCCATATCCCGTAAGGCACCATCAAAATCTTTTAAATGGGCTTTATGAATAGCTCTATTATATAATGCACCATAATCCTGAGGATCTAACTCAATTAGCTTAGTGCATATAGCTATCCCCTCTTCATACATTTTTCTTGACACTTTATAGGAGGATAGCAAATTAAGAGCATCTCTATTTTTTCCATTGTAAACAATAACAGTATCTAATATACGCATGGCCAAATCAAAACTATCTAATTCCCATGTCGCCGTTGCCTTCAATATGGCTAAATCCTCGAATTTAGGTTTTACCGCCAATCCTTTTTCAGCGCACACAATAGATTCATTATACCTTTTTTGCACATTAAGGATTTTACATTTGGTATAATATAGGTCACCATATTCGGGTTTAAAGTCTAAACCGTCATTGGCAACCTTAAGAGCGACGGTATACTTCCCCAAAACCATATTGCATTGAGCAATAACATTATAAATATTGGCAACCGAGTATTCATTTTTTGCCTCCTTCCTATACTTAATTGCCTTGTTTAAATAGCCGATAGCTTGCTTATACGCCTCCTGTTCAAGCAGGTCAGCCCCTATTCTTACATTTTCATCAAACTTATTTTGGCCAATGCAAACTATTGAAATGGGAAGTACTACTAATAGAATTAATAGATTTTTCATTTCTTCTCTAGTATCAGAACTACTTTATTAAAATCTGCAGCAGCATTTATAACTGCTCTGTATGCTTCAAAGTGTGATTTAGGATATACTAAAGCTTGATAATCTTCATACACGGTTATTTTCATAACGTTACCTTCAACCTTGTAAGAAGATACAAATGATGCTGTTGTTTCTCCGCTAATCGTTACCTTTTTGTCAATCAGAACATCGTCCATATTACTAATTTTATAACCTTCTGGTATAAGAACTTCTATAACTCTTGTATAGCTATGCGTATAGGTAATCTCTGCATCAGTTTGTCGTTTCTTTTCCTGATACATTTCTACTTGCTGTCCAATAATCTCTCCCACCTTAAACAAATACTTCCTACCAGCATTTTCTATTAAATGAGGCGTTTCAATCTCACCTTTTATTACAAATGGGTTTACCAATATATCCTCTGAGTCTATACCTTCCATTTCTGATGATAGCACTTTCGTTTCCTCACCAGTTAACATAACTGACTGTTTCAAAAACTCCTCCTTCTGTTGATCGTTATAATACAACATAAAGGGTTGTGTATAATATGCTGAGTATCCAGTATGTTCTTGTTTCATGTCAATTACCGGTGTAAAATCATCTTCACTAAAAGTAACCTTAGCGGTAATATTATTGGATGACTTTTCATACGAATTATACGGCAGTTTCTTAACTTTAGAGATACTCGTTTTTATATCACCAATACTAGTTTCCTTAATAAACAATGCATAATTCCCCATTAAACCTGGAGGTGGAAAACCTATACGACTTATATAAGTAGCTGGGGAAATATATTTTTTAATACTAGGAAAGTAAACTAGGTATTCAGAAAGGTTATTCCATGACGCAAAATCTTTGGAGAACTTACGACTCATTCTGCCCGAAGTAGTCACAACTAATTGCACATCCATTCCCATTGCATTTGCCGCACCAATATAGGCCCTTATTAATCCAAGTTCATTACCATATTTAAGGGTAAATACTTGATTAAGTCTTGCTGCATCAGAGTTTGCTTCATTGCCAATACTCGTTTTCATATACTTCTCAAATGCCTGCACCTTTTGCTCATCACTTTCTAAATCCAAAATTTTCTGCTTGCTTAACACCTTTTTAACTGCTTTTAATTCTGCTTTCTCAAAATTGTAAAACACTTTATAGATATCTAAACCTAAACCTTCCCAGGTGTATATTCTTCCAGTTTTACTTCTATCGGTATTATATGCAAATTGAAACTCAAATCGCATTTTACTTGCTTGGTGAGCTGAATACTTTTCCTCATATAAGGGCTCAATTCTATCCAGTGATGCGTACAAATGATTCTTTTCGTCAACAACAGAGTCAACTGTTAAATCTGGGAAACCGTTATACCCTTTAGATTCAAAAACGATATTTTCAGGTGTGTATAAATCAAAACTAAAGTCAAGTTTTAGTTTATTTCCCTGAACCGTCCACTCATTATAATACCTTGGAGATTTTTTATTTGTATAGAGGTACTCAATTTCGGACCCAACATCAACACCTTCCATAGCAAAAAACAAGCACTCCCCAATATCCTCAATATCACTTTTCTTAACCTGGCTTTTATCCAACTCAACCACTTTCCCATCAGAAGTAATGGTACGCGCCTTTAGTTCCATTTCTTCTAAAATACCGCGATACGAAATGTACACTTTGTTTCTAGCCTCAATACCTTCAGCATTGTTAAATCGAATAATCATATGGGTAGTTTCATAAACGACCATATTTCCAGATTCCTCATAAACATACTCCACAATGGATTTGTCCTTTACTATGGTGTAGTTATCCGTTAGGTCAGCTTCAGGAATATCATGAAGCTTTGGATCTTCCTCCCAATTGTAAGCTGAATACACTAAGTTTTGTGAAAACAGCGAACTACTGCTTAAACATAATATTACTACCAAGGCTTTAATCCAATCTTTCATAATTTCAATTTTTAATTAACGACACTACCTGTTTGTTAGATTTAATTTGCGCTTTTAACACTTTATTGTAAGTTTCAAAATCAGCCACAGGTATTAACAGCTTATTCAAATAATATTCACTCGTATAAACAATGTTGTTTCCCTCTACCTTATAGGAAGATTTATACCCAGAAATATCGGTTTGAAGACTAACGTTTTCAGGAATATAGTCAACTTTATAACCCGCTGGAATTTCTAAGGTGGTAACGAAAACATACTTATTTTTAAACTTGTTTTTGTAAGGCACTGTACGTTCTTCTGGCAAAGTGGCCACCTCAAAACTATTATCTACATTCATGTTTATGTACAATTCGTTTTTATAAAACTTAGCATAGTCGGGCAATTTAAAATCGTACGTTAAAACAACGTCCTCTCTATTTCCTATAGGTTTTACAACATCGCCAAATTCTACTTTATTATTTCCTTTAGAAAAATAGGATCTAAAAAAATCCTCATAATCTTTCTGATTCTTATATTGGGTATAATAGATATAGTACATGCCAGCATACCCTTTTAAGGTTGCTTTCGCTTGACCAATTAATACATCGTTTTCCAATTTTAGATTTACAGAATCGATTGTTTGGCTTAATGCCGTATCCATAACTGGAACTTTAACAATTAAAAAACTATCTGGACTAATACCAATTAATGCCTCCTTACCTTGAATCATGGCCGTATGAACTTCCAAAGGAGCTTTCTTGCCAGTTGCATCTAAAAACAACCAACTACCATCTTCCTTTTGATAAGAAGCAATCATATGATTATCGGCTGAAGGTGTAGGCAAATCAGCATAAGTATATGGAATGGATCTAGAGCCAATCCACGTTAAATACGACTTTACGCCGGCAATACGAAGCATTTCCGTAATTATACTAGCCATATCTTTACAATCACCATATTTTCTATGACATACCAAACTAGCATCACGAGCAATAAATCCCCCCAAACCATCTTCTATTGCTACATATGAAATATTATCCTGAACCCAATAAAATACTTTTCTAACTTTTTCTATTTCCGTTTCATCACCAGTTAATAGACTGTCAACTACTTTTTCCAATGTTTCATCAGGTGTTTTGTTTAAGTTTTTTTGCATACCCATATACCACGAAAATAAATTGGACGCATCACCAAGCAATTGATGAGTTTCGTTATTTACCTTGTACTTGGTAACATAGAATTGAATGTGCGGTCCAAAATGTTGAAAGCTCGGGGAATTGGCAAATGGCACAACAGCTTTTGCGTTCTTTCTTACCCATCTATAAGTAGTTCCCGACTTATTCTCTTCCTTGCTAAAAACAATATTGGCACTATCACAATTAAAAAGATTGTAGTTAATCTCAACGTTTTTATGAACATGTATAATTAACTCGTTATGAATAACTGGAATATATCGTTGAAAAAACATATTACCCATAAAACGCATTTCTTTATAATCGAGCTCATACCTAAAGTCTAAGGTTGATCCCATTTCTACAAATGGGTATACCACTTTATGCACTTTACGGTCATCATAAAATAGCCCTTCATCAATATCATCTTCTACCTCAATTTCTCGCACCACATGTTTCACTACCTTATTTTTACGCATGTTCAATGTAGCAGCTTTTATATTGCTTGCTTCCACAAAACTACTAGATGAAACCTGGTCTGAATTATACCTTATCCCAGACTCTTTATTGACATAAGTTTGTAGATGAACTTTGCAACTTCCTACAAGTTTTCCTTTTTCGATGTGTATATCATACTCCTTGATATTCTTTAGAATTACGGCAGGTGCATCAGCAAATAATTTATTTACCACATCTATTTCCTCATTTTGAGCAAATAATGGTAATGATACTATTAACAATCCAAACAAATAAAACCTCATACGCCTTTATTTTACTTCTATAATTTCGCCATTATAATAAAGATAACTTGCATTAACCTTGCCAGACTGATCATAAAAAGTTCTCCAACCATGTAAATACCCGTTTACGTAATAACCTTTAACTTTCACTTGTCCATTATCAAAATATTGAGTAGACTCGCCTATAGCTTCATCATCTTTATAAGTTGTTTCTAGCTTTACAGTGCCATTGGTATGATACTTTTTATGCACACCAACAACTTCACCCCATTCATATTCGGTTTCTTCCTTTAATTGGCCACTCATATAATACTCAGTACGTTTACCATGATATTCTCCGTTCTTCATGGTAAATTCAACAGACAGCTTACCATTCGGATAATAAGATTTTAGATGGACAGTTTCATTCTTTACTGGTATCAATGGTAAATATTTGCCCGTTTTATCTTTATACGTGTAGGCAGTTAAATAGCCATTATGATATATTCTTTTTAACGCAACTTCTCCAGTAATAACATCATACATAATATGCTCTCCTTCCAAATTGTCATCTTCGTAATTTCCTTCAAACTCTAGCTTTCCATTATCGTAATAAAACTGATACTTTCCTTGTTTTTCACCGTACTCGTAAGTATGCTCGCTGTACTTCTTGCCATTCAATTGGTAGCGTGTTACTTTACCATGTAAGTCTCCGTTTAGGTAATTTTTTACCCCATTTGGAGTACCTGTGATATAATATGATTTTTGCTCTCCTTCTACGTTATTATTAACGTAATTTTTTTCTAACCTCAACTTACCATTTGGGAAGTAAATCAAGTATTTACCTTCTTTTAAATCATTTTTAAAAGTAAAATCAAGGTATTTGTTACCACTAGTATATGGTAGTAAATAATCTCCTGTTCCTTTATCCAGAACAATTTTTTTGTAAACCTTGTTTAATGTATCATAGGCATATATTTTACTTAAATAACCCAATTCTTCATATTCTTCAGTATCTAATTTTCCATTTACACAGTAATATGATTGCCACCCATCCAAAATTCCATCCTTATAATAATAGGATGATTTGACCTTTCCGTCGGGATAATAAACAATCCAAGATCCAACCAAATCATCATCAACATAAGCACCTTCTCTATACAATTTACCACTAGGGTAATACTCCTTGTATATACCATCGGTTTTACCATCGTCATAAATCATAACGCTTTTTACCTTTCCACTGGCAGCATAGAATTTTGTATACTCACCGTCTAAAGTTCCATTATTGTAATTAACACGCTTGGTCAACATACCATTAACATCGTAATCCTCCCAAACACCCTCATTCTCTCCCTTTAATACACGTCCTTTTCTTCGCAAATTGCCGTTTGAGTGGTAAATTTCTAGTTGATAGTCATTTTTTGAATATTTCTCTTCTTCAAAAAAAGCTTTTCCTTCCTCATCAAATGCTTTGTACGATACAAGTACATCGTTTTTATATTCGAAGTGCTCATTAATTATTCCATTGGCTGAATAGTATTTGATTGCACCATTTAGCTTCCCTTTACTATAACTCTTTTCAGATTCCGTTTTGCCATCCTTATAGTACTCTTTCCACACTCCGGTAAGCATACCATCTGCATCGTACTCGCCAGTTTCTTTAATTTTTCCGTCTCTATAATAGCTTTTATACTCACCCACTGGGTTACCCTCTTTGTAACTAACCTCTTCATACAAAACACCTTCAGGAAAATTATAAAACACCTTTGAAACTCCTTCTTTATTACCTTCTTTAAAGGTTGATTTTTGTTTTAAATGACCAGTTTTATAATATTTTAAATATTCTCCTTCATATTCTCCTTCTTTAATTCCGATTGAATAATTCAACTTACCATTCTCGTAATATTTTTTTTCTTGATTAACGCGCTTATCGTTTTCATAATCATACTCCGCACTCATTACCCCAGTTGCGTAATAAGTATATTGCTTCCCCTCTAGTAAAGACTTTTCATAGTTTAATTTCGACTCAGGACTTTCGTTGGAATAATATGTAATACGTGTTCCAGATAGTTCTCCGTCCGCGGTGGTCTTCATATCTTCAATCTTCCCAGCAATATCATAATACTTCCAAACTCCATCTTTGTTTCCCTTCTTGTATGCGCCCTCTGCCCGCACAATACCTGTGCTATAGAAATAATTCCAATAGCCAATGTTATTATCCTCACTATCAACATTACCTATAGCTCCTAGTTTTAACGATCTCGTATAATAACGTTTAGCCTTAACCATTTCACCATTTAATTCCGCTTCATAATTGGAAAAATTATCTTCTATATACTGTGCAATCCATGCTGTATAAGCGTCTTTATCTTTAGAATGCTTATTAATCCACGAGTCAACTGATTTTACTCCTAAACCTGATAAAATATAATATGCATATGTGCGATAATGTCCAAGCTCAAACTGCTTTTTAAGTATTGGCGCGTAAAACGACATATAAAATCCTTTATCTCCCTCATTAACTTCAATCTTTTCTGAGATTAACTGTAGCTGCTTGGTAATATTAAACTTAATTTTTGTCTTTGATTTATAGCCATCGCTAAGCGCAGCCTTAGAACGCACTAATGCCTCTAATTCCTCAAAATTGTCCAGTTCAGTTAATCCTTCAATTGTTATGGCATCTTCAAATTCGTTTTCTATTTTGGCAAGCGCTTCTAACTCGTTTACCACATCCCAGGCTTTGGATGAAGAGTGATCCAGTAACAAATAAAACTGGTACGCTAACATGGCAGGTATTAACTTACCCTGTTTCACCGCCAATTTTCCCATCATAAAATGACAATCAGAATCATAAGGATTTATTTTGATCGACTTGACTGCGATATCGTGAGCTTCCTTATACCTTTTGGTATCAAACAAAAAGTTACTGTATTTGTAATAAAACCTATTCATCAATGGGTAATCTTTAAGCCCGTGCTTATAAATTTTCTCGGCATCATCCAACTTCTCTAGGTTATGAAGCGATTCCGCTTTATATAATAGCGCGGTATGCGTGTACTCATTTTTAGGCAATACAAGTATTTTTTCAACAAGATCTAACACCAATGAATCATTTTCAATTTCCTCAGCTGCATACATGGAGTACAGGGTAGCCTTAACATAATTGGTGTCGTTTTGATGTATTTGGGAAAACTCCTTGATGGCACCATTGTAGTCCTCATCTTGATACATTTCTACGCCACGAACTATAAAGTTCTTAGAATCATAATCTTCCGTAACCTGGGCCTCCATATTTACAGTAGTAGCAAGAGTTAGAAGCGATGCAAATAAAATTTTAACGTTTTTCATTAGGAGTATAAATACTGTTTTAATATTGGGTACTACATAAATTTTAGCAGATATCTTTTTTACAAATAGTCATCTAGTCAAAAAAATATCCAGCCATCATAACATCATTCGCTAAATTAAAAACAATACCGAACAAACTATTATGAATTGTTAATTCAATTAATTAGCTAAGAAACACAATTAAATCCTCAACCTAAACTAATTTGTAAGAAATAAATTGAACACGCCTAAGATTTTTCTGAGTTTTGAAAATGATCATAGATCAAATCTTAGCAACACGGTGGCACCTGTTAAATAAAGAATCGTTCACCTTGCGTGCAAAATTAATTAGTGTGTTGTTTACTATATTTGCTAAATGAAAAATTTTTGCTTTTGCTTATTACTCATAAGTTTTAGCTGCAACGCACAAATTTCCTACCCAAAATTTAATCAAAAAGGCTTTGGTAAAGTTAATTATTTGTCGTCTACAATGCCAGCCGGAGAGGTAGACATGGGTTTAATGGGCATTCATTACAACGTACATTTGAATAAAAATGCATATACCGGAATTGGCATGTATGGAAGTATACATGGAATTAGAGGTGGCCTATTTACACTAGGAGTTAATACCGGAATAAAAAGCCACTTAACTTCCAAGCTATTTTTTGATGCCGGATTGCATTTTGGTGGTGGCGGAGGAGCTGGTGCACCTGATGGTGGTGGTGCTTTTATATTACCGCATTTAAATATTAGCTATTCCTTTATGAAGTTTTCTTTGGAAGCGGGCTACAGCTACATAAACTTTTTTGATAATGGAAATATTGAAAGTCATCAGCTAAACGTTGGCGTGCAAATTCCGTTACACTATAGCTACACTAAGTTTGTTCATCATGGCAGTCTTTTAACATTAAACAGTACTAATTGGCAAAGAATAGCAAAAAATAAAACGGTACAATTTCATATTGATAATTTAAATTTTATTCGTGCCAGCAAAGATGTTAAAGGAAAAGATATCACTAACAAAACACTTCGTCTAGTGGGTGTAGAATTCAACTCCTATATAAGTAAAAATGACTTTTTACTTTTTAGGGCAGATGGAGCATTTCATGGACTACCAGCAGGCTATATGGACATTCTACTGGGTTATGGTCATAGATTTTTATTAAATAAGACCAACACAAATTTTACTGCAAAGATTGAAGTAGGGGCTGCAGGTGGTGGAAGTGTTGATACCAAAGGAGGTGTAATAGTTTACCCTAATCTGTCCCTTGAACAGAGATTGTTCAAAAACACTTTTGTAAGCATTCATAAAGGTTTTTTGTTTAGCCCCAGCGGAAAAACTACCGCTTCAACCTATGGGTTAGGGTTAAAGTTATATGGGCACATAAATGGTTTAATGAACACAGACAGCACCTTATTTCAGACAGCAAAATTTAAAGGAATTGGAGTTGTAGTAGGTCAGGAGTTATACATTGATGCTCAACGAAAAAACAATACTTCGGAAGACCTGCATCAAATTTTCTTGCAAGTAAATTATTACCTCAATAAGTATTGGTTCCTTGCAGGATACACGTCATTTGCAAATTTCGGCAATGCAGGTGCATATGCTGAAGGGTTATTGGGTATAGGTGCGATTCGAAAAATTGGAGATTCAAGGTTTAAGTTATCCGTTAAAAACCTAATTGGAGCCGCAGGTGGTGGTAGTATTTTAACCGGCGAAGGACTCATTGTAAAACCAACTGCTTCTATTTACCTAGCAGCCAACGACAAAATAAGTATTAGTGGTTCATATGGTCGTGTAGTGGCATTTGGAGATGGACTGAACAGCCAAGTAGTAAATTTTGGGCTGGTTTACAATTTGGCATTTTTAACGGCACAATAGCATCAAACAAAAATGTTTAGCGTTAACTTAGTATATTGTACAACATACCAAAACTGACAAACCCAAACAGAGAGCAGGAAATATGAAATCGTTTAGCATAGAAGAACTTAATGAATTATTAAATGGCGAGCTTATTGGCAGCACCACTGAAAAAATTAGCGAACCAGAAGAAATTGAATCGGCAAAAACAAGCTCTATTACTTTTATTGGCAGTAAAAAGTACCTTAATAAATGGAACGAGTCAAAAGCTTCTGCTGCCGTTATAAATAAAAACATTGCCAACCAGGACCCAGGCGAAAACCGAGCATTTATTGTTGTTGATGACGCTGATTTAGCTATGGTAGAAATCCTGAAGGCATTTGCTCCACCAGCAGCAAAAATTGCGAATGGGATTCACCCGTCAGCGGTAGTTGAAGAAACAGCTATTATCGGCAATAATGTAACCATTGGCGCGAACAGCTATATTGGAGCTAATACCAAAATTGGCGATGGCTGTATAATTTATCCCAACGTTAGCATTTTAGATGATGTTACTATTGGGCAACAAACAACCATTAAATCAAATTCTGTGGTGGAAGAAAGATGTGAAATAGGAAGTTTATGTATTATTCACAATAACGTTAGTATTGGTGCTGATGGATTTGGTTATAGGCCTAGTGCTGATGGCCAACAAATTGTAAAATTACCACACATTGGAAATGTAGTTATTGGCAATTTGGTTGAAATTGGTGCCAATTCTTGTGTTGACAGAGGAAAGTTTGGCTCCACCACAGTTGGCGACATGACCAAAGTGGATAATCTGGTTCAAATTGCGCATAATTGTTCTATTGGACGAGGGTGTTTAATTGTTTCGTCTACCGCAATTGCAGGTTCTGCTAAATTAGGCGATGGCGTTGTGGTTGCCGGCTGTGTAGGCATCATAGATCATGGAACAATTGGTGCGGGTGCTACTATTGGTGCAGGATCCATTGTAATTAAAGATGTTGCAGCAGGAGAATCAGTATTGGGTTACCCTGCAGGCAATGGTAAAGAAAAAATGAAAGAATGGATAGCCATTAAAAAATTGGCCAAACAATAATTAAATATAAACTTATGAGCTACTACTTTAACAAAACCCTAAACAATAAAAGCTTTGATGAAGCCATAGAAATGGTTACAGCGGCCTTAAAAAATGAAGGATTTGGTGTACTTACCGAAATAGATGTGCAAGACACATTAAAGAAGAAGATTGATGTTGACTTTAAGAAGTACAAAATATTAGGTGCCTGCAACCCACATTTTGCGCATAAAGCATTGAGCAATGAAGATAAAATTGGTGTGTTTTTACCATGTAATGTAATTGTGGAAGAGCATGACAACGGTGAAGTAGAAGTATCTGCGGTAGATCCCATTGCATCCATGATGGCGGTGAAAAATGACAACTTAGGGAATATAGCGGGTGAAGTACAAAGCAAACTTAAAAATGTAATTGAAAATTTATAATCTAATACTATGAAACTAATTCTTCAATCAAGTTTAGCAATCTGCATCGTTGCGCTCAGCTTAATTTCATGCGGTGGTACAACTAATGATAATAATGCCTATCAATATGCTTGTCCCATGAAATGCGAAGGTGATCAGGTGCATGATGAACCAGGGCAATGTTCGGTTTGCCATATGGATATGACGGAAGTAAAGTAATTTTCTTTTAGAACAGCAAAAAGGCCAAATTCAATAATGAATTTGGCCTTTTTCTAGTAGCGGGGACCGGACTCGAACCGATGACCTTTGGGTTATGAGCCCAACGAGCTACCAACTGCTCCACCCCGCAATATATGTTATAATACTCTTTTCTATATTGCTTCAATAACTCATATAACGTGTTATTGAGGGCGCAAAGATATATTTTGTTTCTTTGTAGTGCAAATTATTTGGCATTTTAATGAAACATAAAGCAGGCTTCGTAAATATAATTGGCAATCCAAACGTTGGCAAATCAACACTTATGAACGTGTTGGTTGGTGAACGCTTGTCAATCATTACCTCAAAAGCCCAAACAACAAGGCACCGTATAATGGGTATTGTAAATGGTGATGATTTTCAAATTGTTTATTCTGATACGCCAGGCATGCTGAAACCCAATTACAAAATGCAAAAATCCATGATGGATTTTGTTAAAACAGCTTTTGTAGATGCGGATATTTTATTACTGTCTCTTATACACATCTGACGCTGCCGACGATGTGCGTTGT
>CAXHCC010000042.1:0-17042 GCA_964014945.1 uncultured bacterium | reverse complement strand
CAGTTATAGTAAGTGGCATTAAATTTCCAGACAAAATTGGTTACAACAAAAAAGTAATGTATCTAAACGGTGCGGGTATCAGAACAAAGTTTTTTATGAATATCTATGTAGCAGGGCTGTATGTAACAAATAAATCTAAGGATGCGGAATACCACATCAATAATAATGAAGCAATGACAATGAGGTTAACTATTATATCTTCCATGCTAACTAGCCAAACCATGCAAAATGCCATTAGAGAAGGATATGACCGATCTTTGAACGGAAATGTGAGTGAAATTCAAGAACAAATTGATTTAATATGTAAACTATTTGCAATATCCCCTACGAAAGTAGGTGACCAATATGACTTGAACTTTACGCCTGGAATAGGTTTTAGCACGACTAAAAATGGTAAATCATACACCTACGCTCAATTTGGCAAGTTTGGCACGGGGGGGGAAACACTTGAAGGCAATGCGGTATTTAATGCTGGAAAAAACAACATGTTAAAAAAAGCTTCTTTCGGCATTTGGCTTGGGAAAAACCCTGTTGATGAAGGGCTAAAAGAAGCATTACTTGGCATAGAGGACGAGGACTAATATAGCTGCAACCACAACTTAAACTAACAATCACCACCATGAAAAGAATAATTTTTATTGCATTAACAGGTCTGTTACTATCAAGTAGTGGATTGTTTGCTGCACCAGTTATAGTAAGTGGCATTAAATTTCCAGACAAAATTGGTTACAACAAAAAAGTGTTATACCTAAATGGCGCTGGTATTAGAACCAAATTTTTTATGAATATATATGTGGCAGGCTTGTATGTAACAAAAAAAACGAATGACGCCGCTACCATTATAAATGCCAATGAAGCAATGACAATGAGGGTAACGATTATATCTTCTATGCTTACTGGAGAAACGATGGAAAATGCTATTAGGGAAGGGTTCGAAAGGTCTATGAATGGGAATGTGAGTGAAATAAAAGAACAAATTGACCTGTGTTGCAAATTATTTACCGATAGCCCAACTAAAGTAGGCGACCAATATGACCTAAATTTTACACCGGGTATTGGTTTTAGTTCCACTAAAAACGGGAAGTCTTACACTACATCGCAATTTGGAAAATTTAGTAATGGGCAATCTGATGAGGGAAATTTAGCATTTAGCCCTGGCAAGAATAACATTTTTAAAAAAGCAACATTTGGAATATGGCTGGGTGATGATCCTGTTGATGAAGGTTTGAGAGAATCTTTATTAGGTATAGGGGAAGAGTAAAATTATAAGCCAAATTTGATTGGTTTGTGTGCATACTACTTTCAAGCTGTTACAAATAAATTCTAAAGGCTTACCACTTAAACTATGTATAAACTGCACATTATCGCTTTAATCACCGCGATGTCGATGACATGTTCAGCGGCAAAAAGCACTTCTATACCTACCGGAGGAATTACAATAAGCGGTATTACGTTTCCTGAAAAAATTGGTTACAACAAAAAAGTGTTATACTTAAATGGAGCAGGTACAAGAACCAAGTTTTTTATGAATATATATGTAGCCGGTTTGTACGTGAGCAAAAAAACCAAGGATGCTGCTACCATTATAAATGCCAATGAATCAATGTCGATGCGGATAACCATTATTTCATCTATGCTTACCGGAGAAACGATGGAAAATGCTATTAGAGAAGGATTTGAAAGATCTATGAATGGTGATGTGAGTGAAATAAAAGAACAAATTGACCAAGTTTGTAAAGCCTTTACGAGTAGCTCAACTAAAGTGGGAGATCAATACGACTTGAATTTTACACCAGGTATAGGCTTTAGCACAACAAAAAATGGTAAATCGTATACATCCTCGGAGTTTGGCAAATTTAGTAATGGTAAGGCGCAGGATGGCAACTTAGCATTTAGCCCTGGCAAGAATAATATTTTTAAAAAAGCAATCTTTGGAATATGGTTGGGCGATGACCCTGTTGATGATGGCTTGAAGGCTTCTTTATTAGGCATAGAGGATGAATAACTTCGTTCTCTTTCCTAATTTCATACCTCGATTATTATATTATTTTTCAGTTGGAACCGCAGGATCCTGATCCTCGTCTTCTACGATTATAAAAATATCTTCATTATCGCGTTTCATAAGGTACTTTTCTCGTGCGAACTTTTCTAATGCTTCTGGATTGGTAGTTAGCTCCTGAATTTCGCGATTCATATCTTTTATTTCCTTTTTATAATAATCGCGTTCGGCTTCCAATTGCCTAACATCTTCTTTGGATTTAAGTAGGGTTTTCAGATCATTCTTATCAAAAAACAAAACCCATACCAGCAAGGCAATGGTAATAAGTACAAACTTATTTTTGTAAAACTTGAATCGTTTTTTCGCCTTCGTCATCACACAAAGGTAATTGAAAATGTTCCTTAAATCCTATTTTTCCAAAAAGCTCCCTTTTCCAAAAATGGCTTTAAAGGTTCGTTTATTCCGAATAAAATAATCAGCAATTATACTGCTATCATAAACAGCAGTAGTAGTATACTCTTGAATCTCTTTTTGCAGTTTTCTTCTTTTTTCTAATGTTGATTTAGCAATCAAATAAAACTTCCCGTGTGCTTTTATAACAGCAAAAAAGTTATTTAACTCCCCCGATAAAATAAACTTAACAGCTGCTACACCATCCAGTATCATGCGAATTAACAACTTTAATAAAAAATATTTTCGATTGTGATTTTTGCAAAGCAGAATCAAATTGTTTCGAAAATTCAAGTACGTTTTATGGGGGTTAATTTTATTTAAAGTACCACCCCCTACATGATACACTACCGACTTTGGCTGCACCATTATTTTGTAACCTCTGTTTTTTAGTCGCCAACACAAATCAATTTCTTCCATATGTGCAAAAAAGTCTTCATCTAATCCTTCCACAGCATGATAGCATTCTGCACGAATAAATAAGGCAGCACCAGTTGCCCAAAACACTTCAAATTTGTCATCGTATTGTCCCTTATCCTCTTCCAGTTTATCAAGCACCCTTCCTCTGCAAAACGGGTAACCGTATTTATCAATAAACCCGCCAGCAGCACCAGCATATTCAAACATTTTGCGGTTGTTAAAATCCTTAATCTTAGGTTGACACGCAGCAATGGTTTTATCCGCATCCATCATTGTTATAATGGGTTCTACCCAATTAGGTGCAACCTCTACATCGGAGTTTAGCAACACATAATACTCTGCATCAATTTGCTTTAGTGCATCGTTATACCCTTTTGCAAAACCACCATTTGAACTATTTTGAATAATACTTACTTCTGGAAATTTCTCTTTTACAAATGCAATAGAATCGTCTGTTGAAGCATTATCGGCAATGATAACTTGCCCATAGGATGGTGTGTTGGCAATAACTGTAGGAAGAAACTTTTCAAGAAACTTTTTACCGTTCCAATTTAATATGACTACCCCTAGTTTCACGTAAAGCAAATGTAAATTAAATGTGTAGATAACAACGTTAAAGCTTACGGGATATTTTGTTAAAAATATGTAAATAACAGCGCTGGGACAGCTCCAACATAAAAATAATGAATTGGGCTGAAGCAATATTAATAAAAAATAGTACTTTTACGACCCCAGGAGAAATGGCAGAGTGGTCGAATGCGGCAGTCTTGAAAACTGTTGAAGGTAACACTTCCGGGGGTTCGAATCCCTCTTTCTCCGCCAATAAATCAAAAAGGTCCCGTTTTAGGGACTTTTTTATTTTAAGCATAAGTGTAAAGCTTGCTTTTAAACTTATGCGTAAATAAATAATACTACGAAGTGGTCTTTTTGATTGTGACTTTGGGAATAGACGGATCATGTAATAACCCCTCTTTCTCAGCCAATAAATAACAAAGGCTCCTAAATAGGAGCCTTTGTTATTTATAAAGTACTAAGCATATATCTTATTCTGATTCTGATTCCGATTCCTCATCTGAAACGGATGCGCTATTACCATTTCGTGCATTATGAAATTTAAACGCTATTAATAATTCATGCGTGCCATCGCTGTAATTTCTTAAATTACTTGTTGTAAAGTCATATGAATAACCGAACCTAAAACGTTCTTGGTATTCATAACCCAATAGCGCAGCAAATGCATCACCTGAGCGATACATTGCACCTATCCACATCCTATCTTGATATATAAACCGTGCCCCAAAGTTAAATTGAAAAGGAGCAGGAGAAGAGTATTTCATCAATACAGAAGGTTCAATGGCATAATTACCA
The DNA here is from genome assembly GCA_964014945.1 of uncultured bacterium. Taxonomy (GTDB): domain Bacteria; phylum Bacteroidota; class Bacteroidia; order 2-12-FULL-35-15; family 2-12-FULL-35-15; genus 2-12-FULL-35-15. The sequence goes on along the minus strand of CAXHCC010000042.1, from coordinate 12,805 downwards.
GAAAGGTAGTACTTATAACCTCCATTAACGTAAATATGACGATGCAGATTACTGGTTTTATCTGTTACCGCATTATCAAATTTAACTCTGCTTTGCAAGGTTTGTGGAATACTTACGCCAACATACCAAAGCTTTTGTAAATCGTACCATAAGAGTCCGAATCCTACGTCTGGTCTAACCATACGTTGCCTATCATTGGTTAATACCAAATCTGATGGATCGCGTAATTGAATCTTGTCGCCATCAACAGTAAATTGCAACAAACCTGCTGATACACCTCCCGATAAAACGGTACCCGAGGTAACCTGTAAGTGATAAGCATAGGAAAGGTTCATCCCAATTCGTCTGGTAGGCCCTACAATATCAGTATAAATACTACCACCCACCCCCATTTTATCATTGCTTAATGGACCATTTACACTTAATATGTTGGTCCTCGGAGCATCTACTATTCCTACCCACTGATACCGATTAGTTGACACCGCTTCAAAGTGTGAACTGGTGCCAGCAACTGCAGGGTTAATCATATAATTGTTTAGCATATAATTGCTGTATTCGGGCAATTGTTGCGCATGCAACGTATATTGCCCAACAAGCACAGCCACCAACCCCACAACCACCTTTATACTGTATTTATTAATCATTTATTCCTATGCTAAACTTACTTGCTACCTCAAAATACTAACCGGACCTGTATACGGATCAGGATATTCAGGATCTTTTAAATCAATTATAAAATAATAGGTTCCAATTGGAAGTGGTTTACCATTATAGGTACCCGTCCATTTGTTCTTATAACCAGGGTCCGATTTAAATAATAACACACCCCACCTATTGTATATCTCCACTATAGCATTTGGAAAATTCTCTACAAATGATATCTCCCAGGTATCGTTGGTGCCATCACCGTTTGGTGTAAATCCATCGTCCGGTAATAACGGCGGCAATACTTTTACCAATACAGAATCGGTTATAGTACAGGACACACCGTTTCTAATAATAGTAGCTGCCACTTGGTAATGTCTTGTTGTAATTGCTGTAACTTCTGGATTTGCCGCAGTTGCATCATCCAGATCATCCGTTGGTGTCCATTGATAGGTAGCAGAAGCAGGACCAGTTGGATAACCACCTATGAAGCCCATTTCACTATGCACAATGCCTGTATCAATACCAGCTTCTACGGTAAATGCCTCGTTAACGGTAATTGGAACAGTAAGCGGAATACCATTACAATCGTTAACGGAAGGGGTAATAGTATACACGACTAGGCCATCAGCAGATCCCGTAGTGGTTAATACTTGGTTTATGGCGGTAGCACCTGTTACGTCACTGGCACCTTCAGCACCTGTTTCACTAACCACCCAAGAAAAAACGGCACCAGGGTTAGGACTTTGCAGTAATATGGATGGACTTGGTGCAGTACCTGAACAAATAGTGGCAGAACTAGGAGTTGCCGTTGATACTGGATTAACAGTAACTACCAATTGATCCCCAGTACCTGAGCAGCCGTTGGCAGTTGTTTCATAATTATAAGTAACATCTACTGGCAGCAAGGCGGTATTATCTAGCACTTCGCTAATACCGCCAGTTCCTGAATTGCCAACTTGAGTAATTCCTGCAACCGCAGACCTTGACCACATAAAAGTTGGACTTGGCTCCACACTTGTTGGCGTATAGGTATAGGTAGTTCCACTACAAATAGAACCTGTTAACGCACTACTCAATATAGGTGGATGGTTCACGGTTACTAATACATTTTCAGGTGGACTTGCACAACCTCCTGATGAATCGACAAACACGTAGGTAACCACAATAGGCGCTGTAGTAGTATTGGTAAATATTTGATTTATAAGGCCACTTCCCGTACCGCCGGTTTGTGAAATACCAGCTACCGTTGCTCTATCCCAGTAGAAATCGGTATTTGATACATCACTGGTTGGTGTATATACAAATGCATCATTACTACATACTTCGGCTGCTAAGGTACTGCTTAATACCGGCAATGGTTTTACAGTAAATACCACATCTTCACCAGTATTGCTACAACCTGCGGCAGTGGTTATGATATTATAGGTTACATCTATTTCGGCTGTGGTATTATTGGTTAATGTTTCCGTAATAGCAATTGTAGTTCCAGAAGTTCCTGATGGTATAATGCCCGCAACATCTGCTCTAGTCCATTGATACGTAGGAGCCGGTGTAATAGTTGTTGTAATAATAGTAGGTAAGTAAGTTAACTGGGTACCACTGCAAACAGAGTTTGTTAATGCACTGCTTAATACTGGTGAAGGCTTAACCGTTACTATTACGTTTTCGCCTCCATTAACGCATCCAGAAATATCGGTTGTTGTGTAGATGTAGGTGACATCTATAGGTAATACTGTAGCCGGCGATAAGGTAAGTACTTCATTTACAGCACCTGGTGTAAGCGTAACGGTAGGAACCGGTGATACATCTGGGTGAGGTACCCTCACCCATGAATAATTTGTGATTGGAGGATTTGTAGCACTTGTTGGTGTATACGTAAATGCGGTACCTGTACAAATATCTGCAGGCGCTAATGAACTAGTTAATGTGGGACCAGCAGCTATGCTGAGCGTTGTCGTTTGCGCTGTTATACATCCAGTAGCAGTTGCAGTAGTAGAAAACACATAAGAAACTGTTGTTGGGGTTGTGTTTGAATTGGTTAATGCCTCTTGTCCTGCGCCTGTACCAGTAGTCAATCCAGGAGTAATACCCGCAACAGCAGCTCTTGACCAAGAATACGTAGCTGGTAACTGGTCACTTGTTGGGGTAAGAGTAAACGATGATCCACTGCATATATCACCTACAGTTGCTGGGGTTACGGCAAACGTAGAAGTAGGCGATGCAATTATCGTAATAGCTTCGCTAAACGTTGACCCGCTACACGCTATGAAATTGGTTATAGTATAAGTTCCAGGTGTACTCGCCGATAAATCCACTTCTCCTGTAGCTGGATCAACAAATACCAGTCCTCCAGCAGTTACTGTATAAGTACCTGCACTGCCACCGGTTGGATAGGTAGGAACAGGGTTAGTAGCATTGGCAGTACAATACGGTGTAGGTGTAGCAGTATAGGTAAATGTTGCGTCTGGCGTTAAAGAAATAGTTAATACAAAATTAGCTGAATCTAAACATGTACCTGGGGTAGTATACGTAACGGTATACGTTCCTGCGGTACTCGCATTTAAATCAATCGCCCCAAGCGTATTGGTAAATACCATGGTAGCAGGTGATGCTTTAAAAGTACCTCCTGCAACACCCGTTACAGTAGGAGTTACAACTCCTGCAGGACAAAATGTTGCCACCCCATATGTAAATGACGGATCTTCAGTTGGCGTAATAGTAATAGCGACAGGGTTAGCACTGCTTGCACAGCCAGAAGCAGTGTTGCCTACCGTTAAGGTAGCATTATATACTCCACCAGGTGCAGCTGGCGCACCAGGGATGGTTAAGCTAATTGGAGAAGCTGGTAGTGGGCTGTTGGCTACATCCACAAAACCAACCAATTCTGCTGCTGCATCATAATCTACTGAATACACATCAGGTGTGTTGGTTGTACCCGTATATGGTATATCGGCTGTTGTTACACCTTCGCAAACGGTAGGATTTGCGCCTAATGTTATGGTAGGCGATTGTGTAACGGTAATGGTAAAGGGTTCAGATGGGTTTGCATTACAACCAGATACTGAATTTTCCACCGTAATGGTTGCGTTGTATACACCGGCAGCCACGGCAGGTATTGGCATTGCATGCGTTATAGGACTAGCAGGTAACAAGGTTGATGGAATATTAGCAAATCCAGCAGCTAAAGCGGCACCATCAAATGTTATGTTATACCTATCTGGTGTTCCTGTAGTACCAGTATACGGCAATGAAGCTTGCGCATCACCATTACAAAGTGCAGGAAATGCACCTAATGTTATAGTCGGTAGTTCATTAACCGTAATAGTAATTGGTGTAGCTACACTTGCACAACCTGCAGCACTATTACGTACCGTTAAGGTTGCACTATAAACTGCAGCTGGCGCTGCAATTGGCACCGCAACAGCAATTGGACTCACAGGCAATGCTACAAAACCAGTATTTACAAAACCAGCGGTAAGTGCTGCTGCATCAAAGGATATGCTGTATTCGTCAGGTGATTCTGTTGTACCTAAATAAAACAAATTAGCAAAGGCGGTACCCTGACATACTGATGTATTCGGAGTAACCAAGGTGATGGTTGGAATCAAATTAACCGTAACAATAACGTTCTCATCTGAACTACATCCAGTTCCATCGCTGGTTGTATAGGTATAGGTAACGTCAATAGCTCCTCCCGAGGTGTTGGTTAAGGTTTCGCTAATATTTCCTGTACCTGTGTTCCCCACACCTGCGTTAATATCAGCGATCGGTGCACGTGTCCAAGAAAAAGTAGGCCCTGCCGGAGAACCACTGGTAGCAGTATAATCAAACACATCACCTGTACAAATGCTTGGCGGGGTTAAAGTACTACTTAATGTTGGTGAACCAGTTATTATTACCACATCAGATGAATCAAAGGAAACAAGATCACATGAAACCGTATTGGTAATGGTATACGTATTTGCAGCTGATGTAGCCAATGTAATTTCACCAGTAAACGCATTTAAATCCAATCCTGCCGGCGTACTAGTAAATGTTCCAGCAACACCTCCACCAATAAACGTTGGTGTTGGGTTAGGCAGGGCACTTGTACAATAAGGGCCGGCATATTCCATATTTGGATCTGGAGTTCCAGTTGTGATTGACATCACAAAGGTGGATGTGTTAGGACAAGCATCTGTTGAGGTGTATGTAATTGTATAAGTTCCGACTGCCGAACCTGCTAAATCAATTTCGCCTGTTGTGGCGTTAGCAATTACAAGGTTGGCAGGGTCACTACTAGTAAAAGTTCCAGTAGCTACTGGCGGAGTTGCTGTTGGGTTTGGCAACTCTGCTTGACAATAACTGGCTTTTGCATAGGTAAAATCGGTATTATCCAATTCATTTACCGTAACCTGGAATGCAGTTGCCGTGCTAGAACAAGTAGCTGCTGTTACTACGGTTACACTCGCATTATAACTTGCTGCAGTTGGTGGTGCTGGAACCGTTGGAGCTACTAAAACAATTGGACTAGCGCCTATTACCGCACCCTCGTCAACAAAGTTTTGTGCCTCAGCTACTACATCGTAATCAATACTATAACTAGTTGGCACTCCCGTTGTTGCTAAATACGTTAACGAATAGGTAGTAGCACCCTGGCAAAATGCTGGATTAGCGCCTAAGGTAATGGTTGGTGTTTCATTAACGGTTACCGTTGTTGAGTAAGGTGAACTTGTGCAACGTGTAGTGCTGTTGGTAACCGTTAAGGCAGCCGTATACGTAGCTGCTGCTGGTGCAGCTGGAACCGTATATGTAATTGTAGGAAATACTAAAGCACCATTTACTACATCTACAAAACCTTGCCCATTGGCAGCTGCATCATAATCTAGGCTATATACATCAGGGCCATTTGTAGTTCCAGCAAATGTAACATCCAAAGTAGTTGTTCCTTGGCAAATTGCATTGTTAGGATTAATGAGGTTGATAGTAGGTACATCTTCCACCGTAACCGTTATTGGATAGGTATTTCCTGCACATCCACTAACTGAATTCACAACGCTTACCGTTGCGTCATATACTCCCACTGCTGGGGCAATTGGCACCGTTAACACAATAGGGCTACCCCCCAATGCTTGATTTAATTCATCAGCAAACCCTTGTGCTTCTGCTAAAGCATCATAATCAATGCTATATTGATCTGGCACACCTGCATTAACCGTATAACTTAAATCTGCTGTTACTGTACCAAGGCATGTAGCGGCATTATCAAAGGTCATATCCGGTATTTGATCGATGGTTACCGTAAAAGGATAAGTATTAACACAAGAACCTGGACTAGTAGCGGTAAGTGTAGCGTTATACACGCCAACAGCTCCTGCGCCTGGAACGGTTAACACAAATGGACTGGCAACTGGAAAAGGATCATTAACCACATCTACAAAACCTTCAGCCTCTGCGGCCGCATCATAATCAATACTATAGGTGGTTGGAACACCAGTATCAACCGTATATGATAAATTGGCTACTACTGCCCCTTGACAAACTATAGGGTCTGTTCCTAAGGTAAGAGCTGGAGGCAACTCAACAGTAACTACTACATTTTCACCAGTGCTGCCACAACTACCTGCTGTGGTTATATAATTATAGCTTACGTCCACATTCACCGGAGGAGCAGAACCGTTGGTTAATATTTCGCTGACGGCCCCTGTTCCGGTTCCGCCTACATTGGCGTTAATTTCTGCAATAGCTGCTCGTGTCCAAGCAAAGGTGGCTCCTACAACATCCGAAGTTGGTGTATAATTAAATGTTTCTCCACTACAGGTAGTAGCTGTTAAGGTGCTGCTCAAAACAGGTGTTGGCTGAACGGTTACTGTTACATCCTCTCCTGGACTATTATCACAACCATTTGCCGTTAAGGTAAAGGTGTACACCGCATTTACCGAACCAACGGGAACAAGCGTGTTCGTCAATACTTCATTAACCGTGTGCGTTGCAGCTGCATTGGCACCCTCCTGAATACCAACCACTACGGCCCTACTCCATGCATAAGTAACCCCAGCGGTGGCACTTGTTGCTGTATAGGTAAACGCTGCACCACTACAAATAGTACCTGTTAGCGAACTGGTTAATACCGGTGTTGGATGCACTGTAACTATCACATCTTCACCTGGGGAATTATCACATCCATTGGCAGCGGTGATATAGGTATAGGTAACATCTACCGAAGTAGTTGTGTTGTTTGTTAATGTTTCGTTTATATTTCCTGTTCCTGTAGCTCCAGCTTCTACAATGTCCGCTTGACCTAAGCGCGTCCATGAAAAAGTAGCACCACCGGTAGTACTGGTTGCAGTATAGGTTACGGCCGTTCCGCTACAGGCTGTTGCTGCCAAAGCACTGCTTAATACCGGAGGAAAATCTACGGTAACAATAACATCTTCACCTGAACTACTACAACCCTCAGCAGTTGTTATGTAATTATAGGTAACATCAACGGTAGCAGCTGGTATTGAAGTGTTAGTAAGCACCTCACTAATTGAACCAGTATTGGATGTGCCTCCCTCTAAAATGTCGGCTTGGCCAGCTCTAGTCCACTCAAAGGTAGCACCCACCACATCGGAAGTTGGGGTGTAATCAAATTGTATACCGCTACAAGTTGTGGCCGTTAAGGAACTACTTAATAAGGGGGTAGGATTTACCGTGACCGTTACGTCCTCTCCAGGACTATTATCACAACCATTAGCCGTTAAGGTAAATGTATAGATGGCATTCACCGAACCAACAGGAACAAGGGTGTTCGTTAATACTTCATTTACAGTATGCGTAGCAGCTGCACTTGCTCCTTCGGAAATACCCACAACTACTGAACGGCTCCATGCATAAGTAACGCCAGCAGTTGCACTGGTGGCTGTATAAGTAAAGGCTGTACCACTACAAATGGTAGCCATTACACTACTGGTTAACACTGGTGTAGGATGCACGGTTACAATTACATCTTCTCCAGCCGGATCAGAACATCCATTAGCTGTGGTAACATAGTTGTATGTTACATCTAAGGAACCTGTAGTGGAATTTGTTAGTGTTTCGTTAATGTTACCTGTACCTGCACTTGTTCCACCCGAAGTAACGCCAGCTGGGTCTGCCCTAGTCCAAGTAAATGTGGCACCAGCAGTAGCACTGGTTGCAGTGTAAGTAAAGGCTGTTCCGCTACAGGTTGTAGCCGTTAAATCACTCGTTAATGTAGGGATTGGGTTCACTTCAAAATCTACATCCACATCATCCGAACAGCCATTAGCAGTGGAAGTAATTTCATATTCAACTTGCCCGCCACCAATCGTGTTTAAGGTATGCGTAATAACGGTTCCGTCTGGTTGAGGAACAGCTTGGTCAGATGTACCAAAAACATTGGCTGGCTTTGCATCCCAGGTGTAAGTTGCGCCCGCAACATCTGAGGTAAGGGTAAGGCTCGTAGCTGTTCCAGAACAAACGGTTTGGTCAGTAAGAACAGGCGTAATTTCTGGTAAGGGGTTAACGGTAAAAACGGATGTTTCTTGCGTACCACGACAACCAGCATTGTTTGGTACAATTGAATACGTTAAAGATCCTGCAGCTGAAGTAGTTGTAGCAATTAAATGTGTCATTGTAGCACTTCCACCAACGTCACCAACTTCAGGATTATTTAAAAATGGATTGGTAAAGGGGTCGGTAGTATTTGTAGCCGTTGTCGTCCATTCATATTCTGCACTACCTGTATTACCAGTTATATTAATAACCGCATTATCAAACGAACATATAGTTTGGGCGGTAGGTGTAAGCGTAACCGTTGGTATGGAATTCACGACCACCGTTGGCGTTAACGTAGAGGCAGGTCCGGTAGTAATTACCGTAAATGTTTCGGTTGCCGCTGGTGTTACAGAAATTGCCGCTGTGGTAGCTCCAGTTGACCAAGTATAACCAGTAGCGCCTGATGCCGTAAGTGTAGCAGATCCGGCAGCACAAATAGTAAATGAAGGACTAGCGCTCACTGTTTGAGCCCTAGCATTATACGAAATACTAAGAATGAAGATTACCGAAAGAAGTCTTACTACGCTTTTCATAAATTAGTTTGCATCCCCCACGTTTTTCCAAATATATTATTTATACAATAAGCTTTCTAACAAATGTTTAAAATCCGTATCTACAAAAGCCATTTCACGTAAATATACTTAGCTTACTTATACTCATTTTTTAAAATAAGGTTACGTTATTAACAGTTTAATTAATAGTACAACTTGCTGTATTTGTGCATGTTATGATTTTTCGCCATATAAATGTGTTATTTTTTAGCAACTTATAATCACTGAACCCCCTGATAAACCGCTGAACATGGTTTTAAATACGTGGTTTACTTCCTAAATATTTTACTATTATTGTAATTCAAATTTGAACTAATTATTCACACAACATAAAAATTTAAACAAATGGGAGATTTTTTTCTAGAAAAAGGTAATCAGCCTGGATGGAACAAAGTATTTAAATCGATGGGGGTTTCGCCTCCAACACCTTTAAAAAGAGTTAGAGGTGAACTTAAAAAGGATGTACTTAGTGACAAAAAAATAGTAACCGGTGCTGCATCGGGAGGTATTTCAAAAGATGTATTTAAAGCGGTTTACAAAGAGTTAGGCGCCTCAGGTATTGTTACCACGTTGGCAGACAAGGAAAAAGCAAACGGTTTGGTATTTGATGCAACTGGTATTAAAACGGTAGCAGAATTAAAAGACTTGTACAACTTTTTTCATACCTACAGTAAGCGTTCGCTTAAAACTTGTTCGCGTGTAGTTTTAATTGTTAATACCGTACCAAGTTCTGTTGAAGAATACAAAGGTGATGCTGATGGATACGAAGAATACTGTGCCATGCACAGAGGTATGGAAGGTTTCATGAGGTCATTAGCGAAGGAGCTTGGTGGTAAAGGAACTACTGTTACTTTATTAAGAATAACAGATGCTTCTAAAGTAAATGAGCAAACATTGCTTCCTTATTTACACTTCTTATTGTCTGATGCACCAACTTTCTTTACATCACAAGTAATTGAAATTAACACTGACATTAGCTTGGGTGAATTAGCAAAAATTGAAAAACCTTTAACAGGGAAAACGGCTATTGTTACCGGTTCTGCAAGAGGTATTGGAGAGGCTACTGCCAGACAATTGGCTGCTGCAGGTGCAACGGTTGTTATTCACGATTTGCCAAAAGCAGAAGCAGCTGGAAAAGCAGTTGCAGATTCAATTGGTGGTAAGTTTTTTGGCGCTGATATGAGTACTGCAGAAGCCCCACGAATTATTGCTGATTTTGTAAAAAATGAATTAGGTGGTAGTGTTGATATTGTGATTCACAATGCAGGTATTACTTTAGATAAAACCCTTGCTAATATGAAAGAAAAGCAATGGGATTTAGTAATGAGCATTAACTTAAAATCTATTGTTGAAACCAATAAACTTTTGTTAAACGAAGGCTTAATTAACCAAAATGGTAGAATTGTAGCGCTAGCTTCTATTAGTGGTGTAGCAGGTAATAATGGACAAACCAACTATGCTATGTCAAAAGCGGGTGTTATTGGTTACGTGAAATCATTATCTCAATCTTCATTATTAACCGACAAAGGAATTACCATTAACGCTGTTGCGCCTGGTTTTACCGAATCGGAAATGACGGCTAAAATGCCTGCGGCTATTGCATTCTTTGGTCGTAGATTAAGCTCCCTTAATCAAGGTGGTCAACCAGTAGATATAGGAAATGTAATTACTTTCTTAGCTTCTCCTGGCATTGCTGCTACTACAGGGCAAACCTTACGTGTTTGCGGTGGTGGTTTTGTAGGTGCTTAATTAAATTACAACAAAAAAAAGCCCTTGAGCAAATGCTCAAGGGCTTTTTTTTGTTCTATATTTTTGTAAAAGTTTATAGTAAATGAATGATTCTATCTGGGAATAAACCAATTAAAATAATACTTATTGATAACACATATAAGAACAATCGTAAACCAGGTTTAACATATATATGTGGTGCATGTTGATCCTTTTTTAAGGCAAACATGGCAATGATTATTTTAAAGTAATAGTACACCCCAATAAGCGACGACACAATTGCAATTAATACTAATATAGTATAGCCAGCATTAAAGGCAGAAGTAAACACGTAATACTTTGCAAAGAAACCTGCTGTTGGCGGAATGCCAGCTAAAGAGAACAAAGCAATACCCATAGTTATGGACAGTATTGGATTAGCTTTGGCCAGGCCATTAAATGATTTGATAGTTACTTCTTGATTAAACTGTGCAAACAACCTGAGCACTGTAAAGGCTGCGATTGACCCTAAAGAGTAGACCAACACATAATATAAAACAGCCCCATGCGCGTAATTATTATCGGCAATTAAGGCCATGAACATATAACCTGCATGCGCAACACTTGAAAATGCTAATAAACGTTTTACGTTGTCTTGAACAATGGCTGTAATATTTCCTAATAACAAGGTAAGGGCCGCAATTACCCAGGCTATATCTGACCATACCTCACTGGCACCCGCAAATGTTGAATGGAACAATTTAATAAATGCTGCAAAGGCTGCAGTTTTTACTACAGTAGCCATAAGGGCTGTTACTTCTGATGGCGCTCCATGATACACATCAGGTGCCCAAAAGTGGAACGGAGCAGCGGATACTTTGAACGACATGGCCACAAAAATCATTAAAACACCCACATAATAAATTGACGAAATGCCTCCTTCCGCGTTCTCGTATGCTTCTTTTATTTCAGCTAAATCGAACGATTGGGTAGCGCCATATACCAATGCCACACCAAATAATAATACGCTAGTAGCAAAGGCACCCATTATTAAATATTTGAAGGCCGCTTCGTTAGATGCTAAACTTGACTTATTGCTGCCAGCCAATACATACATAGGTATAGACAATATTTCTATACCCAAAAACATCATGGCCATATGCGTGTAGGAAGTCATTACAATGGCCCCTACCAAGGCAAATAACACCAAGGCATAATAATTGGTTTTGTTAAAGCTATCGTCGTTTACAAAACTGTTTGCCATCACAAACCATAAAAATGCAATGCCTGTTATTACTGCCGAAAAGCAAAGCGCGTAATTATCAAAAAGCAACATGTCGAAGAAAGGCTTATTAGTGCCTAGATCGTTTAACGACATATAACAAGCTGCAGCCAAACCAACTAATACTACAGGATATAGCAAGCGTTTAATGCTTAGTATTTCCGACAACAGGGCAAAAACGCCTAATAAAGAAAGTAGTATTAATGTGCTCATTTTATATTATGATACTTTCAAAATTTCAATTAACTGATGAATAGCAGGCGCCGAAATATCCATTAATGGTTTTGGATAAACGCCAAATACTATAATGGCAGCGCAAATAATAAAGAGTACTGCTTTTTCACTTTTTTCTAAATCACCAAAACCAGAGGTTATACTATTGGTTTCACCTAACATAACCGCTTGATAACTTCTGAGCATGTACACCGCTCCTAATATAACAGACACCCCTGCAAATCCCGCAATAACAGCATTGTATTGATAGAGGCCAACTAATAATAAAAACTCACCAACAAAACCGTTTGTTAAGGGTAGTGCAACACTGCCCAACAAAATAATTAAAAAGAATACGGAAAATTGTGGGTTTACATTTCTAATACCACCCAAGGCTTTAAGTTCTCTTGTGCCCGTTCGTGTTTCGATAATATCAATAATAAAAAACAAGCCTACCACATTAACACCATGACTCACCATTTGTATCATAGCACCCTGTAAACCTTGTTCGGTTAAAGAGAAAGTACCAGCTGCAATTAAACCTACATGGGCAATGGATGAGTAAGCAATTAATCGCTTAAAATCTTTTTGGATAATAGCAATACTAGATGCATATAGAATACCAATTACCGCTAATAAAATTGCGTGATACATCCACTCGTTAGCCGCTTGTGGTACCATAGCAATGAGCCAACGAATAGCGCCAAATGTTCCCATTTTTAGCATAATACCAGATAGCAACATTGTGCCTTGCGTTGGAGACGAAGTATAAGTGTCAGGCTGCCAGGTATGAAAGGGCCAAATAGGAATCTTAATTGCAAATGCTAGAAAGTAAAAAAGAATAAATAAATTTCTAATTTTTTTC
>CAXHCC010000041.1:0-17051 GCA_964014945.1 uncultured bacterium | reverse complement strand
CTTCAACTGAAGTATTGTTTACCGGAATCAAGGTGATTGATTTATTAGAGCCATATGCAAAAGGTGGTAAAATTGGATTGTTTGGTGGTGCTGGTGTTGGTAAAACTGTACTTATTATGGAGTTGATTAATAACATCGCGAAAGGGTACGAAGGTTTATCGGTTTTTGCAGGTGTTGGTGAGCGTACAAGAGAAGGAAATGACTTATTACGTGAGATGATTGAGTCTAACGTTATTCTTTATGGAGAAGATTTCAATAAATCAATGGAAGAAGGGGGATGGGATTTAACGAAGGTTGATAAAGAGCAACTTTCTAAATCTCAAGCAACTTTGGTATTTGGTCAAATGAATGAGCCTCCTGGAGCACGTGCACGTGTTGCTTTGTCAGGTTTAACGATGGCGGAGTATTTCCGTGATGGTGACGAGCAATCTGGTGGAAGAGATATTCTTTTCTTTATTGACAATATTTTCCGTTTTACGCAAGCAGGTTCTGAGGTGTCGGCATTATTAGGCCGTATGCCTTCAGCGGTAGGTTACCAACCTACATTAGCAACTGAAATGGGTTTAATGCAAGAGCGAATTACTTCTACAAAAAGAGGTTCTATTACATCGGTACAAGCAGTATATGTACCAGCAGATGATTTAACTGACCCTGCTCCAGCTACAACATTTGCTCACTTAGATGCTACAACGGTATTAAATCGTAAGATTGCTGAGTTAGGTATTTACCCAGCTGTGGACCCATTGGATTCAACATCTCGAATTCTTTCTGAAGAAGTATTAGGTAAAGAGCATTATTCTACTGCTCAAAGAGTAAAAAATATTTTGCAGCGTTACAACGAATTGCAAGATATCATTGCTATTTTGGGTATGGATGAGTTGAGTGATGAAGATAAGTTAGTTGTACACCGTGCGCGTCGTGTTCAGCGTTTCTTATCGCAGCCATTCCATGTTGCGGAGCAGTTTACTGGTTTAGCAGGTGTTTTCGTTTCTATAGAGGATACAATTAAAGGATTTAATATGATTTTGGATGGAGAAGTTGATGAGTATCCTGAATCAGCATTTAACCTTGTAGGTACTATTGAAGACGCAATAGAAAAAGGTAAGAAAATTTTAGCGGAAGCTTAATTGTTGTTAACCATAATTTGATTACGTAGCTGTACTTATGAACTTAGAAATTATAACACCTGGCAAAAGTGTTTTTTCTGGAAAAGCTGAATCAATAACGCTTCCTGGAGCAGATGGTTCTTTTGGTATTCTTAATAATCATGCTCCTATAATTGCAACTTTGCAAGAAGGAGAGGTTAATGTGACTACTGCAGACAATGGCGTTCAGAATTTCCCAATTGCTGGTGGCGTTGTTGAGGTATTGAACAATAAAGTAGTGATACTTGCAGAAAGCAAGTAGGCATCATTATTATTGATCGTTACTTAACTGGTTTAATTGAGTCGTTGTGGGCTAATTAGCTCAAATTCAGGTAAAATTACTTTGAACTCTTTATTGTCTGAGCTTCTTTCCAGAATATAGTAGCCTTTCATTTTTCCGATTTCCGACCGTAATGCACAGGTAGATTCGTATTCAAAATGCTTACCTGGCTTAATAATTGGTTGCTCTCCAACCACGCCTTCGCCATCTACTTGTCTATGCTCATAAGCTGAGTCGAAAATATCCCAGTGCCTAGTCAGTAACTGAACGGTATCATCGCTGTTGTTATCAATTGTGATATGATAAGCAAACAAGTAATAATTCTCTTCTGGAATAGATTCATCTTGTAAATATTCTGTAACAATACTTACTTTGATGCCGTGGGTGATATTTGAAACAGGTGTTGTCATGACCTAATACAATAGTAGAAAATTCTTTTATTAAATACAATACCAATAGTGTAAATAACTATTGTCTTGTGTTTATAGTGGTATAGCCAATTAGCTTATCGTAAAAAATACCGTTGGGCTTATGGTAAACGTATATGGTATATTCGTTTTCCGTAGCTGAATGATCCCCTTCAATCGCTGCTACGTCAATTACCTTATCGGTGGTATTTTGTACTAATGCATACATGTAATTGTAATAACCCTGTTTTAGGTATATGCTTGCCTCGTAACTCGATTTTTGACTATTGAACTGCATTTTGTTTGTAGGGGAGCATTTCCAATTGTTAAATCCACCAATTACATAGGGAGTGCCCATGTAAAATTTATTACAACCAAGGTTAAATGTAACAAGACAATAATCAGCACCAATTTCACTGTCTTTTACATTATCGTTTTTAATCAAAAATTGCCCATTTATATCCTGAGCACTGGTATACCTTAAAAATGATCGTTTACTATCTGTACGTAATTCTACTTTATTGGTATCTCCGTATATATCAATACTCTTAAGGCTTTCCGATTTATAACGTAAGTCTTTAGTATCAAAATACCTATATTCATTACCGCCACTAAAAAGGTTGTCTCCTAAGCTACGGTAAACTATTTCTTCTCCCTTTACAAACGTTGGCTTAAACCCCGTAATTGAGTTGTTCCAATTATTATTTTGCGTTACAACAATCTTTAAATCGTTATAGGGGTCATTAATAGTGTAATCAGCTAGTTTAATGCTCAGTTCCACTTCTTGTAAATAATCCCTTTCAGCAACAATACTTGCCGCATTAACTGAGGCAATAACTTGGATTTGATTATTAAAAACTACGAATCGTCTACTAAGTATTAAATCATTTTTATCGTTGTTATTATATACGAATACTAAATAATTACCAGATATAATAAATTGGGTTGATTCGTTTGGGATATATGCGTTGTAATGTATGTAATGTTGTTTGGTATTAAATGAGTGGGCATAATCGTCAATTGTAAAATCTGAGAATCCTTCAATATATTCGGAAGGCATTAAATCTGAAGGTTGCCAGTCACTCGTGCAGTGTATAATGCTAACAGCGTAATTTTCTATTTCTCCATTTAAGTCGTCAAAACTTAATTTAAGGGTTTGTGTAGCACCCAACTGTATTGCTGGAGCTGATAAACGAAAGTCACTGTTAATAAACTCTACTGTTTTAATACTAGGAATGTATTCATAGTTGTTATACTTTAAAGTTGAGGTAGGTATGCTATCTGCCTGCGCATAAATAATGATATTCCATACAAGCCCTAGGAATGTGAATAACGAATATTTCATGAACTAATAATCCAAGTATTGTTGGTACATGCTCTGCAAGTAGGCTTTACCATCCTTGCTTATAGAGTCATTTAAATCAACTTCTATGCCATTGTATACCGTAGTTTCTTCGTTAGTGTAGTTGTGTACCAAGCTTTGCATTGAGCTAATCCAGCCTAACGTGTTTTCATTCGCATAGTATGCAAAAGGCTTGTAATGGGGATTAAAAACATTTCTACTCCAATTATATTCCTCGGTTGGTAAATTTAATTGTGTTAAAAGTGTGGCAGCAATGTCATGTTGATTGCAAACTTTCTCGAACATGGTGTTCCTTGAACTGTCCTTTAAAACATCTCCATAAAGCAACATGGTAATTTTGTGACTTTCTGGTAAATTCATATCTCGCCCTTTAGGTAAGTGATGACCATGATCTGCAACAAGAATAAATAAGGTATTGTTGTACCACTCTTTTTGTTTAGCCGTTGTAAAATAATTCTCAAGGCATTTATCCGTGTAATAAGCCGCTTTTTTAAACTGTTCGTTAATAGCACTTCCGTTAAAAGGCGTATTAATGGTTACTTCAAAGGGTTCGTGCGTGCTAAGCGTTAAAAGAACAGATAAAAATGGATGGCTATTTGAATTAGAATTGTCTAATTGTTTATCAAAAACATATTCATCATGCGCCCCCCATTTACTATTTAGTTGGTCTTTTTGATAGTCATGTTTATCAATGATAGTTTCAAAGTTGTTAAACAACAAATATGATTTCATGTTGGCAAAGTCGATTTCTCCACCATAATAAAAGGAAGTTGAATAGCCTTTATTAGCAAGTGTTTTACTAATAGAAGGTAGTTGTTCAACTTTGTCTGGAGTGGTAATGATGGAGTTGTCGGGTTGCGAAGGAAACCCACTTAGGATGGATACTAAACCTTGCTCAGTTCTTGATCCACTGCTATACATCTTGGAAAACAATATTCCCTCTTTTCTTAATTCATTAAAAAACGGTGTAACTCCTTTTTCGCCATCTAATACCTCAATAAGGTCGGCCGTCCAACTTTCCAGTACAATAAAAACAATGTTGGGTTTGGTGGTGGTAAGGATGTTCTTATTGCCTTCTGTTGTTTTAAACAATTCCTCTTTTCTTGCATTTGCTTCTTCAAGCGGCATAAATTCATACTGATTAGAATCGTCGCTTGCCTCAGCAACACTTTTTGCTAGATGCCAAATGTTATTGGTGGCTAAGTGGTTAAGTATGGTAATGTTAGAATGGTAGGAGCTGCTTTCATTTATAGGAGCTTGTTGCAATCCTCCTCTTGCTCCAATAATTAATAAGGATAGGGTAAAAAGAAGCGTTGTGATTTTAGTAAGAAAGTTTGAATAACTTTTATGCAAGGGCCCAACAATTCTATCGAAGAGTTTTAATAACGTATACAAGCAAATTATAAATAGTAACACTAATAGTATTAGCTCTCCAGTAGAAATAAAAGCAAGTACTTCGTCTGGGTAAAGTAGGTAGTTTAAACTGCGTGCATTAATTTGGGCTCCCCATTCTTTGTATATTTTAATATTCCCTACACTCAACAAGGAAACTATAACTAGTAGTAATTGAGTAATCCCGCCATTTATTCTAAGCAGTATGGAGGCAGGTTTTATTGAGTAAAGTGTTATAAAAAGAAAGGTAGGCAAGGATATTAGGCACGCTGTTGATAAATCCAAACGAAGTGCATAATAAAAGGCAGTTATAATTTCATTTAAACCCAATTCCGTGAAACTATTGGCATGGTATATCACAAACACAACTCTGAATGCTGTAAAAACCAACATCCAGAAAAACAGTAAGGATATGAAATAAGGAAATGTTTTTTTCAAAAGACCTAAGCTTATATGCTATTGTAAAAGTATTAAATTTAACCTTTGTGGATATGATGATTGCAATGCTAAATACTTAAACAAGGATATGAAAGAAAAGTTAATAGCCTTTGAGCGTTTATTAAATATAATGGATGATTTGCGGGAGAAATGCCCCTGGGATAAAAAGCAAACAATAGCCAGTTTAAGTCATTTAACAATTGAGGAAACCTATGAGTTGGTTGATGCAATTATTGAAGAGGATATGGATGGCTTAAAGAAAGAATTAGGAGATGTATTATTACATATAGTGTTTTATGCAAGAATTGCTTCAGAGACCAATGACTTTGATATTGCTGATGTGATAAATGCCTTATGTGAGAAGTTAATAGTTAGGCACCCGCATATATATGGCGATGTTACAGCTGAAAATGAACAGCAGGTAAAAGAAAACTGGGAAAAAATAAAACTAAAAGAAAAAGGTAATACCTCTGTCCTTAGTGGAGTACCAAAATCATTGCCGGCGTTGGTTAAATCATTGCGAATTCAAGATAAAGTAAAAGGGGTAGGTTTTGATTGGGAAACACCTGAGCAGGTATGGAAGAAAGTAGAGGAGGAGATGGGAGAATTAAAAGAAGAGGTTGCTAAGCAGGATAAACAAAAAATGGAATCGGAGTTTGGCGATGTGTTGTTTTCATTAATTAATTATGCACGCTTTATTGGTGTAGACCCTGAAGCCGCTTTGGAAAAAACAAATAAAAAGTTTACCAAACGGTTTCAGCATATGGAGGACGACATCAATGCGGAAGGTAAACAGTTAAGTGAAATGAGTTTGGAGGAGATGGAGAAATATTATAATAAAGCTAAAGAACTAAAGGGGTGAATTTTCTGTCACACTTACATTTGTCGGGTAATGATGAGGAATTAATGCTAGGCAACTTTATGGCTGACTCGGTAAAGGGTAAAGAACTTTTTAACTATAGCGAAGAGGTACAGAAAGGAATAGTGCTTCATAGAAAAATTGATGCATTTACCGATTCACACGCTGTAGTGGAGAAAAGTAAAGCGCGTTTGAGAAGTAATTATCGTAAGTACGCTCCTGTTATTGTAGATATCTTTTACGATCATTTTTTGGCGGTAAATTGGGAAAATTATCATAATTCTTCCTTGCCTGAATATGCAGATGAGGTGTATTCGTTAATGAAACAGCACGAAGGTGCTCTGCCTCAGCGAACGGCTATGTTTGTGCAATATATGATAAAGTACGATGTGTTAAACGCGTATGCAAAAATTGAAGGAGTTGAGCAGGTTTTGAAAGGGATGGATGGGCGTGCCAAGTTCAATTCAAATATGGCATTATCTGTACGCGAGCTACGCCAACATTACCACCATTTTGAAGATGAATTTAACACCTATTATCCGCTGCTAGAATCTTATGTGGCAGGAGAAGTTGGTTAGTTCTTTTTTCTTTTGTTAGAGACTGCTTTTTGTTTTTTACTTAACTATTGTTATGTGGTAAAGAGTTAATAGAAAATACTTTTGTTGTGCTAATTATTATTGTCAACTAAAAGTATTTACTGTGATATACTCAAGAGTAATTTTTAAGGCTAAATTTCTTTTCTTATTTCTATGCTTGTTATTATCAGCAACTGTTCTTCATGCTGAAGGAACGAAACAAGCGTCACCAACAAATAGTGCTAACGGAGCAGCTTTATTTTCTTACGTTCCATTTCTGATTGGTAATCAAGGTTTAGGAAGCTACTTAAACTGTCCTGATGACCAACGAATAAGATTTACCATTACTGATTCCATAAATGAAAACCTCTATTTTGGTTTTCAACCTAGAACCTATTTTAACGCAACTAATACTGTTGTAAACGACGCATATTATAAGATTTACGATGAATCTGGTCAAGTTGTGGCAGGGCCAACATTAATGGCAAGCAGCACAGGTCAGGGTTATATTGAAGATTATGACGAAGCGGTAGTTGGACCAAATATTGGAGGAGCTAGTCCAACAGGATATAATCCATATGTTTTTAATCCAGATACGATAGGAGACTTTTATGTAGAGGTTTATAGAAGTGGTGATGGAGGAGCTACTATGTTACGACAAGTAGCAGGGGCACTTACCATTCCATTTTTTGATTTTACGGTGGCTACTGATGCAAACGTTCAATATGATGGGCGAATATGGAATCGTAATTGGGCGTTTATAGTTTCTGATTTAGTGGACGGTACATTTAGCAATAAAGAGTCCTCATCTATGATTTCTGAATTGTACACATATACTCCGGATCAATTTGTGGTTAAACTTGATTATCAAGAAGGTTTTAGACCATTGGGTTATAACGTAAGAGTAAACTATTCTGGTCCCAATAATACCGGCAATTTTGTGAATGATAGAAGATCCATAAATGGGTTGTTTTCTGCGCCGAGTGAGGGTTATAAAACTTTTTTATCCATTCCGGATGTTAACGTTTTTCCAAATGGTACCACTGGTTCCACCACATTTACTAGCGATATTTATGGGTGTCCAGGGGCTTACTTTATACCCTATTACATAACGCAGCCAGGCGATGTAGCATTATTGCTCGACTTAAATGGAGTGCCAGGTTATCAAGCTGGTACTGCTGATACTGTATTTGAAGCTTTTGGTTTAGCCGCAGGAAATCATGTTTTTTCATGGGATGGAACGGACGGATTAGGTGCTGTTGTTCCACCTAATTTTACGGCACAAGTAACCTTAACCTTGTTTCAAGGAAGGTGTAATATACCTATGCTTGATGTAGAACTTAATATAAATGGGTTTTCGGTTAGCAGCATTTTTCCTAACCTAGGAACACGTTCACTTTATTGGGACGATTCCGGTTTAACTGCTTTTGGAGCTTGTGGAACACCTGCAACTAGTAATGATAATTCTACCGGGGCAGGTGCCGATTTTTCGGGATTGTATGAAGGAGTAATGAGTCCTTCACATGCATGGAATGGTCCAGGTGCGAACAGTACAACTCCAGCCGTAGCTAACGGTGGAGGTGAAGCTACTGCCGGAAATCGCTGTGATGATTTTGGGAATGGTAGAATTATGAATACATGGTTTTACGTTACACAAACTTCATCTCCTGTAACGGCCATGGTATTGCCTGATTGCGATAAAGATGGAGATGGGGTTGATGATAATTTGGATGTTGATGACGATAATGATGGCATCCCAGACTCTTTAGAAAATCAAGGTTTAATAGATCCGCTATTGGATGGTGACCTTGATGGAATTCCAAATTACATAGACCCTAATCAAGCAGGATTTGTGGATAGCAATTTTGATGGAGTAGATGATAGGTATGATTTTGATTTGGATGGTGTAATTAACTCTTTTGATTTAGACTCGGATGGAGATGGAATGGTAGATATTGTTGAAGCTGGTGGAGTAGATACTGTTGGGTATGATGGGCAAATAGATAATTTTATTGATACTGATAATGATGGGTTAGCTGATGTTGTTGATACGGATAATGGAGGTGTAGCGTTGCCGTTAACCAATACGGATGGAGCAGGGAGAGCCGATTATATGGATATAGATTCAGATAATGATGGAATTGTAGATGTGATTGAAAGTCAAACTACGTTGGGCTACATTGCACCGGCTGGAGTAGATAGTGATAATGATGGTTTGGATAACGCATACGACACGATAAGCGGATTTGGTGGAACTGGTAATATTCCTGTTAATACAGACGGATTGGATGCCTCCGATTACTTAGACTTAGATTCAGATAATGATTCGTTTTTAGATTCTCTAGAAGGTTGGGATACGGACAATATGAACGGGGCTGATATAATTGCTTCTGGTTTGGATGCAGACGGTGATGGTTTAGATGATGCATATGATAATAACGATTCTACCATTAACCCTACCAACAGTCAAACTCCTAATTCATTTCCTAATATTGATAATGCTACTACGGTTGAAAAGGATTGGCGAGAATCATTGGATACAGATGGTGATGGAATTGTTGATACCGATGACTTGGATGATGATAACGACGGCATATTAGATACGGTTGAAGAGCTTGCAAATGGTGGAGATACAGACGGTGATGGTGTGCCAAATCGATTAGATTTGGATAGTGATAATGATGGAATAAATGATGTAGACGAGGCTAATGGAACCGACGCAGATGGCGATGGAATAGCAGACGGGGTTCCAAACGCTAACGGTGAACCAGTTCCAGGAGGCTTAACTCCTCCTAATACAGATGGAACAGGAGAATCGGACCCCTATGATACGGATAGTGATGACGATGGAACAAGTGATTTAATAGAGGGAGGCTTAGATCAGAGTATGCTAGACAGCAATAATGACGGTGTTGTAGATGATACAAATGATCCTGATAACGATGGAATTATTAGTACTGTAGATGGTAAGCCAAGTGTATGGGGCGATAGCAATGTGTCTCCAATTGCGGTAAACGATACCACTTCCACCACAGAGGATACAACTGTTAAGATAACGCTAATCAACAATGATTACGACGTTGATGGAATAATTGACACTACCACAGTGGATTTGGATACATTATCAGATGGTGTTCAAAAAGTGCTTGTTACATCACAAGGAACTTGGCAAGTAGATAGCACAGGAGAATTAACGTTTAGTCCTGTTTTAAACTTTAATGATACGGCTATGTTGTATTACACTGTTAAGGATAACAAAGGTGATACTTCTAATGTAGCAATGGTTATTATAGTGGTAACGGCGGTTAATGACGCGCCTTTAGTTGTTAATGATACCATTTCTTTGGTAGAAGATAGTACAACCGGTGGTAATTTAACCGTAAATGATAGTGATGTAGAAACTACCCTGTATGTGGATTCAGTTCCTGTTGTAAATGCTAGTAACGGTACTTTTGCAACAGATACCAATGGTGTATATACGTATACGCCAACAGCCAACTTTACAGGTACAGACACTGTAGTTGTTTCGGTTTGCGATAGGGGTACTCCATTGCCTGTAAAATGCGCCAACGATACCTTGTTTTTTGTAGTTACGCCAGTAAACGATGCTCCGGTAGCCGTGAGTGATACCGCAAGCACACAAGAAGATATTATCGTTTCTATAACCGTAACCAATAACGATACGGATATTGATGGAAGCATAGATGCGAGTACAGTTGATTTGGACACATTACAACCAGGAATTCAAACAGTAGATACTACTAGTGCGGGAATTTATGTTGTTGATAACTCAGGTTTAGTAAGCTATACACCGGCTAAAGATTTTAACGGGCAGGCGGTGTTGTATTACACCGTTAAGGATGATGGAGGCAGTGAGTCTAATACAGCCGCAATTGTAGTAAATATTACACCAGTGAATGACGCACCAGTAATTTCTAATGAAGTAATTGCGACAATGGAAAATACTCCAATTACTAGCGATTTAACCGATGGCACTGATGTAGACGTGGATGGAAATTTGTGGGCCGATACGATACCTGTTAGGAATGCAAGTAATGGGACCTTTACAGTAGACACAATGGGCGTTTATACATATACGCCAAACTTAAACTTTAATGGATCGGATACGGTAGTAGTACAAGTTTGTGATGATGGCACACCCTTACCAGCTAAATGTGGAAACGATACCTTATTTATAACGGTAAGTTCAGTAAATAATGCACCTGTAGCAGTCAATGATACAACCATCACATTTGAGGACACTCCGGTTAATATTACCATAACCAACAACGATACAGACGTTGATGGAACTATAAATACAGCAACTGTTGATTTAGACACAGCATTGGTGGGGCAGCAGTTAACAGATACCACGGCCAATGGTATTTGGTCTGTTAGTAACTTGGGGGTGCTAACATTTACCCCAGCAGCCAACTATGTAGGAAGCGATAGTTTGTACTATACAGTGCAAGATAATATTGGATTAATATCAAATACTGCTCAAATAATTGTAACTGTAACTGCTGTTAATGATGCACCTGTTGCAGTAAATGATACAACAACTACTACTGAAGATACCCCAGTAACTGTATTTGTAGCTGCTAATGATACCGATATAGACGGTACTGTAAATATTAGTACTATCGATTTGGATACAACTCTAGCAAATGGACAGCAATCAAGTTATACTACGGTGGCGGGAACATGGACTGATTCAAATACTGGAGCAATAATTTTCACGCCATCTGCTAATTTTACAGGGGATGCAATTCATTATTATACGATTAAGGATAATAATGGTTTGGTATCTAATACAGCTGCAATTGTAGTAAATGTAACCCCTGTGAATGACGCACCGGTAATTTCTAATGAAGTGATTGCTACCAAAGAAAACACCCCAGTTACTGGTGATTTAACAGATGGTACAGACGTTGATGTAGATGGAAATTTATGGGCAAATACAACTCCTGTAAGAAATGCAAGTAATGGCACCTTCGTGGTAGACACGATGGGTGTGTACACATATACCCCCAATTTAAATTTTAACGGTTTGGATACGGTGGTAGTAGAAGTATGTGACGATGGCACACCATTACCTGCTAAATGTGGTAACGATACTTTATTTATAACTGTTAGTTCTGTAAATAATGCACCTGTAGCAGTAAATGATACTACCAATACTTTAGAAGATAACCCGGTAAGTGTAACAATAACCAACAACGATACTGACGTGGATGGAACCATAAATGTTGCAACCGTGGATTTGGACACAGCATTGGTAGGGCAGCAGTTAACAGATACCACAGCCAATGGAATATGGTCCGTTAGTAATTTGGGTGTGCTTACATTTACACCTAACGCTAATTTTAACGGAACTGAAACCTTATTTTATTCGGTAAGAGATAATGTAGGGTTAGTATCCAATACAGCACTGGTAATAGCAGAGGTAGCACCTGTTAACGACACACCTGTAGTGGTCAATGAAAATATTTCCACAACAATTGGAAATAGTGTTACTAGTAATGTGTTAATTAATGACTCAGATATTGAAACAGCTCTAGTTGTTAATGTAGTACCAATTAAAAACCCAACGAATGGTACGTTTGCCATTGCAGCAAATGGAGCGTTTACCTATACGCCAAATAATAATTTTATTGGTAACGATACCGTAGTAGTTTCTGTTTGTGATACAGGCCTTCCGTTACCATCAATTTGTGTTAATGACAGTATTTTTATTACGGTAAGTAGTTGTGATGTTAACAATCCAACCTTGGATTGTGATAATGACGGATTAACAAATGCTGATGAATTATTGGCTGGAAGCAATCCTTTATTACCTGATACTGATGGTGACGGGGTAATCGATGGTAAAGAAGTAGCTGACGGAACAAGCCCAACTAATGGTTGTGAATATTTAACTGCTAGTGTTACAGTAGCGCAAAGTGCTTCATGGAATTCATCAGATTGTGACGGAGACGGTGTAATTAACGCAACAGAGTTAAGTGATGCTACCAACCCAAAGGAAGGATGCTCTTTTGTATTAGCAAATGCAACTGTAGCTCCATCAAGTGCATGGTTGGCTGCCGATTGCGATTCGGATAGTTTAACGAATGCCAATGAATTAAGCAATGCGACTAATCCATTACAAAATGATACTGATGGGGATGGTGTTCTAGACGGGGTAGAGGTGACTAACAATACTCAGCCCTTGGATAATTGTGATTTTGTGATTGCAGATACTAGTGTTAGCCCTTCAAGTGAGTGGAATGTGAAGGATTGTGATGGTGATGGCGTAATTAACGCAACAGAGATAGTCGATAATACAAACCCTTCTGACCCATGTGATTTTGTGGCAGCAAGCATTACTTTAACCGTTACCAAGCCGTGTGGACCAAATTTCCCTAAAGGTTTTTCTCCTAATAATGATAATGTTAATGATTATTATGTAATTCAGGGTGTCGAACAATACCCTAACAACAAGTTTCAAGTATTTAATAGGTGGGGTAATGCTGTGTTTGAAATGAGTGATTATGATAACTCCTGGAATGGAACTACAAATAGCAATGGGGTTGCTGTAGGTTCTGAAGAACTTCCTTCGGCGGTTTACTTCTATACGTTTGAATATACGAAAGACAATAAAAAAGAAGTAAAAACGGGTTACATATACTTAAAACGATAAACAGTTGTATTGATATAATAGCATGATTATGAAATCTAAATTGATTAAAAAATATTTTACGACAGTTGTGCTAGGGCTTATTTGCCTGAATGCATTAGCACAGCAAGATGCCATGTTTACCCATTATATGTACAATACATTGGCGGTTAATCCTGCTTATGCTGGTAGTAGAGATGCATTAACAGTAACTGGTATTCATAGATCGCAATGGATAGGAATGGAGGGTGCGCCTAAAACCCAAACACTTACTATGCATACTCCCATTAACCCATTTCAAATGAACAATTTGGGATTAGGACTTTCCGTTATAAACGATCAAATTGGCCCTTTAAAAACTACCAGTTTATTTGCTGATTTTGCCTATATGCTAACTACAGGTGAAAAGTCCAAACTAGTTTTCGGTTTAAAAGGAGGGGGGCGAATATTTACAGCAAGCTTAGATGATTTGCAATTAGAAAACTCAGTTGATGAAGCTTTTCAAGGAGGGTCAATTTCAAAGTTTTTACCAAATATGGGCTTTGGATTGTATTTTCATATGCCTAGGTTTTATGCCGGTATATCTGCTCCAAAACTATTTGAGAATTCAATTTCGTCAACAAGTAATATTGTAACCAACCCAGAACAAAGGCATTACTTTATGATATTGGGCTCGGTATTTAAGCTTTCTGATAAGTTAGATTTAAAACCTAGCTCATTTATTAAGCTAACAGCGGCCGCTCCTGTTGAAGCAGATATTAATTTAACCTTTATTCTGAATAAATCCTTTTTGTTTGGTGCAGCATACCGTACGGGAGATGCAGCCTCTGCATTAATTGGTTATCAAATAAGCAATCAACTATTAGCGGGTTATAGTTTTGACTGGTCTTTTGGTGTAACCACGGGTAAATATAATAGTGGTAGTCATGAAATAATGTTGCGTTATGATTTTGTCTATCGTGATAAACAAAAGGTTCGTTCGCCGCGTTATTTTTAATGAAGGTATTATAATAATAGAGTTATGAAATTGAAACATATTTGGAAGTTGTTAGTTGTGGGAATTGTATTATCGTGCAATCCTTTAATAGCACAGCAAGCTAAAAAGTCATTGGCTGAGGTAAAAGGGGACAAATTTTTCAGTATTTATTCTTTTGAAAAGGCCATAGAAAAGTATAAAAAAGCAAGCGATTTAAGCGTAGGAGGTTTACGAAAGTTGGCAGAGTCATACGCCAGTATGGGTAGGTACAAAGCAGCGGAATTGCGATATTCTCAACTGGTTGTGTTAGAAGATGGAGTAATTGCAGAAGATTATTATCAGTATCACTACTTGCTTAAAATGAATGGCAAGTACGATGAGGCAAGTAAGTGGTTGAGTAAGTTTAGGGAGTTGGAACCGAATGACTTACGGATAAAAAAATACAACTGTTCTACCGATGAAATTCAAACATTACTTAAAGATGAAGGTCGATATAGTATAAGTAATTTACAAATGAACACCGCTCATCAAGATTTTGGGGTGGCATATTATAACAATAGTGTGTTATATACATCTAGTAAAGAAGGTACACGTTCTATAAAGCGAATATACAATTGGAATAATCAGCCTTTTTTGGATATATATGTTGCAGATACTGTTAATCAGGAATTTACAAACGTGGTAAGTTTAGGTGGTAAAATGAATAAAAAGCTGCACGAAGGTCCAGCATCATACTCACAAGGAGGTAAAATAATGGCATTTACCCGTAATAATTACAATGGTAAAAGTAAGGATGGGGTTGTTAAATTGAACATATTTTTTAGAGTGTTAGAAAATAATGCGTGGAAAGAATCATCAGCATTTTATTTGAATAATGATGAGTATTCAGTAGGGCACCCGTGTTTATCGCATGATGGCAATACCATGTATTTTAGTAGTGATATGCCAGGTGGTTTTGGAGGTGTTGATATTTATAAAGTAGAGAAAAATGACGATGGTAAATGGGGGGCACCAATAAATTTGGGTGCCAATATTAATACATATCATGATGAGATGTTCCCGTTTTACGAGGAAACGAGTGCTAAATTGTTTTTCAGTTCTAATGGGCGGGAAGGTTTAGGTGGGCATGATATATATATGTCACACTTAAACAGCAAGGAAGAGTTTGATAAAGTATACAACTTGGGCACACCCATTAATTCTTCTAGGGATGACTTTGGGTTAATAATTAATGATGAATTAAAAGAGGGGTATTTTTGTAGCAATAGAGAAGGAGGGAAGGGGGATGATGATATATATGCATTTCAGGTATTAAAACCATTATCCTTTAAAAAAGAAATTAAAGGTGTAGTTACTGATGGTGATGGCATGTTATTAGCAGAGTCGGAAGTTTTGTTGTTGGATGCTGACAACAAGGAGTTAGAGCGCTTAATTTTAGATAGTACTGCGGCTTTTTCGTTTTTAGTTGAAGACAATCAAAAGTTTAAAGTGGTTGCGTCAAAAATAAATTACGATGATGATGATAAAAGCGTTAACACCTTGGGTAATGAAAGTGTAATTACTGCTAATTTGATATTACCAGAAAAGGCACAGTTGTCTTTATCTGTTCAGGTCATAGATAAGGAAACTGGTGAGGCTCTATCTGCTGCTTCGGTAGTGCTGTTGAACAACTTTATTGATGAGGAAGATAGCTTGCAAACCAAATTGAAAGGTGTTGTTACAGTAACTTTAGAAAATAGTGTTAATGACCGAATAAGTTATTTGGTAAATGTAGAAAAAGAAGGCTACTTAGCTAGATCAATAACTTATAATAAGTTAATTGAAGAGGAGGGTGAAATGCAGTTGATAGTGGAAATGGATAAAATTAAGGTAGGTGCTGATTTAACGGATATTATAGAGATAAATCCTATTTATTTCGACTTAGGGAAATACAATATTCGTAAAGATGCGGCTTTAGAATTAGATAAAATAGTGCAGGTGATGAATGATAACCCTCAAATGGTAATTGAATTAGGAGCGCATACTGATTGTAGAGGTTCTGCGGCTTCAAATGAGCGACTATCCAATAAAAGGGCTGTGTCATCCGCAAACTACATTAAAAAACGAATCACTAACCCTGAAAGAATTTCAGGAAAAGGGTATGGTGAATCACAACTAAAAAACAATTGTGCTTGCGAAGGCGATATTAAATCGGATTGTAGTAAAGCGGAGCATCAAGAAAATAGACGTACGGAGTTTATTATAATCAAGATTGAATAAATTTTAAAGTGAATATTTTATCACATTTACATATATAGGGCAACGTCCAGCTACACAACGTAGGGGATAGGTCTGCAAGATCTGTCCCCCGTTGTATAGCCAAAGCGCGCTGTTTTGTTTTTAATTTTCTTCATTTTAAAAACCAAATCTGCAAGACTTGGCTGGTTATTACTTGTACTAACTGTTAATACTGCCGCTTAAATCCTATGTTTGTTTAGGTTATGTTAGCACTAGTGTTTCGTTATTAAATATTTAGTCTGTCCAAACTTTTCCATTATACCAGTCTGGTTTCAATGCCTCTTCACCACAATATCCCCAGTCATTAAGTGTGTCCATAAAATGTTTGCGGTCGTATGTCGAATAACTACTGGGATTTAAGGCTGAACAATAATATCCGTATTTTTCTGGTGTGTCAAAATCGGTCATATCGTTTGCTGATAAAATAACCGTCCCCTTTTTACGACCAAAATTTTCAATCAATAATTCAAACCGTAATTCTTGATTGTCAGGTGTTGTCAAAATAAATGGAGATCGAATTTTTATATTAAGGTCAGAAGATGCTTCCAGCCAAGCTTCAATAACTTTTTTTAATTTCACTGTCTTATTTTTTAGTGCTTTATTAACTTTTCTATTAGTGCTAACGTTTGGCTATGCCGTTTGTTTTACAATTTGGTTGACGTTTTTTCGTCAACCGTTAAATTA
>CAXHCC010000040.1:0-17374 GCA_964014945.1 uncultured bacterium | reverse complement strand
AGATTATTCCGGGTCTCGTGGGCTCGGAGATGTGTATAAGAGACAGTTGTTTGTACTAACGCCTTCGGTATGGGTATAGATAAACCTGATGTTAGTTTTGTTGCTCATGCGGACGTGCCAGATTCGATAGAAGCGTATTTTCAAGAGGCCGGTAGAGCTGGAAGGAATAATTCTAACGCATATGCGATATTGTTATACCATCCGGCTGATGAAGTAGAATTGAAAAACAACCTTTTTAACCGATTTCCTGATGAGGGAACAATTAGAATGGTTTATCAGTCCTTGGCTAATTTTTTTCAATTAGCTACAGGTGCGGGAAAAGGTATAACCTTCAGCCTTGATTTAAGCCTCTTTTGTACCACCTATAATTTGGAGGCAATTATCGCTTATAATAGTTTAAAATGTATAGAAAGAGAAGGTTACATAACATTTACGGATGCATACTATCAAGCTCCTAAAGCAAAAATTGAACTGAGTAGAGAGGATTTGTATAAATTTCAGTTAGCGACACCGCAATATGATGCATTCATAAAAACGTTGTTACGAATGCATGCTGGATTATTTGACAATTTTGTCAAAATAAATGAGTACGATATTGCTAGGCACTTGCATTTAAAGCATGAAGATGTTGTGAAGAAATTAGAATTTCTAAATCAAAATGAGGTGATATCCTATGTCCCCCAATCTGAATTGCCACTTATTACATTTGAATTAGAACGAGTTGATGCACAGCGTTTAATGTTGTCCAAAGAAAATTATCTTTTGCAGAAGAAATATGCTACTGAGCGTGTTGAAGCCATTGTTCACTACGCTAGTTCGTCCGTACGTTGCAGAAGTCAGATGTTGTTAGGGTATTTTGGAGAGAAGGATACGAAACGATGTGAGAAGTGTGATGTTTGTATTGAGGAGAAGAACAAAACATTACATACTGATGAATTTGAGAAAATTCGCGAACAAATAATTTCCTTGCTATCTGTTAAAAACTTGCATTTAGAGGAATTGGTTGATAATTTAACTGAAGGCAATGAAGAAAAAAGAATTAAAACGATTCGCTGGATGTTAGATAAGGATCAATTGCAGTATAATATGAATAATGAGCTTGTTTATTCAAAGAAATAGCAAGTAGAATTATGGTTAAGCAAAAGAAAGGCACCAAATCAATTAAAGCTGAAGAAGTAATACATTCCGTAAATTATTGGATTGGTGGAGTGATTGCATTCATTTGCATTTTGTTATTCGTCAACACTATTGGGCATGATTATGCGTTGGATGATTCAGGAGCAATTATTGAAAACCGTTTTGTACAAGCTGGTTTGTCTGGGATACCTGACCTTCTTAAAGTTAACTTTTGGCATTTTTCTGCAATTCATTTGGGGTATTACAGGCCTCTTTCTTTAATCACTTTTGCCATAGAAAATGAGTTTTTTGGTGCTAACCCGCATATTAGCCATGCATTTAATGTGTTATTGTTCGCAAGTGCAGGTTATGTGCTCTTTATATTGTTAAGCAAGGTTTTTAATAGATACAATTCCATAATGGTTGCAATTGCCTGTTTATTGTTTGTATCACACCCAATACATACTGAAATAGTTGCTAATATTAAAGGAAGGGGAGAGTTGCTTAGTTTTTTGAATCTACTCTTGATGATATGGTTTATGATTAGGTACGCGGATTCAAAGAAGGTGCTGCATTTGTTATTGTCATCTATGTTTTGCTATTTAGGAATGTTATCAAAAGAAACGGCATTAATTGGTATCGCATTAGTTCCATTGTGTATATATTATTATAAAGGTAGTTCTATACGAGAAGCAATTTATTATAGTGCCGCACCTTTTATTGTGATTGTTTTGTTTTTTGTACAAAAGTTTTACCTCTTGGGTACATTGCAAGGTGTAATACCAGAGGATATTGTTAATTACCCATACACAGACTCATCTATTAAAATACCCACAACATTGTATCTGTTTGCCTTTTGCATACAGCTTTTAATTATACCACACCCTTTACGTTATGATTATTCTTTTAACCAAATTCCAGCGGTAACATTTTCTAATCCAATGGCAATAATTGGATTTGTACTATTTGCTGCGGGTGTATATTTTGCGATTAAGGAGATAATGAAACGTTCTGTTATGGGATTTGCACTTGCTATTTTTTATATAACGCTTATCCCTTCTTTAGCATTTACGATATTAAGGGGAGGAATATTTGCGGAAAGGTTTTTATTTTTTCCTGCATTGGGCTTTTGCTTGATAGTTGCGTATTCCTTTATTGTTCTTCTAAAGGTAAATACTAAATCGAAACATAAGGTTTTAATACCGTGGTTAAAGAATAATATTAACCTCGTATTACTAATTACGTTAATTGTAAGTCTGTATAGTTTTAAAACAATTAGCAGAAATGCAGTATGGAAGAATAACTTGACCTTATTTGAGCATGATGGGAAAACCGGTATGAATAGCGCCCAAAATATGAGACATTTAGGTAACCAGTATGTGTATTTGGCATCAAAGGAGAATGATCCCATTAAAAAAGCAAATTATGCAGGAAAAGCCATTAATACACTTAAACGAGCTTTGAATATTCATCCCAAATTTGGAGAAGGTTATTATTTAATTGCTAGTGTTTATCAAATTGTAACACCAAACAACGATTCAGCAATATATTATTACAATAAAGCCATAAAACATGCTCCAGGTTATGCTCCATCATATTACAATATTGGTGTGTTATATCAAGGTATGGGAAAACTGAATGTTGCGTCTTACTATTACAATCAAGCAATTAAATACAATCCTGAATATCTTGAACCCAAAACAGCAGCAAATAATCTGAAATCTCAAGGGATTGATGTGCATATAAATCCTCTATCATCTACTGTAGATTTTGGTGCTAGTAACAAGAATAGCACCTATTATTATAATTTGGGAAATTACCACGCCGCTAACAATGATTATAAAAGTGCGATCGTGAGTTTTAGCAAGTCAATAGAATTGGATGCAAGGAATGAAGGAGCATATATAAACTTAGCAAATTGTTACGGTACCTTAAAGCAATATGATCGTTGTATTAAAGTGCTAAACCAGGTGCTCGCTATTAATCCATCCAATAGAAATGCAATCAAGAATATGGCTTTAACGTATAAGTTGTCAGGTAATGTTGAGCGCGCTGATGAGTATTACGAGCGGCTAAAAAACTTAAACTAGCTTCTAGTTTGCTTCTTTCCAGTTAAAACTATCAAAAAGGTGATAAATGTCTTGTTTAATAAAATTCACCACGGGTGCCATTGAATCTATATTTGGCACTTCATTAAAATAAAGAGCACCTCTAAGAAAATGCTTGGTGCTATCTGTTAAAAAGAATTGAACAGCAGAGGCGGCATTTCCATCAATTTCATAAACCAAACCGTATACATTATTTGAATCAACTTGAATTAGTTGTTCTAGTATGCCAGAGGACTTAATTTGATGCTTAGCTGCAAGCGTATAACTGTCTTCCAGATATTCATTTAGGTTGTCGTTTACTACTTTATAACTTAAGTGAAGTGTTCCATTAAATGAGGGAAAATGAAGGTTTATCCAGCAAGGTTCTGCTAAAGAACTAGGATCATTTTTAATAAAACCATATTTAGGGTATTCAAATGAAAATGGACAAGTTGTATCGTATAACTGATAATCTTTTTTAGGAAAGCTTATTTTATAATACCCCATTGGTTTGGGTGTATAAACCTCATCATCACTAATATTACACGCCTGAAAAATGGCAAGCGCACATATCAGAAATGTTAACAGAACAAAAGCTAATGGTATTTTATGCTTCATTGCTAATAGGATCCGATATTGAAACTTTTACGCGTTTTACTTTTCTAGCATCCGCTGATTCAATTTTAAATATTATGTTCTTAAACTTAATTTCTTCATTTTTTTTTGGGATGCGCCCTTCAATCTCAATTATTAGTCCAGCAAGAGTATCAGCATCTCCTTTCGCTTCTTCAAACAACTCTTCATCTATTTTAGTAATTCTAAATACATCATTTAATTGTATTCTTCCTTCAAATACATAATTGTATTCATCTAGTTTAGAATATACTATATCGTCATCTTCAAACTCATCATTAATTTCGCCTACAATTTCTTCAATAATATCTTCTAAAGTAACTATACCAGATGTTCCTCCATATTCGTCAACGATAAGCGCAAGATGTATTTTTTTTAGTTGAAACTCATGAAGCAAATCATCAATTTTTTTGTTTTCCGGAACGTAAAAGGGCGGTCTTATTAGGGCTTGCCAGTCAAATGCATCGTCCTTTTCTAAATACATTAGTAAGTCTTTCGTGTACAGTACGCCAATAATATTATCTAAATTTTCTTTATAAATTGGGATTCTGGAGAATCCACATTTGACAATTTCTTTAAGCAATATCGTATATGGCGTGTTGTCCTCAAATGCTGTAATATCCATTCTAGATTTCATTATTTGAGTAACTTCTAAATTGCCAAATTTTACAATTCCTTGCAGTATTTTATGGTCTTCATCTGGTATCTCTTCATCATTAGTTAAATCTAACGCATGAGATAAATCATCCACTGAAATTGGATTTATTTTGGGTTTAATCATTTTATCTAATAAGGAAGTGGATGCAATTAGAAATGAACTAATTGGGTAAAATATACCTCTTAAAACGTAAACAAAGTGTACCAGAAACCTTGTTGTTTGAAGTGGATTTTGGGTTGCGTATATTTTTGGCGTAACCTCACCAATAAAAACAATTAAAAATGTAATTGCTACAACCTGTATTATAAAGCCAACAACAGGGTTGTTGGTAAAGTCGAAAATGCCTCCTTCTCCAAAAACGAAAGTGGCGTTAATAATTACAATAGCTATACTTAAGAAGTTAACGCTTATTAGCAATGTGGCCAATAAACGTTTTGGCTGGTTTACCAGGTCTAGAATTTTCTGATCAACACCTGTATTTGACTTTTTTAGCTCGTCTGTATTAGCAGGTGTTAATGCAAAAAATGCTGATTCCGCAGCCGAAACTAGAGATATAATAATCAGAATGACAAGTATTAAAATGATGGCCACTGTAGCACCTATGGTAATAGGCTTTACAAAATTGTTTAGTAATATTAAGGCAGTATTAAATTGTATACTGGGGTCAGGCAAGGTTGATGTATTTAGTTAACACTGATGCAATTCATATAGTTGTTAAAATGGTAAATCATCCCCAACGTCAGGATTTAAGCTGTCGGATTCAGAGGGTGTGTTTGATGTTGGTGATGGTGCAGCAGGCGCTGAGTTATTATTTTCTTTTTTACCAAGCATGGTAAAGGTGTCTGCAACAATTTCTGTGGTATATCTTTTCTGTCCCTCCTTATCATCCCACGAACGTGTTCTTAGTTTACCTTCACAATAAATGCTCATTCCCTTTTTAAGGTACTTTTCCGCAACTTCAGCCAATCCTCTCCAAACAACAATGTTGTGCCATTCAGTTTGATCAACACGTTGGCCAGATTTGTCTTTGTACGATTCAGTAGTTGCCAATGTAAAGTTGGCTACAACTGCTCCGCCCTCTAAATGTCTTACCTCTGGGTCCTTACCCAAATTGCCAACTAATATAACTTTATTTACTCCAGCCATTATTTGTGTTTTATAATTATACAAGCAAAGGTAAAAAAGTAATTGAGCAATGCGAAATCAACTTTTTAACAAGGTTATGCTCCTACATAATGTAACTTTTAGTACCTCATTAAGTATTTGGTTGCATGATTTGACTAACTTTGCCGCATGAAATTATTTCACAAATTAATTGGATTTACAATTCTGCTTTCATTTCTGTTGCAACTTTCAGGCAAGTTTGTGGTATTGCTTGATTACGCAATTAATAAGGATTTTATTGCTTCCGTCCTTTGTGTAAATAAGGATGTTGTTGATTCTACCTGTGAAGGAAAATGTCATTTAAAAAAACAGTTAGATAAAAAAGATCAAGAACAACAACAATCTACTAACCCATTTAATGAAATTAAAGATTTTGAGCTTTATTCTGAATTCTCTAGTGTTATTAATTTCATTCCCTCGTCGTTGAAATTAGCATCAAATACAGTTTTTAATTATATGTTGAGGGTTTCTTCAAAACATTTGCTACCAGTATACCACCCACCTCAAGCGTAGATTGTTATATATAAATAATTTTTAGCCCAACAAATTTTGTTGGATAATCGTATTGCCTGAAGAGGTAGTACTTTACTTATATTATATCTTATCATCCTAGTTTAATATTGATGCTATTGGTGGGGTGGTACTTTATAAAAAATTATAACAGTTAGAATTTAAGTGAGATGAAAAATATTAAAATCAAAACTATACTATTAGCCATTGTAACAGTGGCATTGATTGGATGTAAAAAAGATGATGACAAAAGTGCAACACCGGCTACGGTTTATACTCAACTAAAATTAAACCTACTTCATATGGTTGATACTTCTGCAGTTGAGTTAGATACAATTAAATATACTAATGCGGCAGGAAATTCCTATAGTGTTTCTCGGCTTAGGTATATCATTTCTGATATTTATGCCCACAAAGGCGCAGATAGTACTTTACTTAAATTGACGCACTTTGTTGATGTTAGTGATAGTGCCACTTTTTCAGGTATATCGTTAAGTCAGTTAGCGAATGGAAGCTTTGATAAGCTTTCTTTTATTTTTGGCTTAGACACGGTTAAGAATGTTACGGGATATTTTGTTAACCCTCCGGAAAGTACTATGGCATGGCCTACACCTATGGGTGGAGGGTACCATTATATGCAGTTAGAAGGGAAATATGATTCTGCTAGTGTTACAAAAAACTATAATACACATACAGGACCTACAATGGGTAATCCGTATCATTTTTATGTATCACTGCCATCTTCATCCTTCACTGCTAGCGGCAGTACTTTAAACGTGAACTTAACCATGAATATTAGCAATTGGTATAAAACACCAAACACCTACGATTTTAACACATTTGGTGATAGGATTATGGCCAACCCTACTGCTCAAACTCAGTTGCAGCAAAATGGGTCAGATGTGTTTTCGGTAGTTATTAAATAGTTTGTTAGTTATTGACTATTTAGTAGTGTACCCCTAGAAGTATTAGTACAAATTGAGAAGCTCCTATTGAAACTATGGGTGCTTCTCAATTATGTTTTACTTTTTTGGAAGTATGTCTGTTATTCTCAAATAATTACGAAAGAACTCCAAATATTAATTTTTAATGATACTCGGAATAATTAAAACAAGATTACCGTCAAACCGAAGCCCACTATACGTTGTTTGTTTAATTCTGTGGTTAAACGGTAAATTATTCGCTCAAGAAGAATCTCGCGACAGTAATATGGTAGTTTGCTTATGTGCTGACGCGGATTTAAGCCCTGCGGGAGTGATGTTGGCGCATGAACATGCTAAAGGTTTTTTTAAACTATCATATGCTGCGATGAGAATGAATATGCAACACATTTTTTCAGGTACAGATTTAATAAAAGAGTCAAATGTGTTTAATTCTTATTTAATGGCTCCTACATATATGACCATGGATATGCACATGATAATGCTTATGTATGGTGTTACAAACAGATTGTCAATAATGACAATGCTTGGTTATAACGTAAACAATATGAGTATGACATCTTTTGCATCTTCAGCTGGTTCTACGAATGTTGCAAGTGGTGGTCATTCGCATGGTGGAGGTACGGGGGAGATGGATATGAAAAGTTCTGGTTTTGGAGATACTAAAATTCAGGCATCATACCAATTTGTGAATAATAAATTGGATGTATTTGGGAATATTGGTTTATCCCTACCAACAGGTAACTTTTATTTTAGTGGGGAAGATAACGATGCTATGTATCCTAACCAAAGATACCCATATTCAATGCAACTAGGGTCTGGATCATTTGAGCTGTTGTCTGGAATTGTAGGGCTGTATTCTACCGGTAAACTAATAAGTGGTGTTCAGGTAAACTCCATAATTAGAATACATGATAATGAGATTGGGTATAGGAAGGGAGATGAGATAAATGCAAATGTTTGGATCGCTTATAAATGGCTCTCATGGTTTAGTTCATCGGTAAGGGTAAATGGGGTTTCTGAGAGTTCCATTAATGGTTTAGATGCTGATTTAACAGCAATTATGGAGCCAGCAGCGGATTATAGGAATTATGGAGGCAATTGGTTGAATTTCTATTTGGGTGCAAATTTTTACTTCAACAAATCCATATTTCAGGATAGTAAATTGGCGGTAGAGATTGGTGCTCCAGTTTACAATAATGTTAGTGGTATGCAAATGGTAGCGGAGTATGGAGGGGTGTTTAATTGGTCGTTTTATTTTTAGTTAATATTATGAATAACATATTGAAAATATTGATAACCGTGGTTATTGTAATTATTAGCGCCATCTCGTGCAAAAAGGATGGAAGTGAAATTATGAATCCTAATACGCCCACGGACTCTGGGATGCTGCTTTTACATATACATACCTTTGTTGATAATGTTGAAGTGGATAACTATGACAGCGTATATGTATTAAGTGATGGAAGAAAGATAATTGTCAGTATTGCGCAGCTATACCTTTCTAATTTTAGTTTGGTAAAGTTAGACGGATCTGAACAGGGTATCGACAACAAAGTTGTGCTGCTAAAGCAAGATGCCAATGCTTATTTGGTTGGTAATGTGCCCGCGGGAAATTACAAGTCGATAAAATTTAACGTAGGCTTACCTAGTTCTGTTAATGCTAGTATGCCTGGAGATAATTATGAATTAAACCAACCAAGTATGTGGTTCGATTCAGTGCCAAAGGCATCGGGTTATAAATTTCTTTTGTTCGAAGGTTTGATAGATACTTCTTCAACTATTAATCCACATAATTCACAACTGCAACCTTATGCATATAGTATAGGTACAGATTTTAACAATGTGTCAATTAGTTTACCCGATCAGCTATTTTCTATACTTCCAAACGCATTAACCACTTTTCATTTTGCGGCAGATTATAATAAACTATTCGATGGTTTAAATATGAGTGATTCAACAAACCTTAAAATGAATTCTATTATTGATAACGGTACGGAATTAGGAAAACAAATAACCAACAATATTGCTACTATGTTTTTATTATAAGCTAAGGCAAAAAGCTTATTAATGGTAGCAAAATATTATTGCTTTATAATTTTAGAAATAATTGTTTCTTCTGAACCTTGAAGCTGCAAAAAGTAAAGTCCTTCAATTTGATTTGTTAAATCTATTGTAATGACTTGCTTTTGGAAATTTTTTAATTCAAAAATGGTTTTTCCATAGGTATCGGTCAAAACAATTTTATTCAATCCTGTTAACGATGACGATTGAGTATCAATAAACAACATGCTATTTGTCGGGTTTGGATAAATTCTTATATTTTCCATGCTAGCATCCTCTATATTGGTAGCAGTGTTTCCGCATGCTGCAACATTTACCTCGAGAGATGCGCTCCCGCCAGTTCCACAGCTATTAGAGGGGGTTGCAGTTATATTTCCACTAGTACTACTATAAGTTACGGTTATAGTAGCAGTACCTTGTCCACTAGTTATTATAGCATCAGTAGGAACGGTCCAATTATAATTGGTAATGTTGTTAACAATGTCAACGGAATAGGTCACACCCACATCTCCATCACAAACGCTATTGGCTCCAGTTATAGTTCCAAGCGATCCTGTTGATTCTATTACATTGATGTAAGCACTTTTAGTTTCTGTGTTATTCCCTCCTCCATTGCTCGCTGTTAAAGCTACTGCGTAAGAGCCAGTACTGTTGTATACAACTTTGGGGTTTTGATCGGTTGAAGACGATGGACTTCCTCCAATAAAACTCCAGTTCCATGATGTAGGATTAAAATCACTTAAATCGGCGAAGGTAACTGTGTCTCCCAAACAAATCGTTGAGCTATTAGCGTTAAAGTTAGCTACAGGTGCACGTAATGGAACTAAGTATACGCCATAGTCCTCTACATCTGCAACATACAAAGTGCCTCCACATCCAACTTCTGTATCTGTCAGCGCGTTCGCCTCTCCATAAACCCTCATTCGCAAGGTTTTATTAAATGTTGCATCAGCCGGAATGTCCACTGTTGTCGTAGCCGTTTTGCTGGTCTTCTTAGGAGTTTCATCAGATAAAAGTAATTCCGTAGACTCAAAAATTCCATTGTCATTCCAGTCAATATAAACTCGTAAAACTTCTTTATAAGAAGTACCAGCTTTAAAAGTAACACTTAAGGGGTAAGATATTCCTTGGTGAAGTATAGTTGTATTGGTGCAAGATAAATCTAAGTGGCCCACATTTATACTTGCATTTGAAGAATAGTCAATACCTCCAAACGTTACATTATTAACTGTATATCCATAATTGCCTTCATTTCCACTTGTAGGAGTGCAAGCTGCGGTTGGTGCATTTGCAACAACAACATAATCTACTGAAGTTTTGGATGACGTACCATGTGAGTTGGTTATTTGCAGGGTAACGGTATAACTACCGTTATCATTGAAGGTGATGGCTGGGTTTTGTTCCGTTGAGGTAATTTTTGGCGTTACACCGTTATCGAACTCCCATAAATAAGTTATTGTGGGCCAATCCGTGTTTATATACGAGTTTGGTGAACATGTAGATTCATCAGTAAAAGTAACAGTAGATCCTGTGCAAATTGCTTTTGCACTTACGTTAAAATCTACAGTAGCTTTGTTTACTGGAAGTAGACTTATGTTTCCATTACTCTCCAAAAATGAAGAACGATCCGTTGTCATAGCTGCAACAGCTCTTGTTTTTTGATCTGCGGTAAATTCTGTTTGACAGACATCCCAAGAGTAATCCATATAATTATGCATATGGTCTTGTGTTGTACCGGCGTCACATGAATTTGTCCCAGCATAAGAACATTCATTATATTCATTCAGGAATTCAGGGTGACTGCTATAACGTTTGTGTTTTGGCGTGTCGTCACAATAATCTCCATTTCCCGTAGGACAACTTGTGCCACCGTTATCTCCCTCGAAAGTGTGTTTCAAATTAAATGCATGCCCGAGCTCATGTGTAAACGTTACACTGTTTTCATTTAGGTATGAGCACGCCAATATTACCGTGCCATCTAATGATGAACCATGTGAAGATGAATAATAGGCATAGCCTGCCACGTAGCTATCGCCACCGTTGTCAGTGCAATTTTTGTCATCGATTTTATAAATTATGTAAATGTTGTAATACTTCGTTGGATCCCAGCGTGATACACTTTTTAAGTCAGCTTCCGAAATGCCACCACTTTCGTATCTATTAACTCCTTCACTACTATACGCGGCGTTTCCGGATAGGTCAACACGAACTATTCCATTGGTACAGTTATTATTTTCATCCCTTACGGCTAATGCAAATTCAATTCCAACATCAACACCGCCGCCATCGCCAAGACCATTAGGTATTTTTCTAAATCGTTGATTTATGTAATCAATTCCTTGTTTAACTTGTTCGTCTGATAGGTTGGTTCCAGTTCCGATAGCATCACCTGTGTGTATTACGTGCACCACAACCGGCACCTTGTAAATGTTAGCAGTTCTATCTAAAGCCAAGGTTTTCGCAACTTCCATGTATCGCTCAAACGCTTCTGTTTGTTGTTTGTACAAACTGTCGGAATTCATTAACTCCTCGTGTACAGCATCAGTTTCGCAACCAGCAAAGGGAATTGTTATAGGGAGCGGGGTGATGGTTTGAGCATTTCCTAAGGTAAATAGGAATAATGCAATTATACTACTAAAGAATTGTTTTGTCATATTTAAAAGTTACTCATGCGTAGCAATGGTATTCCGAGGAAACACGTTGGTATAGCCAATATAGTTATTTTTTTCTAAGGATGATTGGTGCCGAGTAGGAGGGTAACGAATTAGCTCGTAAAAAACATAAAAAATGTTCGTATGCTTACAATTATCACAACAAAACCAACAAGTATTAATCCCCATTTATTGGATATTTTGGTTGATAAGTAGATGGAGAATGGAGCAACTGTCATACTACCAATCACTAATCCAAATATTATATACCAGTGCTCTATTCCAATAGTAGCAAAAAATGTTATTGTACTAATAGTAGCAACAAAAAATTTTGCCATATGAGATGAACCAATGGCATATCTAAAATCACGTCCACCAGCAATTAAGGTGGTTGTTACGATTGGTCCCCAACCACCTCCACCAATAGAGTCTAATAAGCCACCAAAAAATGCAACGGGTTTTATACGTTTTAGCTTCTGTCTGATTTGTGTATGTGCATTCATCGCTTTTCGAAGAATAAGTACACCAAGGTATAAGGTATAACATGATACCAAGGGGCGCACAAATTGCATATTTTCTTTACTACTTAAATATGAAATGATAAGTGCACCACAAATAGCTCCTACTGCTCCAGGTAAAAAAAGTGCCTTAAATAACTTCATGTTAACGCTTTTCAGTTTCATGTATACCAGTGATGATGTTCCTGTTGTAAAAATTTCTGCTGCATGCATGCTAGCACTGGCAACAGCGGGGGTTATAAATGGGATGTTTAGGCTTAGTAAAAAAGTTGTTACACTAACTCCATAGGCCATTCCTAATGCACCATCTATTAATTGTGCTATTACACCTACAAGAATATAAGTGAAAATGGAGGAGTCGATTTTGTTCCATGCGTTTGTAAAAGTACCTCCTATAGTTTCTAATGGAAAAATGGTAAATATAAAATGCCCTAATAACATTAAAGATATCACGGTTAAAGAGTAGGCGGCAACCTTTAATACTTTTTGCTTTATGTTGCTCTTCTCTGATTCAACCGTAATGGCATTGGAATGAACCAAGGATTCTGTAACCTTATTAAGTTGCTTTACTTTATTGTCAAAGTCGCCTTTTAGGCGATTGCGAAATTTATTTAGGTTGTCAAGAGTGGTTTGTAAATCTTCTTCGTTTAATTCTTCGGTAAAAACCTCTTTAAGTCGTTTGGAAAGAGTTGGTGATTTTCCGTTAGTAGAAATGGCAATTTTTAAGTCGCCCTTTTGCACTATTGATCCTAAATAAAAATCACATAATTGTGGTGTGTCGGCAACATTAATTAATATTCTACGTTTCTTCGCCTCTTGGGCTATTTCCTTGCTCAATTCCAAGTTGCCAGTACCCGCGATTACTAAATCTTGATTTTCTAAATCGCTAATCTCGTATGGCTTTTCTTTAATTACTAAGTTAGGGTACTCTCGTTGCATTGCTTTTATAGCCGCTTGTACCTTTGTAGCCACGAGCGTTACATTAGTTGTTGGACTATTCCCTAATACGGCTGTAATTTTTTCCAAGCCTATTTTACCTCCACCAACAATAAGTACACTTAATTGGTTAAGTTTAAAAAAAACAGGGAACAAGTTGTTCCCAGCAATTTGCTTAGTTGCTTTTTCTTTTATCGTATTCATTTTATTCTGCTGCTATTTAAGCATCGGGCCTCAAATATACATATATTCTATCAAATTAGTAGGATATAGGTTGGTAAATTCTTAATTGTCAGAAATTCAGTTGTTTATAGGAATGAGGAAAGGCTGGTTTTACTCATAACTACGCGTGCCCCCTCTCTAATTTTAATGAATTCCCGTTTCATAGTACAGGTAGTTTCATCCACGCAATCGTCGCACTTTTCGTAAAAGTTAAGTGATACACAAGGCAACAAGGAAATAGCACCGTCAAATATTCTGTAAACGTCTGCCACGGAAATTTCATTTGGAGATTGTAACAAGTAGTAACCTCCTTTGCTTCCTTGCTTGCTGTTTACCAATTTAGCATGCTTTAGTTCTAGTAAAATTTGTTCTAAAAACTTTTTGGGAATGTTTTCAGATTTGGCAATTTCAGAAGTGCTTAAATAATCACCTTGGTAATTTGCTGAAAGTTTAATTAATGCTTTCATTGCATACTTGCACTTCATTGACATCATAATACAAAGGTGTTACACGTTGAATCAAAGTTAATGAATTATTGATTGCTGGTTATTTGTGTTATAACAAATCGAACATAGCCTTAAGCATATCAATAGAAGCGCCTCCTTCCAATTTTCCCTGGTGGTTAATTTTTAGTTCGCGTTGATAAAGAGATACCTCGCCAATTACTCTTGAATTTAGCGCATTTAACGTGTTCAACAAGGATTGCATTGCCTTTTCTCCTCTTGGTGCATGAGGTGTATAGGTAATGGCAATTATTTTTTTCTCGTTCATTTCACCAGATGAAGATAGCCACTCTAATGCATTTTTTAATGCAGCAGGTATGTTACTAAGGTATTCGGGGGTTGAAATTACAACGGCATCGCATTTAGTTACATTTTCTTTAAAAGAAAGGACATTATTTGGGAGCGGTGTTTTGTGTTGAGGTGTAAATAATGGGAATTTCTGTAACTGATTGCAATGACTGAAATTATGTTCTGTGGCTACAGTGCTCAGCTGCTGTAAAAATTGTGAGTTAACAGAGTCTTCACTTGCTGATCCACTAATGGTGAGAATATTCATGCGCCCGATCGTTTAATGCGAAATTACCATTTCTGCGGCCAATATAATTATGATTAAGGACACATTATAATATGTGCCATAATTTTTTAATTTTGAACTGTATCAAAAACTAAGACAATGAAAATTGGTGTTTTATTAGCCGGGAGTGG
Source organism: uncultured bacterium (assembly GCA_964014945.1). Lineage (GTDB taxonomy): Bacteria > Bacteroidota > Bacteroidia > 2-12-FULL-35-15 > 2-12-FULL-35-15 > 2-12-FULL-35-15. The sequence continues at coordinate 2,666 of CAXHCC010000040.1, read as the reverse complement.
AGTTTATGATGGATCCGAAATACATGAAGCGGTATTCACGCTGTTGGCAATTGCAAAGAATGAAGGGGAAGCGGTAATTTTTGCTCCCAATAAAGAACAGCTTCACGTTATAAATCATATTGACGGTTCTGAAATGAAGGAGAAAAGAAATGTAATGGTTGAGGCTGCTAGAATCGCGAGGGGAGATATAAAGGACTTAGCAACTATTTCGATAGCAGAATTTGATGCACTTGTAATACCGGGTGGGTTTGGTGCTGCTAAAAATTTAAATCAATGGGCTATTAAAGGTCCAGATGGCGAAATAGACGAAGATGTTAAAAAGTTAATTCAGGAAGTAGTAAAAGCTGGCAAACCTTTGGCTGGGTTATGTATGGGGCCAACAGTTATTGCTCAGGCGCTAGAGGGGTCTGGTGTTGAGGCTGCGCTTACGGTTGGGTCTACCAATGAAAATAGCCCTTACGATATAGCGGGAATTAATGGTGGAATGGAAAGTTTAGGTGCCAAACCAGAATTAAAGACAAAGTCGGAAGTTTGTATTGATGCTGCTAATAAAATAGTAACGGCTCCTTGTTACATGATGGAAACGAATATTTTAGATGTTCGCAACAACGTGCAACTTGCGATAGACGAACTTTTTAAATTGCTTTAACTTGTAATAGAATGGCTTCTTTAATAATTGCAGTTATTTTTCCCAATTATTAAACTAATAGATGGAATTAGATTAGTTCAAAGAATTATAAGCATTCACAACTTTTCCAATAACAATAACGGCAGGAGGAGCTATCTTATTCTTTTTTACTTCATCAATTATGTTATCAATTGTTGAAGTCACAATTTTTTCTTCAGGCAAGGAACCTTTCTGAACGATAGCAATCGCCTCTTTTCCTTTATTTTGCGCTTGGTATATGCTCACAATTTCGGGCAACTTGGAAACACCCATTAGTATTACAACTGTTGCGGTGCTCTGAGCGGCTAGTTTTACATCCGACGATAACTCTCTGTTTTTGTTGGTGCCTGTTATTACCCAAAAACTTTCTGATGCCCCCCGGTGGGTAACGGGAATGTTTTGTAAACCTAAAACACTAATAGCTGTTGAAATGCCAGGGATGTATTCGGTGCTGATGTTGTTTGCTTGCGCATGCAATACCTCTTCAAAACCACGTCCAAACACAAAAGGGTCGCCTCCTTTTAGTCGAATAACCGTTCCGTATTGCTGTGCATGCTCAACAATCAACTCATTAATTTCCTCTTGACTAAAAGAGTGTTTTCCTTTTCGTTTACCAACAAATTTTATTGGAATATCTTTAGGTGCATACTCTAATAATGCTGGATTTACAAGAGCATCATATAAAATAGCATCTGCTTCTTGTATGGCATTTACTGCTTTTAGGGTAATTAAATCCTTATCCCCAGGTCCTGCACCTACAAGTATTAGTTTTGCTTCCTTCACAAATAAAAAGGATTATGTAATAAATATTGAAAATGCCTTTACAATAATAAAAGCTAAGCTATACGGCGCTTTCTAATCTCGCATCAGCAAATGCCTTGGTTTGCTCCGCAAACTTATTGGCATCGCTTAAATAGCTTTCAGCAAACTCCTTGCTTGGCTCATTATCGTTAATTCGAAGTACAAATTCTCTAAAGCTAGGAGCAAACTCAAACTCACCAGTTTCAACTAGGTGTTTATCAAAATCATCTATAATACCTGTTTGCGTATTACACTTTACCTTTTTATCCAATAACAATGCTTTAGCATTATTGATGAAAAAACTATACGTATAATATGCTGAATCGGCGTTTCTCCCTTCGTTTAAAGCAGTAGTTGCTAAGTCTAACTTTTCTCTTGCTTCTAACACCAATGTAGCCACTAAGTCAATTACTACACCAGCACACTCGCCAACACCAATAGCAACTTTGTACTTTTCTTCTTGCCCCCAATCAACGTAATCTTCACCTTGTAAATTTTCTATGTCTTTTAACGGCTTTAAAATAAAGTAAAAGTGTTCTTTACCTTTTCTAACATAATAGTCATTAAAGTATTCCCCATCTTTAGCGTTTTCTAAGTAGTCGTTTAACACAAGCCTAACTACTTCAGGACCTCTTTTTGTTGGTACTTTTATCACCTTGTCGGCCATTCTTCCTTCTCCATTACCAATTACACCACCTCCAAGTAGTACTTGTAATGCAGGTATTGTAGTTTTTTCTGCACGCATTGAACTACCATGAAAACCAATATTCGCAATTGAATGTTGACCGCATGCATTCATACAACCACTAATTTTAATTTTTATATCATTATTTAAAATTAGCTCAGGGTATTCCTCTGTAATGAGGTTTTCCAATACTTTAGTTATACCCGTACTGTTTGAAATCCCTAAGTTACATGTATCTGTCCCTGGGCATGAGGTGATGTCAGCAGTGCTGTCATGTCCTGGAGCAGCTAAATCAAGCGCAAGTAGCTCAGCATATAGATTTTCAATAGCTGACTCAGGAACATACTTTATCAAGAAGCCTTGATTAATACTAATTCTAATATCATCAGAGGTTCCATATTTTTTAACCACATCAGTAAATTTTCGCGCTAATTCCGTACTCATATCACCGTTAAGTACTTTTACAAATACGCCGAAGAACCCTTTTTGTTTTTGCTCAAACACATTCGTGTC
>CAXHCC010000039.1:0-17577 GCA_964014945.1 uncultured bacterium | reverse complement strand
GAGTCTAAGTACACGCCAATTCCTGCGATGTTATCATTTAAACCATAAAAACTAAACCTTTTAACAAAAATTTCACCGTTTCCATATACCCGTGCACTATCTCTTTCATTTAGCAAGATCCCCGTACTTTTCAAATCCAAATCACCGCTTACCAGGTTAATGTTCCCTGAGTCTAACAGGAGACTATCCATCACCACAAAATCTGCATTAGCTTGCACCTCCCCTCCTGTTTTGTTCACTTGTAATTGGTGAAAATGTATACTAGAAGCTCCCCTAATTATTTGAATGGCATCACCGCAAAACACCACCCTACCAGAATCTGACTTAAAAAGCTTGTTGTTGGCATAGTTTACAATATCACCGGTAAGGTGTACCTCTCCTTCACTTAAAATATCAGCTTTATTGTCGATGTTGGAAGAATCTACGCCATTATAATAGCTCCCATTCACATACACCTTGGTTGTTTTACGCAGCGTAATGGTTTTATTATTGTTGTAAATATTGGTTTGGGCTATTGAATCGCCAAACCCACAACAAACTAATAATATGGCTACTATGTTTTTATAAAGTGTTTGCACTTATTGTTTCATAATATAAGCTAGAACGTAAAATGGCGGACGGTTTTCGTGGGCTGTGCGGGCAACCTTTCCGGTTGAACCTCTAAATCGATACCAATCCCCATTTTGGTAATTATGCATGTCCAAATAAATATTATACATCCGTTTAGTGCTATCTATGTTAGATAAATTTAATTGAGTTGGTGGATCTTGAGTATAATATAAGCTATTCACCTCAATACCAGACTGACTCATTGCCAACCTAATCTGTTTTGCTTCTTCTGTACTCTCTCCACTATAGGCCCCATCCGCATCTGTATGCACTGGCCCTAATTCACCAACGTTATCATAGTCTACATCAGCACTATCATAACCCACTACAAAGCGCCCTCTTAAGTCAGGCGTGCCATTGTTGCCATCACAGATAGCCCAACCAGCAGGAATACTATCTGCTGAGCCACTCCACATGGTAATAATTCCTTGTGCTATAAGATCATTACCGTTTTCTTGAATTTTACCTGAAGTATTGATGTTTCCCGTAACATCAAGTTTTTCTGTAGGATTAGCGGTGCCTATACCCACAGAATCGTTTAATGTATAGGTAGTATTATTAGCACTGTTCGCTTGCCAGGCATTTAAAGCATACCAGGAAGCATCACTTTCTTGCCAAAAGAAAAATTGACTATTTATAGAATCAAACACCAATAAGCCATTGGCTCTTGGTGTTTTAACTAGCGATTTTCCTCCCACGGTATCTGACCTTACCTGTGGAATTAATAAACCAGCGTTGGTATTATCTCCACCTGCTAAATCTAAAACCGTGGAAGGGTGCGCATTGGCATTATTGATGCCCACCTGAGCATATACCCGTACACTTGTTGCAATCATAAATAGCAACAAACTGCTCTCAATTAGTTTAATCTTCATATTACTCAATCTTAATTGTTATTTCGTTTGACTTAATTACATCTCCATTTTTAAAGTAAGCACGTAATTGCAGCCTACTCGCTTCATTTAATTCCAACCCTTTTTTAAGCTTCGTTTCTAGCAGTACAGGGCTTACCTTTCTGTAGGCAGATGCTCCTTTAACTTTTACAAACAGCGCATACCCTACAAAACCCACATCATCCTCGTTTACATCATTCCATGCACATTTTACAAGTCTCTTTTTTGCATAGTATTTAACCTTTAATACCAGTTTTTCGTCAAAGGAATTATCTATCTGTTTTGTTTTATATGGGTATAGTTTGGATGCTGGTGATATATTTCCAGTACTATCTGTTGCTGTTAAATGATATTCATACAAGGTATTATTCGTCACGCTTTTATCAAGGTAGCTAAACTGTGTTGGTAGCAACTCAGCACTTAACACTCGCCAAAGTGTATCGCTTTGGCTACGCCGATACAGGGTATAATAACTCAAATCTTCTTCCACATTGGGCACCCAACTTATGCGCAAGCTTTCTCCTTCATCCTTAATAAATTTTATAAAGGGCTGTGCTGGTGCTGTAACATCCGGCAATTGAACTTTTACTGGCGCTGATTTATCACCTACTAATCTGGAATAGTCAACAGCGGCAATCCTGTACAAGAAATTGTTCTTTGCATTCTTTGGTAGCGTATCAATAAATACGGTATCCTGTACAAGGTCAGGTGTAATCAACACATATGCATTCTTTGCATCCTTATTTACTGTTCTATAAACCCTATACCCTTTTACATCACTCTCAAGGTTTTTATTCCAGGAAAGTAAAACACGCCCTGTATCAGCTATAGCCTTTACGCCAACAGGTATAGATGGAGGCGTAACATCGTGCACATCCACAAAAATGACATTTGACTTACTTTCATTAGCCGCGGCGTCAAGAGCACTTATATAGTAATAATAGCCATTCCCTTCATTTGCCGTATCAATTGCGTTACTTTCGGTTAGTGATAAACTGTTTCTTTTCAAATAAAGACCATCATAGTTTTTACTCCTATACAAGATTAATTTTTCAGCATCATCATAACTAGGGTTATCCCATTGTAAATACACCTTATTCTTTTTTACATCTACTAATCGCAAATTAACAGGTGCTATGGGTGGTGTTCTATCTTTAACATTTACAGTAAACACTTCAGAAGACTCAGATTCTTCCCCAAAAAAATTGAGCGCTTTTAAATAATAACTATACGTCGTTTTTTCTTTTAACTCTTCGTCTTCAAAATGAAAGTCACGTATTTTAGACGTGCTATCAGTGGCTTCCGTTTCTGATATCATAATGGGTTTATCATTAACTTTAACATAGGAGCTCTGCGTTTCTTCTTTCCTATATACTTCTACCCCATAATACCTATTAGTTTCCGGTAACCATGATATAGCAACCTTTTTGAACTTATCTGCTATTTTAATTTCCTTGGGGGGGTCAAATGGAATTACTAGCTTAGGGTTTATCCAATTCGAAATCGCCAGCAAGTCTTCTTCTGATCCAGCCTTTGCGTGTATTACTTTGTATCGCACACTGTCCACATTGTCCAAAAGGGTATCTGCATAAAACAAGCCCAAATAATTAGCAAAATGATTATTATTAAAAGATTGCACGATGCTGTTTAATAACATAATGCCCTTAAATTGATCATCGGAAAGTCCTCTAACGATTTCATAACTTTCATTTAAGGCAGAATCCGCATTTAGCAAGTTGACTGGAATTGGTGCTCCTCTTTTAATAGGGCTAACATTTAGTTTTACCCAATTACCAGTAGCTTTAGTTTGACGATAAATAGTAACGCCTTGTGGATAAACAAATGCTTGAGAATACCATTTAAGTTGAACTACGCTACCCGTTTCTATGCTTAAGCTACTTGTTACAAGCTTACCCGCCTGCCCGTAAGCCAGAATAGAGGTACAAAAAAGCAAGCAACAAAGAATTGCTTTATTAACATTTCTGTAAAGGACAAACAACATTACATTTTCTTAAAGGTCCATGTTTTATCTCTAGTATCCTCATAAACTATTGTACCCAAAGAGTCTTTTCTAATTTCTGAGTTATAGTCAGTTAATATTAACATACTATCTGTTAGTGTTGTTAAATTCATGTCCCAAATATTAGCTCCTTGAATGTCTATCATTTGCCCTTCTCCATAAATATTCCAGGTAGATGAATCTACAAACGGCTTTCCATTTTCAATTGTTTGAACAGAAAAAGTGTTATCAGCATACATTTTTAGCACCCTTGTATAATTCGCAATGACGGTAGTATCGTTAGAGGTAATAGGATAATTAAAATAATACCCTTTTTGCTGTTTTGTTGAGTCCGTGTAACTAACCGTATAGGATTGTATTGTAGGAATTGCCTGTGGGGCGAGTTTAGTGTATTTATCTAATCCGTTAGTAAATTTCCATGTGCCCACAATTTTTGCCTTTAAAGCACTATCAGTTGTGCTAGTACCTCCTATTATTTGATTGACAATTGTTGTATCCTTATTAATAATTGTAGTGTCATTGTTAATGATAGTTTGTTGTATAATATCTTCTTTTTTACAACTTTGCATTAATGCAATGATTATCACTCCAAGTACAGCGTAATTGGCAATTCCTGTTTTCATCTATTAAATACGAATTTCTATGGTTATTTTGTTTTTAACCACGAAATTACAACAAAGAAAGACACGAAAAATTAAGAAAATTCCGAGTTCAATAAATTTATAAATCCAACCACCAAAGCAATACAGGAAGTAAAAACAAATCGGCTAACAGCGCTATAATTATAGAGGAAGAAATTAAAGCACCCAACAATGCAATACTCGAAAAAGCGGAAAGGGTAAAAATCATAAAACCCGTAAATAATACGATGCTGGTAAATAACATGGGTTTCCACATTGTATTCAGCGCTAACTTTAGTACATCGCTTTTTGAAGTGTAAATATGACGGTTTATGCGGTAAGCATTTAAAAAGTGAATAGTATCATCTACTGCAATGCCATATACAATGGTAAATATAATTGCTGTAGAAATTTTTAATGAAATACCATAAAGCCCCATAAATCCAATAGCTGTTATTAAAGGTAAAAGGTTAGGAACAAGTGATATAATTGCCAATTTGATCGACTTTGTGAACAAACCAATTATTAATGTGGTAACCAAAACCACCAATAACAAACCTCCCGTTAAGTGTTTAGCAATATGCTTATTCGTGTTATCCATCAATTGCGCGGATGATGCCAAGCGAACATCCAACAAGTATAACTTGCTTTCAATAAAGCTCAATAAAGCTTCATTTTTATTTTGAACAACATTACTTCCTTCATCCTTAATTCTGCCTGTTACTCGCGCAAACCTATAATCATTGCTAAGAATTGGAATATAACGTTGCCATACTTTTTGTTTTTCAGCCAATTCCAAAACTTCGTTCCAGTCGGTATCAGAATCAGGTAATGCGTAATACTCTTCTCCTCCACCATTAATGGCTTTATTAATGCTTTTTATAAAAGTTAATGGTGTATACATAAAACCTAGTCCATAATGCTCTTTTAAATAGTTCTCAAGTGTATCCAACTGATTTAACGTATTAGGATTAAGCATACTTCCACCATGTTTTGAACTAATCGTTAATTCAAAAGGACGAATACCTGAAAAATTGTTCTCAAAGAAACGTAGGTCTTGTTTTAAACTACTCTTATTGTTTAGGTCATCTAAGAAATAGTTATTCACTTTCAAGCCTCTTGCACCCGTTATGGATACCAATACTAAGATTAAAGCAACAACTCCGATTTGTTTTGTATGATTTTGAACAAAATAATACAAGTGATTTTTAGCGTTTAATGAGTTAGTGGCTACAATATTCGTTATTGGTTTAAGTGGTATAATTCGCAAGATGGAGGGTACAAACAAAAGGCCAATAATATAAGAAAGCATAATACTCACTGCCACCACAATTCCAAATCGTTGAATTGGAAACACCCCTATAAATACTAAGGAGGCAAAACCAAGGGCGGTAGTAAATACATTTAAAAAGTTGGGTACTGACGTTTCGTTAACAGCTGTTTTTATAGCTGATAATTTGTTATTTGGAACATTATAAATATTTCTGAAGCGTGTAATAAAATGAATGCTTGTTGAAGTGCTTATAATAAAGATTAATGCAGGTACAAGAGTTAGCAGCAGGTCAAGACTGATATCTAAGTACGCAAGTGTACCAAATATCCAAATTATAGAAAGAATTACAGCACTCAAGGCCAAGCAAACGTATGTCCAATTTCGGAATACGAAAAACAATGCTACAATAAACAACACACAGGACAAGGTTGCAAACAATTTCATTTGCTTTAGCATGTGCTTTACGTAGTAGTTTTGCGTTTGCATGCGTCCTGCAAGATGAAATTCATCAAAATTAAAGCGCTTTAACAATGTGTTAATAGTTGCTAAAGCACTATCATTATCGATCTTAGCAAGGTTTGGGGCTCGTTTAAGTAAAATACTAACTGATTGAGTGTCCTTGGAGAAAAAGGACCCTGTATAATTTCCGGAAGTATAAATTTTTCGTTCAAATTCCTTATAGCGATGAACACTATCCAAATATATCAACGGAATTCTAAATCCTCCGAACGCGCTTTGTATTACCTCGTAAAGATTAACGGGTGATATTACCTTCTGCGTATGTGGTAATTGCTTTAGCTCCTTTGTTAAACTATCAATTTTACGTAGAAAGGTTTCATCAAAAACCCCTGCATTGTTATGTATTCCAATAAGTAATGCATCATTTTCATTCTCGAACATTTCCTTATGGTGGTAATAATGCTGAACACTGCTATCGTCATCAGAAAAAAAACTTTCAATGTTATAGTTTAATCTTAATTGTGGGATTTTGCTTGTCCAATAAACTGTACCAAGCAGGAGTACGAGCAAAAAATAAAATGGAGGAATCCTAAATATTAGGGATAACAATCCATTCTTTAATTGGCGCATGATTGTTTATAACAAAAACTATTGTCTAGCGGCTACGGATTTACCAATTTCTAACAATGCAGCAACATCATGGTAACCTACCGAAGTATGCACTAAACTACCGTCAGCATCAATAAAATAAAGGGTTGGATAAGCATTTAAACGATATTTCCGAGCTAACTGCGGCCCAACACCACGTTCCATATCCATTGCAACGTTAATAAAGTTATCATTAAAGAAGTTACCTAGGGTTTCATCCGGAAAAACTCTTCTTTTTAGCAATTTACATGGACCGCACCAAGAAGCATATGCATCTAAGAAAATCAGTTTGTTTTCTTTTTTAGCCAATGCCTTTGCTTCATCCCATGTACCCTGATGAAATCTTATTCCCTCTTCTACAGCTTCATCTGCAGAACTGGTAAATGAAGTAAATAACGTTTGTGTACATATAGCTCCTAGCATTACCGCTACAATAATTATTATGTTTTTCATAGGTCGTCTTTTAGGTGTTTAATTATATCAACTATACTGGAGCGTTTCTGATAATTGTGATCAAAGTGCCTCCATATTATCATTCCATTTTCATTTATTATGTAAGTCGCAGGTACAGGCAATTGCTTACTTTCATCTGAATGTGCTTTTTTCAATTGCGCCCCAATCAAATTATACTTCCTTATTTGCTTATCAGTTGGTGTAAAAAGTAAACCATAAGCATTGCTAATTTTATAGCCTTCATCATACAACATCGTAAAACTAGCATTGGTGTTAGAAATCGTCTTGTCAATTAATTCAGGTTTTTGAGGAGAAATAGCTATTACATTAGCCCCTTGTACCTTTATCAAATCTATACTGTCTTGTATATCGCTAAGGTGTTTATTACAATATCTACACCATTGCCCTCTATAAAAAACCAATACTACCTTTCCTTTTTGCAAATAGCTTGCCAAAGTATGGCTTGTATCCTTTTCGTCTACTGCCATGAATTGTGGAGCTAAAGATCCTACCTCCAAACCTTGCGTATATTCTACTGAAGTAGAATCTTGCGCCATAAGCATTTGGTTACACACAATGGCTAACAAATAAAAAAAATTCTTATGCCACATGCTAAGGGTTTAGTTCATTAAAAACAATCTTTTTTCCATTCTGATAAGCGGTTACTTTCGCACAATGTGATGGATAGGACAACTCATAAATATCATTCAGTTCTAAATCATTGTCCACCCGAAACTTGTTTTCACACTCTAACTCTCCGTTAGGCGAATATCGGGTAATAACATAATTATCACCCTCTTTTATAATATTAAACCAAGAGCCTGCTCCCTCTCCTGCTAACCATTTACAACTGGCCGGTAAATGCTTTGGCAAATTTGGTGCGACTAATACTTTTGGTGGCCTTTTCATTATGCGTTAATTATTGTTTCCTCTTGTTTAGTAATGGTGCTTGCCTCCTTAATTCTAGTAGAATAGGTTTTAGCACCTGTTGCTAAAACATTCCAATTGGTTGTTGGAGTTAGCATGATTGGACATCTTAACATAATATTCGCCAACAAGGGAGGGTTCCCAGCAGTAATCACATCATTAACAAAACGTGAACAATTAGAACCTCCATAAGTGAACGGTCCGTATTTAAAGAAACCCTTATTTTGAAAATCGTATGCAAATTGTAAAGACTTATCCACGTTAACTGGTACAGCAGACGCATACCCAATTCCGGTTCCATGGGTTGCTTCACTATTCGTTAACTCTAGCAAAATTTCCTGCACATTTGTTATGGTTAATCTATCCTTGTTAATTGAAGCAGGTGTTTTCACCTCTAACTCATGATCCGTTTTAGCACTTCTAGCTCTTCCGTAACCATGTGGTGCATGATACCTACCGAAGTCAAAGTAATGGCTGTTACCAGAGCTAGCTTCAACCAAAACTACAGCGGCATGACCTAATTGGTAATAATAATTTTTGTTAAAACCAATCCACCTAAACGGTAAATCGTACCAAGCACCAGGTTCTTTACAAAGGGTTTCTGGCCAAGAAATTGCTATGGCAAAACCGTTATGCATATTTTTTATTATTTATGGACGTTGTTTTGTTGTTCACTAAATCGTGATATTCCATACTAAACTCGTTTTCGCTCTTCTTAACTTGAGTAATACTTACGGTTTGCAAACCAAAACCTCTCTCTATCAGCATATTTTTTGACATGTCTTGTCCATGTTTAGAGGAGTGGAAATTTAAAATTGCCTTATCGGTTACCACAGGATTATCTTTTAACCATTGATTAAAAAAGGCTTCTTTTTGATCTCTTAGTTCTGGTTCATACAATGTGGCAGACGACCATAAAGACGGTTGCGAAGTATCTAATTGCTTTAAGTGTTTTTTAGTAGCATCCCATCTAAATTCAAACAATTGTAATCCATATTTACTTTTATCAACTACTACCAAGGTAAATGGCTCTACTTCTGACAAGTCAATTTTATCAAAAAAATCAGCAACATTTTCATATTCAAACGCCATTAAAATAACCTTACCTCGGCTTAAACCATATGGCAACTTGCGCTCATGACGTTCAAATGCCCCGTTCAACAAACAACATACCCTACCATTTTCACCAGCTGCAATCCAAGTACCTCCAGCCGTTTCATCCTTAGGAAAAGTAACCTCTTGGCCGGCAATAATTTCAGTTACAGGTGCCAATGTTGGTCGTAAGTTCCACTCATCTCTGTTAGAAGTTAAGTAAAACTCATTATTGCCTAAAGGAATAAAGCTTACTGTGCACATAATTTTCTATATCGGATTGTTGAAGGAGCTACACCAAAATCATCACCTACTTGTACTTCATTCGAGTCATCCATGAGGGCTATTTTAACTATAGCCAAATGATGTATAGTATGATCTAAGGCATATGCAAGCTCCCTAGTTAAACTCGAATTTATAACAGCACTAATTTTGTTATCACTTGTATAATTTGCCTTTAATACCAATGGTTTATCTTCTGCTATCGAATTTATAAACCGTTTTATTCCTGCAATTGTATCTATTGCAAAACTTGTTTTATTCTCTATTCTCTCATCTCTGTTTCTTTCATCGTAACTCACTTCTCCTTTATCCATACCATTTGAAAGGCAAATGTAAAACTCCAATATATGACGCGTATGTTGGCCAACCGTTGCGTTACTTATAATTTTCTTCTTTTTAGTGAAAATGTCGTCTGTTAATTGTGTTAACAACGCTTCTATTTCATCCAATTTACTTCGATTATCGCCTATTATTGAATTTATCATGATAAAAGTATATAGTATGATGGTCGAACCAAATGCAATACCTTACAGTAAAAATAAAGAAAATAGGGATAGAAGGTTAAGCACGACCTGCTAACAAAAATAGTATGGCCATTCTAACGGCAATGCCATTTTCTACCTGATCAAGAATGATACTCTGTGCGCTATCAGCCACATCACTTGTTATTTCCACACCTCTATTTATTGGTCCAGGATGCATAATCACAATTTTCTTAGAAAGCTTATCTAATATTTCTCGATTTACACCGTACATCATGGTGTACTCTCTTAAGGATGGGAAATATTTAATATCCTGGCGTTCTAGTTGAATGCGTAACATATTCGCAACATCGCACCATTCTAAGGCTTTTTTTAGGTTGTTTTCTACTTTAACACCTAAGCTTCCAATGTATTTAGGCAATAGAGTTGTTGGCCCACATACCATAACTTCAGCACCGAGCTTTTGCAGGCAAAATATATTTGACAAGGCCACTCTAGAATGCAGAATATCTCCTATTATAGCTACCTTCTTCCCTTTTATTGTTCCCAATTTTTCTTGGATGGAGTAAGCATCTAGCAGCGCTTGCGTAGGATGTTCGTGTGCCCCATCTCCTGCGTTGATAATTTTAGAATCGACATGTTTGGCTAAAAATGAAGCAGCACCAGGATTTGGGTGGCGCATAACCACCATATCCACCTTCATCGCTAATATGTTATTTACAGTATCTATTAGCGTTTCCCCTTTACTTATCGAAGAAACAGAAGATGAAAAGTTGACTACGTCGGCACTTAATCGTTTTTCGGCAAGCTCAAAAGATAGTTTAGTTCTGGTTGAGTTTTCAAAAAACAGGTTGGCAATTGTAATATCTCGTAATGAAGGAACCTTTTTTATAGGTCTGTTAATGACTTCTTTGAAATTACTGGCGGTATCAAGAATTAAATTAATGTCGTTAACGGTGATGTCTTTAATTCCTAATAAGTGTTTTGTGCTCAGTTTTTTCATTCCTATTGTATTAAACCTCCAGCAAGGTCACTTTATCCTCGCCATCAATTTCTTTCCACGCTACGTTCACCTTTTCTGCTGCAATAGAATCTATTGTTTTACCAACGTATTTTGCTTGTATTGGCAAATGTCTACTCCAACGTCTATCCACTAATACCAACAGCTCTACCAAGTTTGGTCTACCAAAGGCTAACATTGCATCTAAACCAGCCCTAATTGTTCTTCCAGAATACAACACATCATCCACAAGGATAACATTTTTACCCTCAATTATAAAGTTAATCTCGGTAGAATTGGGAACCAGTTCTTTCTGTCTAAAATCGTCTCGATGAAAAGTGGTATCTAAACAACCACAATGTATATCGTCGCGCTTTAAAATTTCTTGAATTTTTTGCTGAATCCTTTTAGCAAGATATATCCCTCTTGGCTGCAATCCTAAAATTACAGTTTCTGAAAAATCGTTATGCGTCTCAATTAATTGGGAACAAAGGCGGGTAATTGTAATCTCTAGATGTTTACTGTCTAATAAAACTCTTGGCTTCATCATATCTAGATAACAAAGATAGTTCAAATTTTTGAGTAGGCAAGGTTTCTTCTACTTATACAATTTTTAGACAAACCTAAATATTATTTTTTGCAAACATAATAATTAGGTATATTTGCAGCATAAAACAGTGATATGGCAGAAAATTCATATACAGAAGAGAATTACTTAAAAGCAATTTATAAGCTTTTGGAGCTAAATGGCAGTCAAGTTAATACGAATGCCATTGCACATAAGCTGCAAACAAAAGCCGCTTCTGTTACGGATATGTTAAAAAAACTAGCAGTTAAAAAATTAATTAATTATCAAAAATACAAGGGTGTTACTTTAACCGAAAAAGGTGAAAAGTTGGCCCTAAACATTATAAGAAAACATAGGTTGTGGGAGATGTTTTTAGTGGAGAAGTTAAACTTTAAATGGGATGAAGTGCATGATGTAGCAGAGCAATTGGAGCATGTTAGATCGGATAAGCTGGTTTCGGAAATTGACAAACTATTAGGTTTCCCTAAGGTAGACCCTCACGGTGATCCAATTCCAACTTCTAATGGAAAAATTCATTCAACAAAGTCCTCTCCTCTTTCCTTAGGCGTTATTAATAATGCCTATGTGATGACAGGTGTTGTTGATCATTCACCCAAATTTCTTCAGTACTTGGATAGCCACAACATAATGTTGGGTTGTACAATTACAATTGACAACATTAACGATTTTGATAAATCTTTAGAAGTGAAAATTAACAAACGAAAAGGAGTTTTTATAAGCGCAGAGGTAGCTAAAAATATACTGACCAACAAAAAATAAATTATGATAAGTCCTGCTACAGCACTATTCTCTTTTTTTGCAGTATGCGTGATTGTTTACCTCATTTTCAGACCTAATAAGGGCTGGTATTGGTTTATTCGAAAGAATATACGCTCTGACAAAAAGGTAATTATTGAGGATGTATTAAAAATGCTCTATCATGCTGAAAATGCAGGAAAAAATATAGTTAGCAACCAGCTATTCAATGGAATTAAAGCCAACAAGAAACGCTTGCTTGAAGTAATTCAAAAAATGGAATCAGAAAACCTTATTGTTTCTGAAGGTGACATTATTAATTTGAGCAAAGCTGGAAGAGAGTATGCTGTAATGGTAGTGAGAGCGCACCGGCTTTGGGAAAAGTATTTATCTGAGCAAACAGGCTACGACAAATTAGAGTGGCACGATAGAGCGGAAGAAATGGAACATTCCCTTAGTAAAGAGGCAATAAATAAGTTAGCGCTTCAATTAGGTAACCCACGTTTCGACCCCCATGGAGACCCAATTCCTTCAGTAGATGGTGATATGCCACAACTAACAGGAAAGCCTCTTACCAGTTTTACCCAAGGTGTTGTTGGTACGATAACCCATATTGAAGATGAACCTGAAGAAATATATAAACAAATATTAGCCGAAGATCTCCATATAGGTTCACAAATAACCTTAGGTAAGGCCGATGATAATAAGATATGTTTCACTTCTGAAGGAAATACCTATCGTTTATCTCCTATAGTTGCTGCTAACATAACTATTAAAGAATTAAGTAAAGGAGATGCCATTCCAGAAACATATATGCGTTTATCCAATTTGCGAGAAGGCGAAAAGGCAATTGTAAAAGGTATCTCGCAAGAATGTAAGGGCGAAAACAGAAGGAGGCTTTTGGACTTAGGTATTGTTCCTGGAACAACCATTTCTATTGATCTTACTAGTCCTATGAAAAACCCAAAAGCTTACTTGATAAGAAATACGGTAATTGCAATTAGAAATGAGCAAGCCGCGTTAATATTAATTGACAAACAAAATAATAATGACTGATATGACAACTAACAATGCATGTGAAACTTGTTCCCATCATAGTGCAAGTGGACTCCAAAAGTTGGGAGTTGAAACAGAGGGGTCTGATTATGTAATTGCCTTAGCAGGCAATCCAAACACTGGGAAAAGTACCGTTTTTAACGAATTAACTGGTTTGCGACAACACACTGGCAACTGGACAGGAAAAACTGTTGCTCGGGCTGAAGGAGGCTATTCTTATAATGATAAGAAATATAAACTTATTGATTTACCTGGTACTTACTCCCTTCTATCCACATCGGAAGATGAAGAAATAGCCAGGGATTTTATTTTATTTGGAAAACCGGATGTAACTGTAATAGTTGTAGACGCCGCAAGATTGGAACGAAATTTAAATTTAGCATTGCAGATTTTAGAAATTACCGATAGAGCTGTTTTATGTTTAAATCTTATTGATGAGGCAAAGCGTCATCAAATTGAAGTTGATGCTAGGGCCCTTTCAAAGCGATTAGGCATTCCTGTTATTGCCACCAGCGCTAGGTTTAAACAAGGTATTCCTGAACTTATTGCTGCCATTGCTGATGTTGCAGAGGGCGACTATGTTTGTAAACCGTTTAAGCTAAAGAATGTACCCAAACATATCAACAGTTCTATTGACCAAATAGTTGAACAATTGCGTAAACAGCATCCTACCCTTCCAAATCTTCGCTGGATTGCGATGCGGCTGTTAGATGGAGATAAAAGTATAATAGAAGCTCTACGTACCGGTAAACTCGTTTGAGTATGAATAAGAAAAATTCAACGGAAGAAATAATCGACTTAGCAAATCAGCTAAGATGGGATATTGGTGAAGGCTACCATGACAAACTTACTGAAGGTATTTATACGGATGCTGCCTCCATTGTAAGTGATACCGTTTCCTATGCTGGTAAAGGCAGAAATACAAAGTTGGATGCCCGCATTGATAGAATTGTTACAAGTAGCACATGGGGCTTCCCGATTATGTTTATAATGTTATCTGTTGTGCTTTGGCTAACCATAGAAGGGGCCAACCTGCCTTCATCTCTTCTGGCCACGTTGTTGCTAGAAAACATTCACCCCTTGCTTAAGGAACTTTCCTCCGCCGCAAACATGGTATGGTGGTTAGATGGCCTGCTAATTGACGGTATATATCTCGCTTTAGCATGGGTGATAGCTGTAATGTTGCCACCCATGGCCATATTTTTCCCTTTATTTACTTTACTTGAAGACTTTGGCTATCTCCCGCGAGTGGCTTTTAATTTGGATAGATTATTCAAAAAGTCAGGCGCACATGGCAAACAAGCATTAACAATGAGTATGGGTTTTGGTTGTAATGCCGCTGGTGTAATTGCAACAAGAATAATAGATAGTCCAAGAGAGCGATTAATTGCTATAATAACAAACAACTTTTCACTTTGTAATGGCAGATGGCCAACGCAAATATTGCTTGCTAGTATTTTTATTGGCGCTGCTGTTCCATCACAAATCTCTGGATTGGTATCAAGTGCTGCTGTAATAGGCGTTGCCGTTTTTGGAATTAGTCTCACATTTGGAGTGTCATGGTTGCTATCAAAAACGGTTTTAAAAGGTCAAGTTTCTACATTTACCTTAGAGCTTCCACCCTATCGTCCACCTAGAATTCTCAGTACACTTTATACTTCGCTCATTGATAGAACTCTAATTGTTTTGTGGAGAGCCTGCGTATTTGCAGCGCCAGCTGGGGCGGTAATTTGGTTAATTTCTAACATTCACATTGGAGATTATAGTATAGCATCGTGGGGTATTCAAGGTATGGATGGCTTTGGATTATTCATAGGCTTAAATGGTGTGATATTGCTAGCATATATTGTGGCCATACCAGCTAATGAAATTGTGATTCCCACCATTTTAATGCTTACCGTTATGGTCACAGGTGATAACACAGTTGGTGAAGGTGCTGGTGTAATGTTTGAATTAGACTCAACCGCACAAACTGCCGCTATACTTAAAGCTGGTGGTTGGACATTATTAACAGCAATAAATGTTATGGTTTTTAGCTTATTACACAACCCTTGCAGTACCACTATTTACACCATATATAAAGAAACCAACAGTGTTAAATGGACGGCTTTGGCAAGCATAATGCCAATAATTATGGGTTTTATTGTGTGTTTTTTAATTGCTCAAACTTGGTACTTGCTTATTTCATAGCTTTGTAAGCATCATGAACAAGTCAAACATCATTAATATAAAAAACAGGCGCGCCTCTTTTGAGTATTCCTTTCTTGATAAATATATTGCAGGTATTCAATTAACCGGTACAGAAATTAAATCTATTCGGGAAGGAAAAGCCAACATTAATGAAGGTTTTTGCGTTTTCGAGAAAAAACAAAATGTAGAAGAACTCTTTATAAGAAATATGCATATAGCCCATTATTTTAATGGCACCTACAATAACGTTGAAGAAAAGAGAGATAGGAAATTACTGTTAAACAAATTAGAGCTTAGGAAGCTTCAAAACAAGCTTAAAGACCAAGGTTTAACAATAATACCATTACGTTTGTTTATTAACGATAAAGGCTACGCAAAATTGGAAATTGCCTTGGCCAAAGGTAAAAAAACACACGATAAACGCGAGGATATCAAAAAGCGCGATATTGATAGGGAAACGAAACGCCTCCTTAAATAATACTATTTGTATTTCTTCACTAAATCCGTCAATGCCTTTTGTGTAGTAGCATTAACATTAACTAAAGGTAAGCGAAGGTAGTTTTTCGTGATTTTTTTCAAGGCTAATACCGCTTTAATACCACCAGGGTTACCATCGGCGAATAACTGTTCAATTATCTCCGTTAATTTGTAATGAAGTTTCTGAGCATTCTTTACATTTCCATCCAACATTTGCCTTACCATTTCTGAAAAATCTTCAGGGTATGCATTTGCTACTACCGAAATTACCCCATCTGCTCCAGATGCAATTAGCGGTAATGCCAACAAATCATCTCCTGATATTAACAAGAAATTTTTGGGACGTTTTTTAATGATCTTCATACATTGTTCAAAATTACCAGATGCCTCTTTCATGGCAACAATATTTTTTGATGCTCGTGCTAATCGTAAGGTAGTTTCAGCACTTACGTTAGAACTTGTTCGACCTGGAACATTGTACAGTATCACAGGAACTGGACACGCCTTTGCTACAGCCAAATAATGCTCATATATTCCTTGTTGCGTTGGTTTATTGTAATACGGAGATACGGATAATACCGCATCCACCCCATTAAAGTTTGATTTAGTTTTGCAAAATGTAAGAATATCCTGTGTGTTATTCCCACCTAACCCAATCACAACTGGTACTCTTCCGTTTACAACCTTAACAACATGACGAATTATTTTAAGTTTTTCATCTTTGGTTAAGTTTACTGTTTCTCCTGTTGTTCCCAAAGCAACAACATATTCCACTTTTCCTTTTATGATGTGTTCTACTAATTTAGTTAACGATGGAAAATCAACACTTTTATCTTTGTTAAAGGGTGTAACTATCGCCACTCCTGTTCCCCTTAAATTAACACTCACACTCATTCTTAAAATCTAATTAATTAAACAAATTTCTTATATACCACTCTTGTAATCTCCTTCATGGTCCCTTCATAAGGAGGGTAAACCATATTATTTAAATCACCTACAACAGATTGCTTCATTATAGCACGTTCATGAGAAAATGCTTTAAATCCATTAAATCCATGAGAACTACCTATTCCACTCGTATTCACACCTCCAAATGGTAAGTTCGGGTTAGTATAATGAATAACTACATCATTAACACAAACACCACCAGAAGTGGTTTTGCTAATTATATTTTTGATGTTATTATTATTTCGGCTAAATATATAAAATGCCAGCGGCTTATCATTATTGTTTATATGATTTGTAACTTCATACAAGTTTTTATAGGTTATTACTGGCAAAATTGGCCCAAATATTTCCTCACGCATTATTTCTGCATCCGCTGGAATATCAGTTAAAATTGTGGGATGCACCGTGCAATCATCTTTTTCAAAAGTACCACCATATGCCACCTTTGCACCTTTATCAACCGCTTCATCGTAAAGTTTTTTCACCCGCTCAAAGTTCCTATCATTTATCATTTTACAATAATCAACTTTATTGATAGACCCATTCTTAAAGTACTTATCCTCAATCGATTGCTTAATTAATTGAATAAACTTGTCCACTTCTTCTTCATGCACAAATACATAATCAGGAGCTACACATGTTTGGCCAGAATTAGCAAACTTTCCCCAAGATATTTTAGCAGCTGCTTTCTTTAGGTTGGCTCCTTTATCAATAATAGTTGGTGACTTCCCTCCTAATTCCAGCGTTACTGAAGTTAAATGCTTGGCAGCAGCTCCCCTGTCTCTTATACACATCTGACGCTGCCGACGATGTGCGTTGTGGAG
>CAXHCC010000038.1:0-17669 GCA_964014945.1 uncultured bacterium | reverse complement strand
GTGTATAAGAGACAGGTTTAAGTTATAACCACAACCAACAGTATAGGCCAACCTATTTGCATCTGCAGCATCTGGTTTAACAAAACCATCTTGCACTGCAGATGTGGCATAGCGCAAACCTGCTCTTGCTGAGATAGCGTCAGTTACTTTGTACTGCGCACCAAACATGATAGCATGTGCATTTTGTAACTCTTGCGGATCAACCCTGTCTTCAAAAGAATTTGTATTCTTGTCAAAATCAATTTTAACCGTATCTGTAGTGCTAAACCCATAGAAGTTATAATCAAGGGTAACATCTATTTTGTCGTTAATTGCATAAGCTGCTCCTACTGAAAACACCGTAGGGAAGTTAATAGTTAGGTCTACCGTATTATCAGGAACCGTATCTTTTAATTCTACTGGTCTATTAGTAATAGTTACATCACCGTCTTTTATATTACCTTTAAATGGAGATCTAAAACTCGTGCCTAATGTTAAGTCATCTGTTACTTTATAGGTAAGACCTAAATTTACACCTGCGCCAACAAACCTACCTCCAACTTCTATCGACATAAAATTTCCAGAAGTAGAATCGGCAGTATTTGCATCCGCTAATCTTGTCATTGAACCAAGCGACAAAACAAAACCGGCACCTACTCCAAGTTTTCCATCAAGCATACTATAACTAACCGTAGGTTGAAGGTTGAGGGTACTTAAAGCAAACTTCCGCACAACAAACCTACCAAACCAATCATCTGCATATTCAACGCCTGCACCAAATGGGGTATAAACACCTAAACCAACACGCATATTTTGCAATGGTCCCGAAGCTAAACTGTCAAAACCATAAGAAGTATAAAATTGTCCTGTAACTGATGGCCCACCAGTACTGTTAGAAACTGTTTTGGCTCGTGAATCTAAAAAAGCAGATTTTGCAATTATTACATTACTACCTAAAATAGCGCCATTATCATTTACAAATGCTAAACCACCTGGGTTATAGTAAATAGTAGCAGCATCCTGAACATACGCAGCTCCTGCATTACCCATAGCTTGCTGTTTTATTCCTTGGGTATGAATTTGAAACCCTTGGGCAAACATACTCAAAGGACCTAAAAGCATTAATAATGCTAGTTGTTTTTTCATGGTTATCATTATTTATTTTTTATTGAAATGCTAAATTAAAAAAAGACCCATTTAATATGGGCCTTTAATACAACGAAGTTAATTTAATAACATAAGTACTATTACGCGTTTACTTTTGTTTCCGCAATCTTTTTCTTAATACCTTCTGTTGTTATAGATCCTGGACGCTCAATTGCGCTACCCAATGCTCTATCCCAAATTAAGGATGCCAATACACCAAGCGCTCTTGATACACCAAATACTACCGTGTAAAAGTCGTGCTCCACCATACCATAGTGTGTTAACAATACGCCTGAATGTGCATCAACGTTTGGCCAAGGGTTCTTTATTTTTCCAGTACTTTTCAAAATATCTGGAGCCACTTTGTACATCATTTGCACAATTTCACATAAATCATCCTTGCCATTCGGCACTATATATCTTTCGTAAAATTCTTTTTGAGCTGTAAAACGAGGATCTGTTTTACGCAATACCGCATGACCATAACCAGGTACAACCTTTCCATCTGCCAAGGTCTTTTTGATATACTCAGAAATCTGATCTTCCGTAGGTAAACCTCCGCCTAACTCTTCACGTAAATTCAAAATCCAACTTAACACCTCTTGATTAGCCAAACCGTGCAATGGACCTGCTAAACCATTCATACCTGCAGCAAAAGCCAAATAAGGATCACTTAGTGCAGAACCTACTAAATGAGTTGTATGCGCTGAAACATTGCCACCTTCATGATCAACATGTATGGTCATGTACATACGCATCATTCGATACATATCTTTTGAATCAAAGCCCATCATGTGCGCAAAGTTTGCAGCCCAATCTAATTGTGCATTTGGCTCAATATGCTCGTTATTTTTATATTTTCTTCTATATATATACGCAGCCACTCGTGGTAAACGAGCAATTAAATTCATAGAATCTTCATATACATAATCCCAATATTCCTTTTTACTAACTCCTTTTTTATATGCTTCAGCAAAAACAGACTCCGTTTGCATAGCCATAATTGCCGTAACAAATTGCGTCATTGCGTGCGTAGAAGTTGGCAATCTATCCAACACTTCAAATACATGCTTAGGCACAATAGCACGTTTGGCCCACTCATTGGTAATGTGTTTAACATCATTCTCAGTTGGCAACTCACCTGTTAACATTAAATGAAAAATACCTTCTGGTAAGGGCTCAGTACCACCATCTGCTTTTGGCAATTTTGCTTGGCATTCCGGAATGGTATACCCCCTAAAACGAATACCTTCAGCAGGATCAAGCTTAGACGTTTCCGTTACCAAACCAATAATTCCTTTCATTCCTTGGTATGCTTGAGCAACTGTATATTGCCCTAAAACTACGTCTCCACTTTCCTTAATAATTTGTTTTACCTCAGCCGCTTGTGGTCCCGCTTTCGCCGCAAATTTTTCTTTCAATGAGTCCATACTTATCTTATTATTTATTGTCTTCTTTTAAAACCGCCGCCTAATATAGGGCATTTTATCGAATAACTTTAATGATTCTGCTCCTTTTTTAAAAGCTCAATAGCAATCATTACACAGGATATGTAGTTTTACTTAACGTATTTAAACTCTTTTCCTAAGTATTTTGCATTTCCGCCTAACTGCTCTTCAATACGCAACAACTGATTATATTTTGCCATTCTATCCGATCGTGAAGCCGATCCTGTTTTAATTTGCCCGCAGTTTAATGCAACCGCCAAATCAGCAATGGTACTATCTTCGGTTTCTCCTGAACGGTGACTCATTACAGAAGTATACGCATTTATTTGCGCCATTTGAACTGCATCAATTGTTTCAGACAAAGAACCAATTTGATTCACCTTCACCAAAATAGAATTAGCGATGTTTTTGTCGATTCCTTCGCTCAACCTTTTCACGTTGGTTACAAATAAATCATCGCCAACTAGTTGCACTTTATCTCCAATTTTCTTGGTTAAATCCGCCCAACCATCCCAATCATCTTCCGCTAATCCATCTTCAATTGATACAATCGGGTATTTTTTTGTCCAGTCTGTCCAAAAGTCAGCCATTTGAGCAGGTGTAAGCTTATCGCCCGTTGATTTATGCAAATGATATACATTTTCTTTTTCCAAATAAAACTCGGAAGAAGCTGCATCTAATGCAACAAAAATATCATCACCTGGTTTGTAACCAGCTTTTTCAATTGCTTGTAGTACAGATTCAATTGCCTCTTCATTTGATTTACAATTAGGTGCAAACCCTCCTTCATCACCAACATTGGTAGAATAACCTTTGCTTTGCAATACTTTTTTCAGGTGATGAAACACTTCAGTTCCCATACGTATTCCCTCAGAAAAGCTACTTGCCCCTACTGGCATAATCATAAACTCCTGAAAATCTATGGAGTTATCAGCATGCGAACCACCGTTAATAATATTCATCATTGGTACTGGTAATAAATTCGCATTTACACCACCTACATATCTGTACAATGGTAACGAAGCTTCTTCAGCAGCTGCTCTTGCCACTGCTAATGAAACACCTAAAATGGCGTTGGCACCTAAATTTCCTTTGTTATCTGTTCCATCCAATTTTAACATGGCCTGATCTATTCCATTTTGATCGAATATATAGGCGTCTGTCAATTCTTCACGTATAACAGTATTGATGTTGTTTACCGCTTTTAATACGCCTTTACCCATATAGGCATCTTTATCATTATCACGAAGCTCAACCGCTTCATGTATTCCAGTGGAAGCTCCTGAAGGCACAGCAGCTCTACCCATTGCTCCTGCATCTGTTATTACTTCTACCTCCACGGTTGGATTACCTCTTGAATCTAAAATTTGGCGGCCGTGTACACTTGCTATAAAACCCATTTTTTAATTATTTATTTATGTGTGAATTCTGTTATTATTTAAGGAGGTTCAAAAGTAAAAAATTATTAAAACATAAAGGCATTTTATCAAGAATGAATGGTTAATATTTATATTGATTTAAATCATGAAGTGCTTGCAATTTGCATACATTCGTTACAATAGTATTAGTTATTAACTATGGTTTTAAATTATATCTGGGTAGCATTCTTTCTCATCGCCTTTGTTGTAGC
The DNA here is from genome assembly GCA_964014945.1 of uncultured bacterium. GTDB lineage: Bacteria > Bacteroidota > Bacteroidia > 2-12-FULL-35-15 > 2-12-FULL-35-15 > 2-12-FULL-35-15. The sequence goes on along the minus strand of CAXHCC010000038.1, from coordinate 13,466 downwards.
GTTAATTAAGTATGTGATAGACGGAGACTCTTTGGTTTTTAAAGCAATAGTTGATGCCACCTTTGCTTCCTCAAAAATGGCTGTAATGGATATTTGCCTACCCTTAGCAGGTATTATGACCTTATGGCTAGGGCTATTAAACATAGGAGAAAAGGCAGGCGCTATACGTTTTTTAGCACGATTGGTAGGGCCTTTTTTTAGCAAACTATTTCCTGAAATTCCTAAAAACCATCCAGCTAATGGACAAATTATCATGAATTTTTCTGCCAACATGTTGGGTTTGGATAATTCAGCCACTCCAATTGGATTAAAAGCCATGGACAGCATGCAGGAGTTAAACCCTAAAAAAGATACTGCCTCAAACGCGCAAATAATGTTTTTAGTGCTTAACACCTCTGGACTCACAATTATACCCATTACCATAATTGCACTTCGAGATTTAAATGGTGCACTAAACCCTTCGGACGTGTTTATTCCTATTTTACTTGCCACGTTTTTTTCATCACTTGCAGGTTTAATAGCAGTTGCTATTTGGCAAAAGATTAACCTATTTAATAAAGTTGTGCTAAGCTGGTTAATTGGTATTAGCGCAGTAATTGGCGGAATAATTTGGTATTTCAGCCAATTAAGCCAAGAGGAGGTTTCACAACAATCTACACTGTTGGCTAATTTTATTATTCTTTCAATTATTATTTCGTTTATCGCAGGTGCGGTTATCAAAAAAGAAAATGTGTATGAAGCATTTGTTGATGGTGCCAAAGGCGGTTTTGAAACTTCCATTCGGATAATACCTTACTTAGTTGCCATGCTTGTTGGCATAGCAGTATTCAGGGCTTCAGGAGCTATGAATTTATTAACCGATGGTATTGCAACCCTTGTTGCTGCGCTTGGTTTTGACACTTCGTTTGTGGAAGCGCTTCCAACTGCCTTTATGAAACCTTTAAGCGGTAGTGGTGCTAAAGGACTTGCTATAGAAGCCATGCAAAATTATGGTGCAGATAGCTTTGTTGGTAGGTTAAGTTGTGTTTTCCAAGGTGCTGCGGATACTACCTTTTATATTATTGCGCTGTACTTTGGTTCGGTAGGTATTAAAAACACACGATATGCCATAACAGCTGGTTTAATTGCCGACTTAGCAGGCATTATTGCGGCAATCTATATCTCCTACCAGTTTTTCCCGATTGGTTAAAACACCTTAAAGTGATTCAATAAATTTAGATGGTGTTTCGCCGGTAACATCCTTAAACACCCTATTAAAAGTAGTTTGATTTGTAAACCCCTCCTGCGTGTATAAATGCTTTAAGGTATACTGTTCGTGTTCCCCAATTTTAATTTTCTCAATTATTGCTTCAACCCTACATTTATTTATGTAATGATTAAAGCTTAAACCGCTCCCCTGCTTAATTCCTTTGGCCATATAAGTAGCGTTACTATTTAAATCATTGGCTAACATATTAATATTGTAGTTAGCCTGCTGATAAGGCTTCTTCTTCTTAATGTATTCTTCAATTTGATCATACACCTCGGTAAATTTTCTTTCTTCCAAGGTCATTTTAATCGACTCCTTCTTGTCCATCTCATGCAACAGATGAATTCCTTTAACTGTTATATGGTTCATTTTACCATAAGCGTATAAACACAACAGTAATAGAAAAAAGCATTGAAACATTGTACTATAATCTACCCAAGCTTTATGCTGTGCAGTAAGAATAACCTGAGAACCTACATTGAGGTATTGAGCAATTAAAGGACCCACTACGGCCATAACAACAACCGCTACCGACCAGTAAACGGCGTTTCTAAAACCATTACCAATAAATGCTACCAGCGGAAATATGAATAGCCATAAATAAATGCTAAAAAAATGTTTTTCTAATATTATTATACCACCAAACACAATAACCGCCATTATCGTGATTCCGAGGTTAAAAACTTGATCAAATTGAAATGTTAGTTTTGACAATAGCAAGAAGGCTACCACCACCACAGCACACCAAATCGCACAAAAAACAGAGACGATCGGCATGTCGATTAAATAAAAAAGCACGCTAAAATAAAAAGAACCGATCCCAGTGAACATGAGATATACCCTCATGAAATTCTTTTTTACTTCTTCAATTGCTTCCTGGTAATCCATAATTTATTTGCCCTAAATTGCTTTGATTACTAAAAAACTAAATTATCATAACTCATCATTACCCATTTTCTCTGGTACACTTTCACCTGATTGCAAGTTTCTCACTCCTTGTCCATTTTAGATATACCACGCCGATTTCACATAAGTCATATTTCATATTTTCAAATATACAACTTTATTTATATATCTAATTTTCTATAAGTTACGATTAAAACATACCAAATATGATAAATGGCTTTACCCCATCACTTTCACCCTCATTTTTGTGGCAACTTTTTAAATAACTTCTACATCTAGAAGGACGAAACCAGAATATTTAACCTTGGTTTTTGAGTTTATTTTTTAGAACAATACCACACGTTATGAAAAAATTATTAAGCACTTCACTTTCTCTTCTTATAGCAACAATTGCTATTGGTCAAACATTAACGGATGCCATTTCTTATACCGTTACAGGAACTTACACTTTTACAGTTCCTAACTGTGTAAGTGAAATTAAAGTTGAAGCCTGGGGCGCAGGAGGTGGTGGTGGTGGCGCCGAGGACCTTGCTTCAGCAAGAAATGAAGCAGGCGGCGGCGGCGGTGGTGGTGCATTTAGTAGAACAAACAGCATCCCTGTAACGCCAGGAGAAGTATACACTATATATGTTGGAGCTGGTGGGGCTGGCGGTACAACTGCGCCTACAGACGGACAAGATGGAGAAGCTTCCTATTTTGAAAATGCGGCAGGAACCAAACTGGTACTTGCTAATGGAGGAAGTGGTGGATCAAGGTCTAATGCATTGGATTATAATGGAGTCCTTAACCCGGTAATTAATGTTGCCAATTTAAATACTGGTGCCAGAAATCCAACCGATGACCCTAATGGAGAGGCATTAAACATCAATGCTGGTGGTGCAGGAGGATCAACAGTAGGCGCAATTGGCGATGATGTATATTCAGGTGGAAATGGGGGAGCAGGTTTTTTAAACGACTATAATCCACACGGCATCGGTGGCGGTGGCGGAGGCTCTGCAGGTAGATCAGAAAATGGTGGAGATGGGAAAATTGGCTACATTCATTGCTACGAAGGTTATACATGTAAACTAGGTTCTGGTGCACCAGCAGGTGGGGCTGGTCCAGCTGGTGGAGTTGAGGGAGGTTCTGGACACAATGAGTTTGGTATGCCTGCTGGTGTTGGGCCCGCTACCGATGGACAACCAGGTGGTGGTGGTGGTGGTGGAAGTACCAACCGTGAACCAGGTGCAAATGGTGGTGATGGAAAAGTTATTGTATACTGGGGTAGATACTCTACCTACAACGCAACCACTACGTGGACTGCTCCAGCTGGCATCACTTCGGTTGAAGTAGAAGTATGGGGAGCTGGTGGCGGTGGCGGTGGTTACATTGATTGGTCGAGCGGTGCTGGTGGAGGTGGCGGCGGCGCCTATAGTAAAGCCATTGTGTCTGTAGTACCTGGACAAACCTATACATTAAACATTGGAGAAGGTGGTAGTGCTGGACTTGGTTTAGATTTAGAAAACCAGTCTGATGGCGGTGATGGTGGTGACACCTGGTTCGGCGATTTAGCCACTACACAAGTTTTAGCCAAAGGCGGTAAAGGGGGACAACAGGGTGTAGAAGGTTCTGATGCTTTAGGAGGTGCTGGAGGAAGTGCCGCACAATCCATAGCAGGGCCAGGTTTTATAGCTTACTCCGGAGGTAATGGAGGAAAAGGAAAAGATAATATATGGGGCGCTGGTGGTGGCGGTGGATCATCTGCAGGTTATGCCGCTGATGGCGGTGATGGCGGTGATGCGGGTAACCAGGCTGCTGGTGTAAGAGGTATTGCCCCTGCGGGAGGTTATAATGGTGCTACGGGAGCATCTACCTATCAGTTTGGTCAAGATGCAAGTGGTTATGGTGCAGGTGGTGGCGGTGCCGCTAATGGTGGACCAGGAGCTAGAGGTTCAAATGGTCAAATGATTCTTGGATACTTCCCTTCTGTTGATATATCCAACAACGGAGCTGCAGTAAACGCCAACAATATATGTGCCGGTGCAACAGATATACTTATGCACAGTTTTATAATTTCAGGTAATAATGCTGAACAATGCAATAAAAATGTTGTAACTGATGTTAGAATGGTTACAGCAGGCACCTATTTAGCAACCGATATTGCTAATTACAAACTTTACGTTACAACTACCAACACATTTTCAACTGCTAACTTATTAGCAACTATTTCGGCACCTGCAGCAGCAGGCACACAAACATTTCCAACGTTCCCAGCATATGATCTAGGAAGTAACGTAAATTATTTTTGGGTAACTATGGATTTAACCAACACAGCTGGCGGCAACAGAACAATTAATGCCAATGCATCAACTGATACCGAAGCAACGACTACCCCTGCAGTTAGAGTTAATGCGGCAGGATATGGAGCCGCAAGTGCTACCCAAACATTTGTAAACGCACCAACCCTTAGCAGCACATTAACACCGCCAAGCATTTGTAGCGGTGGCACATTTAACTATACTCCCACAAGTACAACAGCAGGAGCATCTTTTACATGGTCAAGAGCTACCATTACTGATATAGCAGAAGCTGGAACAAGTAGTACTAACGGAGTAAGCGAAACGTTAAGCAATAGCTCTACTTCTGCCATAAATGTTACCTATGCGTATACAAGTTCTGCTAATGGTTGTAGCACAACTGAAGATGTAATAGTAGCAGTTGGAGCAGTACCATCTGGAGAACTAATTGGTCCAGCACAGGCCTGTTTAAACGACCCAACCTTGCCTGAAATTAAGTTTGTTGGCAAACAAGGGTCTACTAATTACACTTTTACTTATGATATTAATGGTGTTGTGCAACCCACAATTACAAGTGCTGGTAGTGACACTGCCACCATTACAGCAGCTAATAATGTGGCGGGCATAACTACCTACAACTTAATTTCCGTGCAAGAAGGAAGTGTAAATGCTTGTTCAGGAACAGTAAACGGCGTATCAACTACAGTTGATATTAAACCACCAGCTGATGGTACCCTTTCAGCTGCAGTTACTAGAGTTTGTGTGGGTGCGGCTTCACCAGATATTACATTTACTGGTTCAAACGGAGTCGCCCCATATTCTTTTACTTATACCGTAGACTCATTGGTTAATGGTAATTACGTTGGTGTAACTAGCTATTCCGTTCAAGCTGCAGCAAATGTGGCCAACGATCCGGTTCCTACAAATAATGCGGACACATTACGTTACATCATAACTGGCGTTGCAGATAATTCAGGTCTTGTTTGCCAAGCAGCACCAGACACCATTCTTATGATTGTAGATCCATTACCATTATCTACAATTACTTCTCCATTAGGTGCTAATCAATGCTTTGGTCAACCAGGTGGAATTCAGCTTGATTTTAACGCTATTAACGTAGTTGGGCAAGTAACATTCAATTATACGGAGCAATATGGCATAGATAGCCTAGCAGCTGTTGCAGCAGTTAAAACGCCAGTTGGTGGATACGATCTAGGACCATTATCTCTAGGAAAAATGGATACCACTATATTTATAGCAGCTGGACAAGTTGGTACAACCATTTATTCAAACGGAGTATCACAGTCAAATGTGTGTACTGGAAGTGGGTTCGGTTCTGCATCAATAACAATACACCCATTACCAACTGCTAGTATTACAGGTAATAATACTATTTGTGAAACAGGTTCCACCATAATTACATTTACCGGAGCGGACGGAACAGCACCGTATACTTTCACCTATGATATTAATGGTGGTACTAGTAAAACTATTAGCACAACGGGCACACAGAATAGCGTTGACCTTATAGTAAGTGACACCCCAGGCTCGTATACTTTTAACCTTCTAGCTGTAAGCGATAAATACAGTTGCAATCAAGCTCAAACCGGAAATGCTGTTGTTGTAATTGAAAACTTGCCTACGGCATCAACATCTGGCAACTCGGATGCTATGTGTATAAATGGAAATCAGAACATACTAGGAGCCACCTTTAGCGACGGAACGAGCGTATGGACGCATAATGGAAATGGCATCTTAAATAACGCTACTACTATTACTCCAGATTATTCTCCGGGTGTTGGTGATGACGGTACAGTTCTAACGTTTACATTAACGGTAACCAGTGATAATTCTTGTGGAACGGCTACTGCAACAGCAACCCACCAAATTAGAGTGGATAGTTTACCGTTAGCCATCGCTGGTGGAAGCAACACCATTTGCGAAAATGCTTCTGTTAATGTAAACGGCGCACTAGCAAGTTATGGCGATATAGCATGGACACATAATGGTGGAGGAACACTGGTTAACGACAATACTACCAGCCCAACTTACACCGCTAGTTCTACAGATGCAGGCAACGCTGTTGTATTGACAATGGCGGTTACAAGTACAAATTCTTGTTCACCAGCAATTGCTTCTGCAACTCACACACTCAATATAGATGCATTGCCAACAGCAACTGCAGGAAATAGTCAATCAATCTGTGAAAATGCGAGCGCAACTGTTAACGGTGCCAGTTTAAGCAACGGCACACCTGACTGGTCACATAACGGCGCAGGCTCATTTAACGGTACAAATAACAGTTTAACACCAACATATACTGCAAGTGCATCAGATAAAGGGAACGAGGTTATTTTAACATTGACTGTTACCAGCAACAACACTTGTACTGGTGCAACAACTACTGCAACGGACACTTTACAAATTGACCCTTTACCAACAGCAACTGTAGGAAACAATGTTTCAATATGTGAAAATGGATCTACCACTATTACAGGCGCAGCAGCTAATAACGGTTCAATATTATGGACAGACAATGGTAATGGCACCTTAACCAATGAAACAAGCACGTCTCCAACTTATGCAGCGAATAGTAGCGACGCAGGTAATGCAGTTATCTTAACCATGACGGTTACCAGTAACAATAGTTGCGGTAACCAAACGGCGGTTAAAACAACTACCTTAACCATCGACCCTCTTCCTACTTCTACAGCTGGTGGAACACAAACTATTTGTGAAAATGCAAGCGCAATTATAAGTGGAGCTACTCAAACCAATGGTTCTCCTCGTTGGATTATTTCATCGGGCAGCGGAAGTTTATCAAATGCGAATAGCTTAACACCAAGTTATACAGCTACAAGTGCCGACAGAGGAAATACGGTAATCTTAAATATGATTGTAACCAGCACCAATTCTTGTGCACCTCAATCAGATACCGCAATGTACACAATTAATGTAGATAAGCTTCCTACAGCGGTTTCAGGGAATAGTACTACCATTTGTGCAGAAGCTCTTTACACCCTTAAAACAGGTGAGGCAAGTGCTACAGACGGAACAATCACCTGGACAGAAAATGGTTTGGGAACAATTTCAGGAAACAATGAAACCCCAACATATACATCTTCTATTGGAGATGCAGGAAACCCTGTAACGTTAACTATGATAGTTGCTAGTAATAATACTTGTGGCGCTGCCAAAGATTCGGCAAATTTCCTAGTAAATGTACGGCCACTCATGGATGCACAAATAACGACCTCCTCACCAACGGCATGTGAAGGTGATCCCTTGCAAATAATTTTTACAGCTTCAAACGGACGTTCATTGCCATATACAATAAGTTATACTGTTGATGGAGGGTCCCCACTAACAATTTCCACAATAGGAAACAATCGTGTTACCGTTATTGGCGCTAATACGAACAATGTAGATAGTTTAAAATACAGAATCGTAAATGTTTCCGATGGGGATTGCAGCAACGCAATTAGCGGAGCTATCAAAACCGTTACGGTTAATCCGCTTCCGAAAGCTAGCATTATAGGTAACGACGAAGTTTGTCAAGACAGCCTTGTTTCAGATATTGTGTTTAAAGCATACAATGCCACGGCACCATACCAAATTACTTATAGTGTTAATAACAGTTTAGCACCAAGCATACAAACCAATAGCGGCGATAGCATTGCGTTAAGTGTTAACTCCAATAAAGTTGGAACGAATACTTATAAACTAATATCCGTAAAAGATGCGCTTGGCTGTTCAACTAAGGCCAATGGAACAGCAGAAATTATTGTGATAAATAATCCGCTAGCGGAATTCACATTAGAAGATAACAATGCTTCTATTCTTGAACCGTATGTAGATATTTATGAATCATCCTTACACGCAGTTTCTTGGAACTGGAATTTTGGTGACGGAACAACAAGCAACAGTCCAGACCCTGAGTATCATCAGTATACAGACTCTGGTGTTTATTACATCAATTTGGTGGTGGCAAATAAATTCGGATGTACTGATTCTATTATGCGTCCAGTAAACATATCCATGCCAGCTTTAGTATTCGCACCAAGCGCATTTACACCAAACAACGATGGATTAAATGATACCTTTTTACCTAAAGGTGATGGCATAGGTGAATACGAACTAAAAATTTACGACAGGTGGGGAAATCTCATATTTGTTAGCAATGATATAAACGAAGGTTGGGATGGCACCGCAAATGGAGGAAGTGAGGTAGCACAACTAGATAGTTATGTTTATGCAATTAATGTTAAAGCTATCGAAAACAACCACTCTTTTACCTATAGAGGTGTAGTACAACTAGTTAGATAATTTATAAAGTAAGGTAGAGAAAGAACTTTATTTTAGGCTTTCAATATACTGAGAAGGAGTTACGCGCTCCACCTCTTTAAATACCCTATTAAAGGTAGATTGGTTTACAAAGCCTACACTAGAATAAATGTGTGAAAGGGTGTATCGTTTATGATCCCCTGCATTCAGCATGAGTTTAACTACCTGAATTCTATGGTGATTTATAAACGACTTAAAATTCATACCCGTATTCAGCTTTATGGCTTTTGATACATATCTAGGGTTGGATTTTAAATCTGCCGCCAATTTTTCAACAGTATATTGGGGCGACTTAAATCCATAACCTGCATTAAAAAAAGTTTCCACGCGCTTATATAACTCCGCATACTTATCCTCACGTTGATCATCCACGGTAATTTGATTTGATTCCGTATTAGGCATAACCGTTTGTGTAAGTTCTCCATTTAATTCTCTTGTAACGATACTTCTTGCTTCATTGAAGCGTCTTGTATAATATAATAGAAAAGCAATAAACGCGGCACAGTTAGCAACAATGATATACCGCAACAATACTACATCAGGTAATATATCAGAGGAAAAGGGCAACTCTGTAAGCAACCAATCCGTAATAAAAACTGCAGCACCCGCAATTAATAACATAATCAGCAGCCAAAAAATTGTTTCTTTTATTGTTCCCACCATATTGATTGCCAAAACAGGCACAATAAGCCAACCATAAACAGCAGGTTCGCGTGAAAATAAAATCAACAAGGTAAGTATATACACTACAAAGCCGTAGAATCCCAACCTAAAAACCAGTTCAAAATTAAAGGGGTAATTATTAAAGAAATAATACAAAGCATAGAATAACAATAAGGGAAAAACAAATATCTTAAGCGTGCTTTCCCAATCGTAAAACGAGTGCGAAACTGCAAACGATAATAAGCTACACAACACCAGCAGTGCGAAGTGCTTAATATATTGTCGCTGTAATTTCTCTAACCCCTTATTTACCACTTACAAATAATTCTAAACTTGTTAATGCAGCAAATATAACAAATTACAACTAACAAACCTATAAGTTAATACATGATAAAAAAAGTCACACTTTACTGCATTTCAATATTTTATATATTATTTAATCATTACCCACTACTAACTCTATCAGCAAATATTACATTGCAACTCTCAACCAATTTATAGCGTTATTACAACATATAAACTTGTTCACCGCTATTGTTGACATACACATGTATTCATTAGCGGAATAAAAAGAGAAACTATGAGACATATACTTGCTATAATTGCTTTATTAAACTTTGGTTTACAAGCAGTTGCCCAATACGATGTATCTTATACGAATACAGCAGGCCCAATTTCTTGGACGGTACCTAATAACCCTTGTGTAACTGAATATACTTTTGAAGCATGGGGCGGTGGCGCTAACGGTAACCCCACAACAGGCTCTGGAGTTGAAGGTGGTGGTGCCGGAGGGTACGCAAGAGTAACAGTAACAGGGGTTACTCCAGGACAAATATTTACAATTAACGTAGGTGCTGGAGGTGTAAACGGAGGATCTTCTACCGTAGTTGACCCAACAAATACGACCATTCTTACGGCAACAGGAGGTACTGGACAAAATGGAGGAAATGGAACAATAACAATAGGAACTAACCCCTACACTTCAACGGGCGGTAATGGTGCTAATGGTGTACAACCAGCTGCCGGAGTATATGGAAGTGGTGGTGGTGGTGGTGCTGGCGGTTTAGGCGTTAATGGAGTTACTCCGGCTGATGCTTGTTGTTGGGCTAATGGATATGACGGTCAATGGTCTGCTGGTGGTGGCGGAAGAGGTAATGGTGGTTCAGGGGGAGCAGGAGCCTTTGCCGGTAATTATTGTGCAGCAGATGCTAATGCTCCTTCTAAAAATGGTACAGCGCCAGGTGGCGGTGGCGGTGGCGGTGGCGGCTTAGGCGCAGACGGTTTAGTCCGTATAACTGCTTCAGATAATGTACGTTTTACACTGGCCGGGGCACAAACATGGACAGCTCCTGCTGGTGTAACCAATATAGTAGTGAGCGTATGGGGTGCAGGTGGACAAGGAGGAGGAAATGCAGGTCCAAACGACGGTGCAACTGGAGGTGGTGGCGGCGGTTTTGCCCAGTCTGTTGTAAACGTAATTCCCGGCAACACGTACAACCTTTTTGTTGGTGCTGGCGGAAGTGGTGCTAATGGCAACAATGGAGCAGCAGGACAAGATTCATGGTTTAATGCTACTGGTGCCGCTGTACCACCAACTAACGCTGCACAAGGAGCTTTAGCAACTGGTGGTGGTGGTGGCCAATACAATGGTGCTGTTGGTGTAGGCGGGATTGGAACTATAGGTACCACCTTAACCCAAGGAGGCAATGGAGGTACACACAATGGAACTACCTGGAGTGCAGGTGGTGGTGGTGGTGCATCTGCCGGATTTGGCGGTAATGGAGGCAATGGTACAAATGCAAGTGGTTCGGGCTGTGGTACTATTTACGGTACAGGCGGAATACCAAATGCAACGGGCGCTAGTAAATATTTTGGTGCCAGAGGAGCTGATGGATCTAAGTTTGCATCTAGAATTGCCATTGCCAACCAACCAGGCGGTGGTGGTGGTGGTGCTGGCGAAGGCCAAGCAGATGGAGGAACTGGTGGAGAAGGAATGGTATTGATAGAATGGCCACCTTTATCAACACTTTCTGCGCAAGGAACTGGTGCACCAACTACCAGTCCAGTTGCAGCGGCTACGGTTTGCCCAGAAACAGAACAAGCAATACATGGTTTTACCTTATATGGCGATAACGCTAATGCCTGCAACCCAATAGACATAACTGGTTTTAACTTTACCACAGCTGGCTCATACCAAGCTGCTGATGTAGTCAGCTTTAAATTGTATACAACCACTACACCCGTATTTGCAACTACCAATTTGGTATCAACCATTGCTGCTCCTGCAGCAGCAGGCGTACAAACCTTTCCTGCGTTTAGTATGTCTCTTTCCAATACCAACTTATATGTATGGATAGTAGCTGAATTATCTGCTACTTCCGGTGGAGGCCGAACCATATCTGTGAACGCTTCTGCTAGTACGGATATTACTTCATCCTCTCCTATCCAAGGAACAGCTCCTGCTAGTGGTTTAATAACCATGTCGGGCAAACCAGGATTATCAAGCAGTTTAACCCCTCCTTCTATTTGTAGCGGAAGCGCTTTTAATTATACGGCTACCAGCGCAACGGCAGGTGCTACCTTTTCATGGTCAAGAGCTACACAAGCTAATATTACCGAAGCAGCTAACTCAGCTGCCAATGCAACGATTAACGAAACCTTAACCAATACTGGCGGAGGAAGCGTAGATGTAAGCTACTATTTTACTACAAGTGCCAACGGTTGCTCAGGAACCGATACGGTAGTGGTAAGTGTAACCCCTTTACCTGCCGCTACCATTGCTGGTACTACGGCCATATGTCAAGGTAATACCTCTGATGTAATTTTTACAGGAACAAGCGGTACCGCTCCATTTACATTTTCTTACAGTATCGATGGTGGCGCCACACAAACGGTTAACACCGTTGGTGCAGCTACTACTGCTACATTAACTGCTGCCAATGCAGCTACTGGTACATTTACCTATAGCCTGGTTAGCGTACAAGATGCGAGTTGTAGCGTTGCTCAAACCGGATCGGCAGTAATTACCGTTAATCCATCTCCAACAGCAACAATTGGTGGCACTACTGCTGTTTGTAGAGACGCAGGCGCTCCTAATGTTACATTTACCGGCACCGTAGGTACGGGTCCTTTCGATTTTGAATACAGCATCAACGGCGGGGCTACTCAAACCGCAAGTGGGGCAAGCCCTTTAACAGTTGCTGCACCAACAAACGTTGCGGGCACGTTTACCTATTCTTTAATTAGTGTAACGGATGCTACTACCTGTAGCCAACCACAAACTGGTAGTGCAATTATAACCGTAAACGATTTACCTACTGGTTCATTGGGTAACGATACTGTTGTGTGTACAGGTGCTCCTAATACCAACATATTATTTAGAGGAGCTGGAACTACAGCTCCATACATATTCACCTACACCATTGATGGTGGTGCACCACAAAATGTAAACACAACAGGAGGCAGCAGCACCGTCTCTGTAGTTGCTAACACTGGAGCAGCAAGCACTTATACCTATGCTTTAGTAAGTGTGCAGGATGCGAACGCCTGTTCACAAGCGAGCCCTGATGTAGCCACTGTTGATGTACAGTCACCTGCTACCGGAACAGTAAGTTCATCAACTTATAGAGTTTGCATGGGTGACGCTGCACCTACCATTACCTTTACAGGTGCTAACGGAAATGCACCGTTTAGGTTTGATTATTCGCTAAACACGTTAGGAACAGGTATTACCACCCACAGCGTTAGCACTACAGCAGGCAGCGCTTCTACTTCCTTTACGGTATCTACTTTAGCAGCAGACACCCTTATTTATACCTTAACCGGTGTAGCCAATAATAGTGGTTTAACTTGTGGCGCAACGGGTAGTTTTGACACCTTAATCATCGACCCTAATCCTATATCAACCATTACTGCTTCTTTAAACGATGTATGTATTGGCGCTCCTGATCAAGTCATTAAGTTTGATGCAACCGGTGTTGCAGGGGTTAACCCGCCTGTTACGTTTAACTATTTTACCAATGTAAACA